>JAICWX010000524.1 GCA_025934635.1 Streptosporangiaceae bacterium | reverse complement strand
GGCTGGCACCAACCGGTGCCAGCCCCCGGCGGCGGTGATCAATCCACGGACTCCCGCCACTCCGGGTGGGCGTCCACGGCGCCGTGCACGACCTGGCTCAGCCGGTCGCGCAGGCCGACGGTGAGGGGTCCGGGCTTGCCCGGACCGATGTTCCGTCCATCGACGGAGATCACCGGCACGACCCCGGCGGCCGTGCCGGTCAGGAAGCATTCGTCGGCGAGGTAGAGCTCGGAGCGGACCAGGTCACGCATACGGACCTCGATCCCGTCCTCGGCGGCCAGCGTCATGATCGTGTCACGGGTGATGCCCGGCAGGACGCCCGCGCTGATCGGCGGGGTCACCAGCACGCCGCCGATGACCGCGAAGACGTTATGCGCCCAGCCATCGGACACCTGGCCGCTGTCGTTGAGCATGATGGCCTCTTCGTAGCCGGAGGTAATGGCTTCGGCCTCGGCCAGGAAGGAGTTCAGGTACTGACCGGTGGCCTTGGCCGTGGGCGGGATCGAGTTCGGGGACATACGGCGGAAGCTCGAAATGCACGCCCTTACGCCGGCTTCCTTCCCCGCGCCGCCGAGCGGCCCCTGTCCGGTGGCAATCACCGAGGTCCGGAACTCGGCCACGATCGGGTTATCGCCCTCGCCGAGAAAGACGATCGGCCGCACGTAGCAATCGGTCAGCCCGTTGACGCTGACGACCTGCTTGCATGCCTGGACCAGTTCCTCTACCGGGTACGGCAGCTCAAAGCCGTAGATGGCCATCGACCGGCGCAGCCGCTCCACGTGATCCGTGAGCCGGAAGATCGCCGGCCCGGCGGGCGTGGGATGACACCGGATTCCTTCGAAGAAACCTATTCCGTAGTGCAAGCCGAAGCTGGTGACATGCACGGTTGCCTCGTCCCAGTCGACAAGTTTCCCGTCCATCCAGATCGCTTTCGCTGTCATCGGTGTCATGCCTGCCTTTCTTGTCGGTAAGAATGTCGTGAATCAGGAGCCGGGGTCATCGCAGCAGGACCTCCGCCCGGTCGTGCTGACCGGGTTCGAGCGCGAGCGTCGTCGAGTGCCCCTCGGTCTTGAACACCTGGCGCCCGGCGACGGAGTTGAGGATGACGGCCGATCGCCAGGACGACAGGCTCAGGTTCGGGTCGGCGATGCCATGCGACCTGACCGCGCCGTTCTGGATGTACACCGGGCACTGACTGGAATCCACCCGGTAGTCCGGGTCCACCCGCATCGTGCCGTCGGCGCTGACCAGCAGCAACGACGACACGCAGGGCGGCAGTTTCTGCTCGAATCCGGTCGCGAGCACGACGATGTCGGGGCACAGGGTTCGCTCCCGGCCAGCCGGACCGGACACGCACGCCAGGTATGTCCCGTCTCCTCGTTCCGCCAGCCCGGTGAGCCTGGCTCCGGGCAGCAGCGCGTGCTGGAACGGATCCAGGCCGGGTTGCTCGAGGTAGTCGAGCTCGTAGAGCCGCCGGTAAATCTGCGCCGCCAGGTCTTCGCTCACCCCGTCGCTGGCATAGTGCTGGACGTCGCGCAGCCGGTTTCGCTCCGTACCGGTGCGCTCGTTGAAGTAGCGGACCGCGGACGGCGTGAACCAGTCGTTGGTGAAGGCCGAGTCGTCCAGCGGAAAGATCCCGTCGCGGCCGAGCACCCAGGTCAGTTCGCCGGGCAGTTCCCCCGGCGCGGTGAGCAGATGCCGGACCACCTCGGCTCCGCTCTGGCCGCCGCCGACGACAAGTACCCGGCGTCCGCTGGTGTCCCTGGGCGCGGTCAGGTACTCGCTGACGTGGAAGACCCTGGGCCCGAGCAGCCGCTGGGCGCAGGCCGGCACCCGCGGCGCCGTTCCCGTGCCCACGACGAGCACCCGGCCGAAGTGGACGCCCTGGCTGGTCACGACCCGGAACCTCGCCCCGTCCCAGTCGGCCGCGCGTACCCGGTGACCGAACCTGACCGAACCCACCCCCCGGGCCGCCCAGGAGTAATACTGCTCGAATTCCCGGCGGGTAACGCCCGCGCGCGAGCTCACCAGGTACCGGTAGACGCGCCCCTGGCTGACAATGAAGTTGAGGAACGAAAACGGGTTGGTGGGCGAGACGAGGCTGACCAGGTCCTTGATCGGCGACACCTGCAGGTGGGTACCGGGAAACATCATTCCCGGATGCCATTCAAAGGCGTCAGCCGCCTCCAGGACCGCTACGTCCAGTCCGTCTATCTCAGTGGCCAGGGCAGCCAGGCTCAGGTTGGACGGCCCGCATCCGATCGCGATGATGTCGTGCGTAACCGGAGAGCATACCCTGCACGCAGCATCATTCTCTGGCATTTTGGATACCTCCGCATTCATATGCATAGCCATGGCGCGTAACTTCATTGCCTAACGATTTCGGTATTCCTGAATTGCCGTTGCCACGATCGGACCGATAGCAGACAATGCCGCCGGCGAGGTCATGCGGAAGTGGGTGCTGTCGACGAGGTGCACGGCGATCTCGCCGGTGATGTACGGCTGCCAGAGCTTGGCCCGCTCGTCGTTCTCACCATCGCGGGCGGCCTGGAAGAGCAGCGCATGTCCGTCGTAGCAGTCTGGTTCGAAGCCGAGCAGCAACCGGATGTTGTTCTCGGTCACTCGCAGTACAGCGGCCAGCGCTTGTTCGCTCAGGTCGCCGAGCGCGCTTCCGCGCTCGGCGAGCCTTGGCTGCAGGTCCGCCGGGCCCAGGTCGGCCGAGTCAGGCACGTCGAGTCCGTCGAACGCGAGCGAGATGATTTCCGCCCGGCTCGGCTCCCGCGCCATGACCTGGTTCGCCGGGTAGGCGTCGAGCAGCGCCAGCAGCCCGATCTCCTGCTCGTCAGCCCGCAGCCGGGTGGCGACCGCCTGTGCGACGACGCCGCCGTAGGACCAGCCGAGCAGGAAGTAGGGGCCTTCGGGCTGCACGGCCCGGATGTGCCGCACATACTCGGCCGCGACCTGTTCGAGGCTGGCCGGCAGATCCTCGTCACCGGTCAGTCCGCGCGCCTGGATTCCGTACACGGGTACCGACCCGTCGAGGTGCGGCAGGAGGCCCGCATAGCACCAGCTCATCCCCTCACCGGGATGGACGCAGAACAACGGCGCACCGGTCCCCTCGCGCAACGACAGCACGCCGGACAGCGACTGCCCCGTCGGAGCGGCCCCCTCGAGCAGCCGGCTGGTCAAGGCGGCCACTGTCGGGGCCTCGAACAGCAGCGGGACACCGAGCTCGCACCGCAAGGTCTCACCGATGCGCTTCACCAGCTGCGTGGCGAGCAGTGAGTGGCCGCCGAGGTCGAAGAAGCTGTCGTTCCGCCCTACCGCGGGCAGGCCGAGCACTTCGGCGAACAGGCCGGCGACGACGGCCTCCTGCGGCGACTCGGGCTTCTCCTGGCTCACCGCGGGCCTGGCCGGCTCGGGCAGGGCGTTCCGGTCGAGCTTGCCGTGCGCGGTGAGCGGCAGTTCGTCCAGCGTGACGTACGCGCTCGGCAGCATGTAGGCGGGCAGGCGGCCCGCCGCCATCTCCCCCACATCCCTGGCCGGGGCCGTCCTGGGGACCAGGTAGGCCACGAGGTAGTTCGTTCCCATCCGGTCCTCGCGCGCGACGACCGCAGCCCGGCTGACGCCGGGATGACTTTCCAGCACCACCTCGATTTCGGCCGGCTCGACCCGGTGACCGCGGATCTTCACCTGGAAATCGGAACGCTCGAGGAAATCGATCGTGCCGTCCCGGTTCCAGCGGGCAACGTCGCCGGTCCGGTACATGCGCTGCCCGGGCGGGCCGAAGGGGTCGGGTGCGAACCGCTCCGCGGTGAGCCCGGGGCCGCCGACATAGCCGCGAGCGAGACGCGGGCCGCCGATGTAGAGCTCGGCCGGCGTACCCGGTGGTACGGGCTGGAGGTAACGGTCCAGGAGGTAGACGCGGGTGTTGCTCATCGGGCGCCCGATCGGGACCCTCCCCGGCAGGCGATGCCCGGGCGGCATCATGTACCAGGTGGCGGCCACGGTCGTCTCCGTCGGGCCGTAGCCATTGACCACGATCGTGTCCGGGCAGGCGTCGGCCACGCGCTGGAAGCAGCCCGCCGAGATCCGTTCGCCTCCCGTCGTCACCAGGAAGAGCTGTCCCAGCGCGGCGGGGGCGTGGTCGGCCAGCAGCGCGAACAGCGTCGGCGTGAACTGCGCGACGTCTATCTTCTCGGTGACGATCGTCTCCGCGAGCGCAGCCAGGTCCAGGTCGCCCGGTGCCGCCACTACCACCTCGCCGCCGGTGAGCAGGGCGGGCCAGAACTCGGCCGAGGAGGCGTCGAACGAGTGCGGCGCGTACATGAGGCTGCGCCAGGTACCGCCCCCGTCCTCCGCCGCCTGCGACATCGCGTCCAGGACGAATACGGCGACGTTTTGGTGGGTGGTGGCGACGCCTTTGGGGGTGCCGGTGGAGCCGGAGGTGTAGATGATGTATGCCAGGTTGTCCGGGCGGGCGGCCGTGGGCGGCGGGGCGGGGCTGGTCCCGGGCTCGGGCCGCAGCTCGCAG
>JAICWX010000643.1 GCA_025934635.1 Streptosporangiaceae bacterium | reverse complement strand
CGGTGGACACGTGTGACGCCTACGGCCGGTACCTGATCCGGATGGACGAGATCGAGCAGTCGCTGCGGATCGTCCGGCAGTGCGTCGACCGGCTGGCCGACCGCGGCCAGCTCGCCGACGACCCGGTGATGATCTCCGACGCCAAGATCGGCTGGCCGGCCCGGCTGTCGCTCGGCCCGGACGGCCTCGGCCCCGCCCCCGAGCACATCGCGCACATCATGGGCCAGTCCATGGAGGCGCTGATCCACCACTTCAAGCTGGTCACCGAGGGCTTCCGGGTGCCGGCCGGGCAGGCATACGTGGCGGTCGAGTCGGCCCGCGGCGAACTCGGCGCGCACGTGGTCAGCGACGGCGACACCCGGCCGTACCGGGTGCACTTCCGTGACCCGTCATTCACCAACCTGCAATCGATCGCCGCGCTGTGCGAGGGCGGTCAGGTCGCGGACGTGATCCCGGCGATCGCGAGCATTGACCCGGTGATGGGGGGCGTGGACAGGTAATGCCGTTCAGCAACGATGTGCTGGCTCGCCTCGACGCCGACGCGGACCAGATCATCAGCAAGTACCCGCGGCCGCGGTCGGCGCTGCTGCCGCTGCTCCACCTCGTCCAGTCGGAGGAGGGCTACGTCTCCGCCGACGGCATCGCGTACTGCGCCGCGAAGTTCGGCCTGACCGAGGCCGAGGTCACCGCGGTGGTGAGCTTCTACACCATGTACAAGCGGCACCCGGTCGGCGACTACAACGTCGGGGTGTGCACCAACACGCTGTGCGCGATCATGGGCGGCGACCAGATCCTGGCCGAGCTCTCCGAGCACGTCGGCGTGGGCCACGACGAGGCCACGCCGGACGGCAAGGTCTCGGTCGAGCACGTGGAGTGCAACGCCGCCTGCGACTACGCCCCGGTCGTGATGGTCAACTGGGAGTTCTTCGACAACATGACCCCGGCCTCGGCCCGGCAGCTGGTCGACGACCTGCGCGCCGGGAACCCGGTCACCCCGACCCGGGGCCCGAGCCGGCTGTGCACCTGGCGGGAGGCGTCCCGGATCCTGGCCGGCTTCAACGACGGCCAGGCCACCGAGGGGCCGTCGGCCGGCCCGGCCAGCCTGGTCGGCCTCAAGCTGGCCCAGGAGCACGGCTGGACCGCTCCGGCGGCCTCCGAGTCAGGCAAGGAGTAGGAGCAGCAGTGACCGACACGCTCACCCCGGTCCTCACCGCGGGCTGGGACCAGGCGGACTCCTTCACCCTGGACGGCTACAAGCGCGGCGGCGGCTGGCAGTCCCTGCCCAAGGCGCTGGCGATGGACCCGGACGACCTGATCACCGCGCTGAAGAACGCCAACCTGCGCGGCCGCGGCGGGGCCGGCTTCCCGACCGGGGTGAAGTGGAGCTTCCTGCCCCAGGGCGACGGCAAGCCGCACTACCTGGTGATCAACGCGGACGAGTCCGAGCCGGGCACCTGCAAGGACATCCCGCTGATGATGGCCAACCCGCAGGTGCTCATCGAGGGCGCGGCCATCACCGCGTACGCGATCAGGGCCAAGCACGCCTTCATCTACGTCCGCGGCGAGGTGCTGCACGTGGTGCGGCGGCTGCGGCACGCGGTCGAGGAAGCGTACGCGGCCGGCTACCTGGGACAGAACATCCTCGGCACCGGGTTCGACCTGGACGTGGTGATCCACGCCGGGGCCGGCGCCTACATCTGCGGCGAGGAGTCGGCGCTGCTCACCTCGCTCGAGGGCTTCCGCGGACTGCCCCGGCTGCGGCCGCCGTTCCCGGCCGTGGCGGGCCTTTACGCCTGCCCGACGGTGATCAACAACGTGGAGTCCATCGCCAGCGTCCCGTCGATCGTGGGCAACGGCGCGGACTGGTTCGCCGGTCTCGGCACCGAGAAGTCCAAGGGCTTCGGCATCTTCTCGCTGTCCGGGCACGTCACCACGCCCGGCCAGTACGAGGCGCCGCTCGGCATCACGCTGCGCGAACTGCTCGGGCTGGCCGGCGGGATCCGGGCCGGGCACCAGCTGAAGTTCTGGACCCCGGGCGGCTCGTCCACCCCGATCCTGACCGACCAGCACCTGGACGTGCCGCTGGACTTCGAGTCGGTCGCCGCGGCCGGGTCCATGCTCGGCACCCGGGCGCT
>JAICWX010000055.1 GCA_025934635.1 Streptosporangiaceae bacterium | reverse complement strand
GCCGCTGCTGACCGCGCCCGACGTAGCCGAGGACGTCGAGCTGGCCGACAGCGTCTCGACGGCGATGCTGCTGGTGCTGGAGACCCTCACCCCGACCGAGCGGGCGGTATTCGTGCTGCGCGAGGTGTTCGGCCTGGCCTATGACGAGATCGCCGAAGCCGTCGGCAAGACCCCGGCCGCGGTCCGCCAGATCGCGCACCGGGCGTGAGAGCACGTCGCGGCCCGCCGCCCGCGCGGGGCCGTGTCCGCGGCCGAGGCCCGGGACGCGATCGAGGCGTTCCGGCGGGCAGCCGAAACGGGCGACCTGCAGAACCTGCTCGACATCCTCGCGCCGGACGTCGTCTTCCTGGGCGACGGCGGCGGCATCATGCCGGCTATCCGGGTGCCTGTCGCCGGAGCCGATAAGGTGGCCCGCCTGCTCGCCACCGGGCTGGGACGGCTCGCAGCCATCGCCTCGCTGCAGCCGGCCCAGGTCAACGGCTATCCCGCGCTGATCATCCGGATCAACGGCGAGCTCGACACCGTCCTGACGGTCAGCACCGGCGACGGCCTCATCACCGGGCTGTACGCCGTGCGCAACCCCGAGAAGCTGTCGCGCATGGAGCGGGAGACGACCCTGCGCCGCTAAGCCCGGGACCCAGCTGATCCCAGGCCAGCCCGGCCGAACGACGGGCCTCAGTCGTCGGTCATGTGCTCGTGCCCGTTCGGGCGGCAGCCCCTCGTGCAGTCGCCGCATGACGCTCGGCGCCGTCGCCAGCGCGGGCCATCCGGGCTGTGACCTGGGCAAATCCGGCCCATGACCTGGGCCATCGCGGACCGCCGGTAAAAGATCCGTCAGCTGACCGATGTTTCGCGCTGCAACTTGCAGCAGCATTTTCACTGCAACAGGCCAAGCTAGTTGCGGGACCCTGCCTTGATCTTCGCATCGGAGCAGCCTCGCGAGCAGGCGAACAGCCCCGGCCCCTTAAGGAACTGATGAACGTGATGACGTCAACACTGGTCCACCCGGGCCGCGCGCAGGCTGCGTCCGGCTGCCTCGGACTGGCCGCAGCCACAGCCAGAACTGCAGCCTCAGCCACCGCTGCCGTCACAGTCACCGCCGCCGCAGTGACCGGCAGCCCGGCGGGCGACGAGGACCTGATGACCCGCAGGCAGGTGGCGGTGTTGTTCCGGGTGACCTCGGCGGTGGTGGCGACCTGGGCGCGGCGCGGCCGGCTGCCCGAGGTCCGCAACGAGGACGGCAGGCCCCGGTACCGCCGCGAGGACGTCGAGCAGTTGTTCCGCCGCGACGTGGCCCGGAGGTTGCGGTGACCAGCCCGTACGACCTTCAGACCGCGCCCCGGCTGGAAGGAACGCCGGATGGCGCCGAGGAGCAGGTGGCCGAAACACGGCAGTGCGGGCGCTGCGGCGGAGTCGGCACCCACTACCTGACGTGCCCCGCCCTCCGGCTGCCGAAGGGCTACCGGATCAACGACCGGATCACCGACCGGATCACCGACCGGATCGGCGACCGGATCGGCGACTCCGACCGCAGGCCGCGCTGACCCGCCCCCCGGCCCAGTCGGCATAATGCTCTAGATGAGCCGACGGGCGAAGATCGTATGCACTCTCGGTCCCGCCACGTCCAGCCCGGACCAGGTCAGTGCCCTGGTCACAGCGGGCCTGGACGTGGCCCGGCTGAACATGAGCCACGGCGACCACGACGGGCACCAGGCCGTCTACCAGGCCGTCCGCGCGGCCAGTGACGCGAGCGGCCGCAGCGTGGGCGTGCTCGTCGACCTGCAGGGCCCCAAGATCCGGCTCGGGAAATTCGCCCACGGCCCCGTCACCCTCACCGCCGGCCAGGAGTTCACCATCACCGGCGAGGACGTGCCCGGGGACGAGCACGAGGTGTCCGTCAGCTACCCGCAACTGGCCGGCGACGTCCGGCCAGGAAGCCGGCTCCTGGTGGACGACGGCCGGGTGGCGCTCGAGGTGACCGCGGTGCGGGGCCTGAAGGTCCGCACCCGGGTGCAGACCGGCGGCCAGGTCTCGGACCACAAGGGCCTCAACCTGCCCGGCATCAAGGTCAGCCTGCCCGCCCTGACCGCCAAGGACGCCGCCGACCTGCGCTGGGCGCTCACGCTGCGCGCCGACCTGATCGCCCTGTCCTTCGTGCAGGAACCCGAGGACGCCGAGCCCGCCCGCGCCATCATGGACCAGCTCGGCATCCGCCTGCCCCTGATCGCGAAGATCGAGAAGCCCCAGGCGGTAACGGCGCTCGACGAGATCGTGGCCGCGTTCGACGGGATCATGGTCGCCCGCGGCGACCTGGGCGTGGAGTACCCGCTGGAACAGGTGCCGCTGGTGCAGAAGCGCGCGATCCGGCTGGCCCGGCGGGCGGCCAAGCCGGTCATCGTGGCCACCCAGATGCTCGAGTCGATGGTCGGCGCGCCCCGGCCGACCCGGGCCGAGGCCTCCGACGTCGCCAACGCCGTGCTCGACGGCGCCGACGCGCTCATGCTCTCGGCCGAGACCAGCGTCGGCGCCTACCCGACCGAAGCCGTGGCCACCATGGCCCGGATCATCGTGGCCGCCGAGCAGTCCTGGCCGTTCACCCCGGAGACCCCGGAGGCGGCCACCGCCCCGCCGGAAACCATCGGCTCGGCCATCGCCCAGGCCGCGGCCGACGTCGGGGCGATGGTCGGAGCCGGGGCGCTGGTGGCGTTCACCATGACCGGCGGGACGGCCCGGCGGCTGGCCCGCAACCGGTCGCCCATCCCGCTGCTGGCCTTCACCACCGAAGCCGCGACCCGCAGCCAGCTGGCGCTGACCTGGGGCGCCGAGACGTTCCTGGTGCCGCCGGTGCACCACACCGACGACATGGTCCGCCAGGTCGAGACGGCCCTGCGCGCCATCGGCCGCTGCACCGACGGCGACCTCGTGGTCCTGGTGGCGGGCAGCCCGCCCGGCACCCCCGGCCGGACCAATGCCCTGCGGGTGCACCGCATCGGCGACGCCATCGATTCTTAAAACCTAGGCACCGAACGGGTGTGCTTCCACGCCTCCGGCCGCCACCACGCCGCCCCCGACGGGGGAAGATCATCCTTATGGCACCGATCTCTGTCGTCGTCGCCGGCGCGGGCAACCGCGGCGCCGCCTACGCCCGCTGGGCGCTGCGTCATCCCGATCGCGCCCGCGTCACCGCCGTCGCCGAACCCCGCGATGTCCGCCGCGCCCGCTGCGCCGCCGAGCACGGCATCGCGCCGGAGAACGCGGTGGCCAGCTGGGAAGACCTGGCCGCCCGCCCCCGGTTCGCCGACGCGGTGCTCATCTGCACGCAGGACCAGATGCACGAAGCCCCGGCCGAGGCGTTCGCCGCCGCCGGATATCACATCCTGCTGGAAAAGCCGATGGCACCGGACGAGGCGGCCTGCCGGCGGATCGTGGCCGCGGTCGAGCGGGCCGGGGTCATGCTGGCCGTGGGCCACGTGATGCGGTACACGCCGTACACGCGCGCGGTCAAGGAGATCGTGGACTCCGGGGAGCTCGGCGACATCATGAGCGTCCAGCACCTGGAGCCGGTGGGGTTCTGGCACCAGGCGCATTCCTTCGTCCGCGGCAACTGGCGGCGCGCCGACCTGTCGAACACGATGCTGATGGCCAAGTCCTGCCACGACCTGGACTGGCTGGCGTACATCCTGGGCCGGGCGCCGGACCGGGTCTCCAGCTTCGGCCACCTGACCCACTTCACCGCGGCGAACCGCCCGGCCGGCGCCACCGACCGCTGCGTGACCTGCCCGGTGGAGGCGAGCTGCGCCTATTCGGCGTCGCGGCTCTACGGCGGGCTGCTGGAACGGGGCCAGCATGGCTGGCCGCTGCACGTCGTGCTCGATGAGTTCACGCCCGCCGCGCTCGACGAGGCGCTGCGCGACGGCCCGTACGGCCGGTGCGTCTACGCCTGCGACAACGACGTCGTCGACCACCAGGTGGTGGCGCTGGAGTACCCCGGCGCGACCACCGCCACGTTCACCATGACCGCGTTCTGCGAGGTCGCCGACCGGCGCACCCAGCTGTTCGGCACCCGCGGCGAGCTGTCCGGCGACGGCCGCGACATCCGCGTCTACGACTTCCTCACCCGGTCCGAGCGGCAGGTCTCCTCCGCTCCGGCCGGCGGCAGGCCGGGTTCATTTTCCGCGGGCGAGGGCCACGGCGGCGGCGACAGCGGGCTGATGGACGCCTTCACCGCCGCCGTCGCGACCGGGAACCGGGACCTGATCCTGTCCGGCCCGCGCGATTCCCTGGCCAGCCACCTGGCCGTCTACGCGGCCGAACGCGCCCGCCTCGGCGGCACCGTCGAGACGCTCTTTCCAGTGGACCCGTGAACGGCTAGCGCCAGAACAGCTGCTCGCCGGTCCACACCAGGCCGGCCACGGCCACCAGGATCGCCGAGAACCCGGCCACGCCGGGCCAGCCCCAGTGCTGGCTGATGACCCCGGTAACGGCGGACGACGCCGCCCCTCCGGCGAACACACTGGTCATGTAGACGGAGTTCATCCGGGCGCGGGCCTCGGGGCGGAGCGCGTAGATGTCCCGCATGTTCAGCACGTGGCCGCCCTGGACCGCGAAGTCGAGCAGCACGGCGGACAGCGCCAGCAGGGCCAGGCTGGACGACCCGGTCGCGGCGAGCAGCAGCGCGCCGATGCCCAGGGCGATGGCCGCCCCGCGCACGGGCACCCCCAAGCCGCGGTCGCCCAGCCGCCCGGCCGCCGGCGCCGCCGCCGCGCCGGCCGCGCCGACGAGGGCGAAGACGGCGATGCCGGCCTGGCTCAGGTGATGCCGGCCGGTCAGCTCGAAGACGATGGCGGTCCAGTACGCGGTGAACGCGCCGAACATCAGCGCCTGCGACGCCGCCCGCCGCACCAGCAGCGGCTCGGCCCGGGCCAGCGCCACCGAAGATGCCACCAGTCGCGCGTAGCTCGCGGAGCGCCCCGCAGTCTGCCCTGCTTGCTGTTGCCCTGCTGGCCGGGGCTGCCGCCGGGGCAGCAGCCGGACCAGCGCCAGCGCGGTCGCCAGCATGACCACGGCCGAGATGGCGTAGATGCTCCGCCAGCCCCACGCCGCGGCGGCCAGGCTGGCCACCGAGCGGGCCAGCATGATGCCGAAGAGCAGGCCGCCGGTGACCTGCCCGACGTACTTGCCCCGGCTCTCCTCCGGGGCGAGGTGGGCGGCCAGCGGAATCAGCACCTGGGCGACCACGGAGGTCACGCCGACCAGCACCAGGGCCACCAGGAAGATGCCGAAGCCGGGCGCCCCGGCCGCGACGGCGAGCGCGACCGCCGTCACCACCAGCGTCCGGGACGAGAGCTTGCGATTCTCCAGCAGGTCCCCGAGCGGCAGCAGCAGCGCCAGGCCCAGCGCATAACCGACCTGGGTAACCGTCACGACCAGCGCCGAAGTCCCCGCCGATACGCCGAACGTCTGCCGGATCAGCCCCAGCAGCGGCTGCGCGTAATACAGGTTGGCCACGCTCGCGCCGCAGGCGAACGCCAGCACCAGCATCACCAGCCGCAGAGCGCGCCCGCGGAGTGGTCCGCCATCACCAGCGACATCTCCGCGCGGGACGGAGGTGCGCGTCTCGGTCATCCGGAGCTCCCGTGCCTAGTAAACGTTGCGTTTACTTCAAACCACGATTACCCTCCCCGTATGCCCGCTCGGCAAGGGGAACAGGTGCGGGACGCGGTGCTGACGGCGGCCGGGGAGCTCATGCTCGAAGGCGGCCTGGCCGCGGCCACCATGGAGGCCATCGCCGCCCGGGCCGGCGTCAGCAAGCGGACCCTCTACAAGTACTGGCCCTCGCGCGGCGCCGTGGCGCTGGAGGGCTTCATGCGCAGCGCGGCCTCCTCGTGGTCCCTGCCCGAGAACGCCCCGGCGGCCGAATCACTGGAAGAACTCGTGGTGGCGGCCGTGCGCCTGTTCACCCGGACGCCGGCCGGCCCGCTCATGCGCTCGCTCATCGCGGACGCCCAGTCACAAGACGAGATCACCACCGCGATCCGCGACCAGTGGCTCGCGCCGCGCCGCGCCCTGGCCGCCGGCTTCCTCCGCCAGGGCATCGCCGCCGGCGAGTTCCGGGCCGACCTCGACGTCGACGTCACCCTCGACCTGCTGTTCGCCCCCGTCTATTACCGCCTGCTGCTCGGCCACGAGACCCTGACCCCGCAGTTCGCCGTCACCTCCGTCCGGCACCTCATCGCCGGGCTGAAAGGCTGACCACGCAGGCGGACGGGCAGCGGGGGAGCGTCACCGTGACCGAGCCGTCCGCCGCATCCCAGCTCGCGCTGGCGTCCATGGCCTCCGGGAACAGAATCCGGGCGTCCGCCCGCCGCCCGCGCAGCGCGGGGACCGGGAGCCTCACCTCATCCGGGCCGCCACGCTTCTCCGCGTCACTGCCTGCCCCCAGGCCGGGCCACCGGCGCCACACGGTCAGGTAGCTCACCCCGGGATCCCGGATCCCCAGCGCGATCCACGGATCCTCCCACCCCGGCAGGCCCAGCGGCCAGAACGGGACCGACCGGGCGATCGCCGGCCGGATCTGCTTGTAGACCCGGACCGCGTCCGCGACCAGCGCCCGCTGGGCGGGGCTCATCCGGTCCAGGTGACCGGACAGGTGCACCCGGCCCAGCATCGCGCTGGCCAGCGTGAACGCGATCTCGTCGGCGGTGAACCCGGGCTGCGGGTAGGCCCAGACCGCGGCTTGCTCGGGCGTGATCGCGGCCGGGGCCGCCGCGGCGATCGGCGGGTAGCGCCGGTGATCCTGCTGGTCGCTGGTGGACTGGAGCTGCATCCGGGCCAGCAGGGCGTAGTCGGTGCGCATGCCGCCCGACGCGCAGTTCTCGATCACCAGGTCCGGGTGCCGGTCCAGCACGCCGTCCAGCCAGTCCAGGTGGGCGCGATTGTGGCCCAGCAGGCCGCCCCCAGCGCTCAACCCGCCGGTATCCGTGCCCGGCCCGCCGTTGATGTTGTAGTCGCACTTGAGGTAGCCGATCCCCAGCTCGCCCGCCAGGAAGTCGACCGTCTCGTCCAGGTGCCTGACCGCGGCGGGATGACGCAGGTCCAGGTGGTGACGCCCGTTCTCGGTCACCCGCTGCCCGCGCCGGGTGAAGAACGCGCCGTCAGGCAGCCGGGCCGCGAGCGGGCTGCGCACCCCGACCACCTCGGGTTCCAGCCACAGGCCGGGCACCATGCCCAGCTCCCGGATCCGGTCGAGCACCACGGTCAGGCCGCCGGGGAACCGGCTCACCGAGGGCCGCCAGGCCCCCACGGTGTCCCACCAGCCCTCGCCCAGCTCGGCGTACCAGCCGGCGTCGATGCAGAAGTACTCCGCCCCGACCCCGGCCGCCGCGGCGATCAGCGGCATCAGCCGCTCGGTGGTGGGATCGCCCATCACGGTGTTCATGTAATCGTTGAAGATCACCGGCAGGCGCTGGTGATCCGGGTGCGGCCGCCGGCTGGCGCGCCGGTATCCGGTCAGCCGTCCCAGCGCATCGTCCAACCCGTCACCGCTGACGGTAACGGCCACCGGGACGGTAGTGAACGTATCGCCCGGCGCCAGCGTCGCGTGCCAGTGATGCTCGAGATCGGCCGGCCCGAGCAGCGCGAGATAAGCCCCAGGCATTACCGGAGCGCTAGTGTGCTCGCCCACCTGCCAGTGCCAGGCCCCGCTGTGCTCGACCTGCCACAGCCAGGTGTGGCCGGTGCGGCGGCTGACCAGCGCCCCCATCGGCAGGTACGTCCCTGAAGACCAGGTCCCCAGGCTGGTCCGGCCCAGCCGGCCCCGTGGGTTGGCCCCGTGTACATGCCGGTTGAGATCGGGCAGCGCCTCCCGCAGCGGCCGCCGCTGCCACCGCCCCTCAGCCAGCCAGTCATTCTCGGCCCACAGCACGTCGAGGTCGTCGACCTCCTCCAGGCTGCCGCACAGCAACGACGTCACCGACTCCACCGTCACCGGCGCCGTGCCCCGGTTCGTCAGCCGCACCCACGACCGCAACGTCCCCTGACCCGCCAGCACCCGGTAGAAAGCCTCGGCGGCGAGCCCCGTCACCGGATCGGCCAGCGCGACCCGGACCTCATGCCAGCCGCCCGCCTCGGCCCGTTCGGAATGCCCCTGGTACCGCAGGCGCCGCCCGGCGACCGACTCGCAATACCGCCGCCCCGACCAGCCCCGCCCCTCCCCGGCGACAACCACATCAACCAGCGGCAGCCCAGCCACTCCGGTCCGGCCGGGCGCGTCCCGCCGGACGGCCCCGAGGCGGGCGATCCGCGCCGTCCCGGCCCGATCGACCTCGATGGTCAGCCCGATGGAGTCATCCCGCCAGCCGAACGTCGCCGGCGGCTGAGTTCCCTCGGCCATATCCGTACTATCCCGCACGGGACTTATATGGGGTACTCGGTGGGTCCGGTGGTGTACTGGCGTCCGGCGGGGGTGGTCCAGGTGAAGGTTCCGCCGGGGTGCTGTTCTACCTTCCAGCGGGGGTCTTGCTTGAGCTGATGGTCGTGTCTACATTTAGGGCCGCCATTACACAGGCACGTGCGGCCGCCTGCTTGGTGCGGGATGTTGTGCTCGAAGTCGGCACGGGTGGAGGGGCGTCCGCACATGGGGGCGGTGCAGGTCGCGTGCCGGATCTGGGTCAGGTGGCGGAGCCTGGCGCCGGGGTCGTGGCCGCTGGCCTGGTAGCGGTGGTCGCAATCGCCGGCGGGGATCGGGTGGATGTCGATGGTCCAGGCCCGCTGGCCGGGGACTCCGGTGGTGAACCGCCAGGTTCCGTATCCGCCGGGCGGCCCGGGTCCGGCGGGGGTGAGGGTGAACCCGGTGCTGGTGGCGCCGGGCGGGCAGGTGGCGCCGGGTGGCGGATGGTTCTGCTGTGTCCCGGCGCGGTCCGGTGACCGGGCCCGGGCCTGGTTCACGCTGCGGCTCTGGCTGGTGGTGCGGTAGCGGGGTTCGGGGCGGGCGCAGGCGTGGCCGGTGGCGCGGCCCCGGTGGTCGGTGATGGTCAGGCACCAGGTCGTCTGCGGGTGAGCGGCCGATGAGCGGGCCAGGTCACGGGCGAGCCACGGGTCCACCGGGCCAAGGCCGTCCAGTTCCCCGGGCCGGTTAGCGAGGCCGAGCAGGGTGGCCAGCGGGATGGTGAGGTGGTTCCGCCCGGCGAACCCGGCGGGGACCCCGCCGGCGTACCCACCAGGGCTCCCGCCGGGGACCGGGCCTGTGCCGGGGGCCGGTCCTGCGCCGGAGCCGGGTGCCCGGTGCGGCCCGGCGGGGTGATCCGCCCCGGCATCATGCGGGGTCGTGCCGCGGACGGCGGGGCGGGAGTCCTGGTCCAGCAGCAGGTCGGTCAGGGCGCGGGCGCGGAGCAGGTCCATCCCGCCCTGCACACCGGCGGCGGCGAGCTGCCGGGCCCACCAGGTGATGCGCTGGTCCATCGCCAGGACCTGCGCGGCCGGGAGCTCCCGCCCCGCGATGCCCGCGTTGCCGGAGTCTTCCCGCCACCGTTCCACCCGCGCGTCCCGGGCGCCGTGCTCCCGCCGCTTCTTCGCCGTGGCCGGGTTGACCTGCGCGGCGGCCAGGGCGGCGGCGCGGCGCAGCGCGGCCGGGCTCAAGCCCCGGGCCCGGTCCAGGATCAGCCGCTCGGCCTGCCGGGCCTCGCCCGGGTCCAGCAGCGCCAGCTGCCGGGCGATGATGGCGACCTTGGCGTGCCGCAGCAGCCCGCCCCGGAACAGCGCGGCGGTCCCGGGCAGCTTGACCTCCAGGTCGTGCGCCAGCCACAGCACCCCGTCCGCCACGGCCCGGGTCTCCGCCAGCGCCCATCTGATCTCGTCGCCGGCTGAGTCCAGGTATGCCTCCGGCATCTGTGACCGGCCCTGCCGGGTACAGCCGGGCGCGGGGGGCCGCCGGATCAGTTCCGCCGCCGCGGCATGCTTCAGGTAACAGGCGGCCGCCTCGGCCCGGTCAGCCGCCGTGATCAAGCCGATGATCTCATCCTCGGACGCCTCACCCAGCCGGCCGCTTTGAACCGCCGTCTCGATAAAAGAATGCAGGGTCGCCGATCCCGGCGCGGCATCCAGGCACTCCCCGGCCCCGAACCCGCCGGCTGGGCCACCCGAGATACCGGGAACAAGATCCGCCGACCCGGGCAGGCCCGGGCCGCGGGGACCCCGTGTGCGCGCCTGGCCCGCGGCGACTTGCCCGGCCAGCTCCGCGGTCTGCACCCGGGCCAGGAACTGCTCGTCCGCGAAACGCTCCGCCGTGAGCTGATCGGCCTCAGCCGCGATCGCGGCCAGGTCATCATCCGGCGGCGGGACACAGCTCTCCGGATCCAGGTACTCCTCATCGTCATCTCCGGGCGGCTCGACCTCATCCACGCAGGCCGCCAGCAGTGCCTCCCACTCGCCGGGCGACATCGGATCGGGGCGGGTGATCACCGGCTCCCAGACTGCCGAGTCGCTGACCGGACCGGCGGGAATGAACCCCGGGTCCTCACCGGGCCCGGGAACAGGAGAAGCGGAACCTGAGTCCACGCGCCACCCCGTTCGGAGGAAGATTGTTTAGAATACAGTACCGAACATTGTCGTGAATTTCCAGTTAATGACCAGAATGTGAAAAAAGAAACGATAGCGCCGACTGTGAACCAGGAGACGGGCAGGAGCCCATGAATGCGCCAAGCTCTGGTGCGACAGTGGCTCGTGTTAGCGCCCGGCCGCCGCCCGCTCGAGCGCGTCCAGGATGAGGTCGAGGCCCGTTTCGAACTCCTGGCCGTACTGGTAGCCAGGCTGGATCACGTGCACAGCGGCTATCTCGGCGAGGTAGGGGTACTCCCCGCCTGGCATCATCGCGCTGATGTCCTGTGCGACCTGCGCTGCCTCTTCCCCCGTGTCGAACGGCAGGCTCGCCTCCTGCAGGGCGAACCCGTAGATGTAGCTGTCGAGCAGGGAATAGGCGTGGGCGGTCAGCTCGACCGAGAAGCCCGCTACGCGCAGGCATCCGAGTACGGCGTCATGGTGCCGGAGCGTGGCCGGGCCGGGGGAGCGCCGCGATTCCATCAGGCCGATCGCCCACCGGTGGCGGCCCAGGACCTCACGGGCGGAGATGGCGCGCCGGCGCATGGCCTGCTTCCACCCGTCATCACCGGACGGCAGGCCGATCTCGCCGAACACGACGTCGATCATCCCGTCGAGCAGGTCGCCCTTATCGGCCACGTGGTTGTACAGCGACATCGCCTCGACCCCGAGCGCCTGGCCGAGCTTGCGCATGCTCAGCGCCCCGATACCGCCCTCGTCGGCCAGGGTGACCGCGGCCCGCAGCACCTGGTCACGGCTCAGCGGCGCCCGCCGGGTGTCGGCCTGCCCTGTCGCCGCCATCAGTTCCCCTTAAAACTTGACATTACTTACACCGTAAGCTTACTGTACTTACAGCGTAAGTAAGAAAGGGAGAGGCCAATGAAAACAGCACACGCAGCGCGGCCGGCCGGACCGGCCGCGGCGGATGGCCAGGAGACGATGCAGGCGATCGTGCAGCGCCGGTACGGCACCGTGCCGGAGGACGTGATGCGGCTGGAGCGGATCGCCCGGCCCGGTCTCGCCGCCGGCGAGGTCCTGGTGCGGGTCCGGGCCGCCGGAGTGGACCGCGGCACCTGGCACCTGATGGCGGGCCAGCCGTACCTGATGCGACTGGGCTTCGGATTCCGCGGGCCGCGGAGCCGCGTGCCGGGGATGGACGTGGCGGGCACCGTCGTCGCGACTGGCCCGGGGGTGACCAGGTTTGCGGCCGGCGAGGAGGTGTTCGGCCTGGCCCGCGGCTCGTTCGCCGAGTACGCCGCCGCGCGGGAAGGCAAGCTGGCCCGTAAGCCGGCCGCGCTGAGCTTCGCGCAGGCCGCCGCCTTCGCGGTATCCGGGCTCACCGCCCTGCAGGGCCTGCGTGACGCCGGGCGCATCCGGCCGGGTCAGAAGGTCCTGGTCATCGGAGCCTCCGGCGGCGTCGGCAGTTACGCCGTCCAGCTGGCGAAGGTATTCGGGGCCGAGGTCACCGGGGTCTGCCGCACCGCCAAGACCGATCTGGTCCGCGCTCTCGGCGCCGATCACGTCATCGACTACACCCAGGCCGACTTCGCCGACGGCCGCCGGCGCTACGACCTGATCTTCGACATCGCCGGGAACACGAAGCTGTCGCGGCTGCGGCGGGCGCTGGTCCCCCGCGGGACGCTCGTCATCGCGGGCGGCGAAGGGGGCCGGTGGACCGGGGTCGGACGGCAACTCCGCGCGCTGGCGCTCTCGCCCCTGGTCCGCCAGCGGCTGACTATGTTCATCTCCAGGCCCCGCCCGGCCGACCTCGATACGCTGCGCCAGCTCGCCGAATCCGGGCAGGTCATCCCGGCCGTCGACGGGACCGTCCCGCTCACCGAAGCACCCCAGGCCATCGGCCGCCTGCACGCCGGGCAGGTCCGGGGCAAGCTCGCCATCACGCTCTGAACGGACGCCAGGCAGCTATTAAAGGCGGGCGTCGATCTCCTCGGCCAGCACCGCTGCCGCAGCCGCATCGCCGTCGTATCCGAGGGCGGCGCCGTGCCGTAGCGAGCGCAGGGCCAGCTCCTTCATATCCATCCTCGACGCCAGCTTCCGCATCGTCTCGACCCAGCCGCTGACGTCCGCGTGACCATGCCGCAGGCCGAGCTCGCACTGCGCGTCGAGGATGTAGACGTCGAGCCACAGATACGGGTCGGCCAGCCGATTGCAGCGGGAGCGGGCATCGGCCAGAAGCTCGAAGGCCCGTTCGGTATCGTCTTGTGCTTCGGCCACCAGGGCCAGGCCCCGGGCGGACATCCCTTCCCAGCAGGGATCACCGAGCTGGCAGGCCCGGGCGAAGGCGTGCCGGAGGAGCACGGCCGCCCCGGCCGGGTCGGCCCGGGCCAGCTGGACCTCACCCCGCAGAGCCTGGGGCCAGGGCAGGAACGCCAGCCAGTGGTCACGCTCGGCCAGCTCGATGGACGCGTCGAGCTGGCTGGCGGCGGTATCCAGGGCACCGCGGAACAGGCTGATCCGGCCCAGCATGGACAGGGCGTACGCCTGCCGCCGTGGTTCCCCGGCCGCCTGCGACAGCGTGACGGCCTGCTCCAGGAGCCCGGCGGCGCGGCGATAGTCGGCCCGGTCGCTGGCGACGCTGCCCAGGTAGGCCAGGGCCTTCGCCCGCACCGACGGGGAGTCCCCGGCGAACTCGAGGGCGTCGGTGAGCCACAGCTCGGCCCGGTCGTACCGGCCGCGCAGGAAGTTCACGTATCCGAGCTCGGCCCGGGCCTGGGCCGCCGCACCGGGAAGCTCGTGGGCCAGCGCGATCTCGTCGGCCTCGTGCAGGGCGGCCAGCCCTGGTTCGTCGAGCCCGCCGAGCGCGTGGATCAGCGCCTCCGCCAGCGCGAGCCGGGTGCTGATCCGCAGCCGGGTCGCGCCGGCGCCGTCGGCCATCCGCGCGGCGGTCCGCAGCGAGTGGACCCCGGCCTCGACCGCGCCGGCGGACACGGCGGCCGCCCCGGCTTCGGCGACCGCCTCGATCGTGGCCTCGTCGGCAATCTCGTCGCTGGCATACCGGGGCTCGCGCCAGGCGGCCTGGACGACGGGGCCGGGAGCCACGCCGAGCTCGGTCGCGAGGACCTTCGTGAACGCGGCGAGCTGCTTCGCCGCGGCGTCATCGTCGCCCGCCATCCGGTACAGCCTGATGAGCAGGGCCTGGTGGTTCTCGTCGAGCGGGCTCATCGCGGCGGTGCGGGCCGCGTAGCCGGTGGCTTCGGCGAGCGTGCCGCGCGCCATCGACCCCAGGGCGGCCTCGTGCAGGATCGCCTCGGACGCGGCGGCCGCGTGCCGCTGCTGGGCGAGCAGCCACGTCTCGAAGGCGGCCGCGCCCTTGACGGCGGTGCCCACGAGCAGGTCTGCTCCCAGGCCGGGCAGGGTGACGGCATCGGCCCAGCTGCCCTTGGTCACCACCTGGACGTCGACCACCGAGCCGGGCGGAAGCCGGAGCGTCACCGGGTCACCGTCGACGGACCCGTCGTCGCCCAGCGCGCGCCGGATCTCGGCCAGGCACCACCGCAGCGCCCGGACGGGGTCGTCAGCGCCCGCGAACAGCAGCGAAGCGAGCTGGCGGCGGGCCGGCGCGTGCTCGCTCAAGATCAGGTACGCCAGCAGGCCCCAGCTCTTGCGGCTCCGGAACCGGTACGTGTCTCCGGACCCGCGCGTCATATGCGGGTGGCCCAGGAGCTGGATGGCAACGCTCATCGTCTCCGCATGGTCGCACGGTCCGGGGCCCGGCGGCGCGCCGCCGGGCCCCGGACAATCCGAACAAAAGGGCAGCTCTAGGCGTTCTCAGTGACGGGGTAGATCTCGTCGGCCACCAGACCGTGCGCCTCCCGGTGCACCGTGTTCGCCGTCTCCGCGTCCGGCGCCTCGACCAGGCAGAAGATCTTCCCGGCTTCCTCGTCCACCCAGTAGCGCATGTAGTTCACCCCGTACGCTCCCTGGGTCGCCAGGTCAGCCTGGTGCGCGCCGGCGGCGTCGGCCGCCGACACTCCGCCCTCGATGTGGTGCACGTCCATGAACAGTGCCATTTCCCCGTTCCTTTCGGTCATATGCGTGGCCTGCGCCGCGCTCGGTAAGCCCACTGAACCTCCCGGGTGTTTGACGAGGCGTTTGACGCCGCAGATCTTTAAAATGCCGCCGACCTCGCTAGTAACGAACGCTGCTCTGCGCCAGCGGCGGGTACACCGCCGACGCCTCGCCGTCGACCGTGGTCCCGGCGAACTGCAGCATCGCCCGCAGCGCGCCGTGCATCGGGGCCGGATAGCCAAGCACCGGAGCCGAGACCTCGTCCAGCGCGCGCAGGTGCGCGGGGGTAAGCGGCACCTCCAGGCCGCCCAGGTTGTCCCGGAGGTGCTCCACCCGGCGGGCGCCGACGATCGGCACGACGGTGCCCTCCCGGGCTCGCAGCCAGGCCAGCGACACCGCCGCCGACGTGGTCCCGAGCTCGTCCGCGACCGCGGCCACGGCGTCGATCACGGCGTACTCGTCCTCGCGGGGGCCGCCGACGTGGGCCGTCCGGACGGAGTCGGTGACCTGGCGGCCGCGCCGGTACTTGCCGGACAGGAAGCCGTTCTTCAGCGGGCTCCACGGCACCAGGGCCAGGCCCTGGTCCAGCGCGAGCGGGGCGAGCTCGGCCTCGACCGTCCGGGCCAGCAGCGAGTACTCGACCTGCAGCGCGATCAGCGGGGTCCAGCCCTTCAGCTGCGCCATCAGCTGGGCCCGGGCGGTCAGCCAGGCGGGGGTGTTGGAGAAGCCGAGATACCGGATCTTGCCCGCGCGTACCAGGTCGTCAAGGGCCCGCATGGTTTCCTCGATCGGGGTGCTCCGGTCCCAGTTGTGCAACCAGTACAGGTCGAGGTAGCCGGTCTGCAGGCGGCGCAGTGACTCGTCGACCTGGGCGATGACCGAGCCGCGCCCGGCGCCGCCGCCGTTGGGGTCACCGGGGAAGAGGTTGCCGAAGAACTTCGACGCCAGCACCACGTGCTGGCGCTGTCCCGGATGCGCGGCGAAGTAGTCGCCGAGGATCTTCTCGGAGTGGCCGTTCGTGTAGAAGTTGGCGGTATCGATGAAGTTCCCGCCCAGGTCCAGATAGGCCGCCAGGATCTTCTCGGACTCCTCGACGCTGCACCCGGCGCCCGGGGGATCGGTTCCGAAGGTCATCGCGCCGAGCGCGAACGGGCTGACCCGCAGGCCGGACCGGCCGAGGGTGACGTAGTGATCGAGCGGCATCAGGGTGCTCTCCAAGCCTGTCGGAAATGGTTCTCTCCATCGAAGCGCGGGCAGCCGGGCCGGCGGTAGACCATTACGCGCCCGCTCTTGCACGATCCGATCGATATCGCCTCGATCGCATTGACGGACCTAATCCCGCATGGTGAAGTGAAGCGTGCGCACCGTCGACGGCCTCATGGCCGAGCTCCGCGGCCTCATCGCCGCCCACGCCCGGCCGGACCTGCGGACACTGGTTGCCGGGCTGAGCCTGTCGAAGGTGGAGACGTCGCAGGAGCATCATTCGCTGGCCGAGCCGCTCCTGGTCGTCATGGCCCAGGGCGGCAAGCGCCTGCTGCTCGGTGACCAGGTGTTCGAGTACCGGGCGGGGGATCTCCTCGTGATCACCGCCGAACTGCACCTCACCGGCCACTTCATCGACGCCAGCCCGCAGGTCCCGGCGCTGGCCCTGGGACTGGCCCTGCGGCCGGCCGCCATCGCCCCGCTGCTGCTGGAGCTCCCGGCCGGGCGCTGGTCCCGCCCGGCCGCCGGGCCGCCCGCGATCGCCACCGGCGAGGCCGGCCTGGAACTGCTCGACGCCGTGGCCCGGCTGCTGCGGCTGCTCGACCATCCGGCCGACGCGCCTGTGCTCGCGCCGCTGACCGAGCGGGAGATCCTGTGGCGGCTGCTGACCGGTCCGCACGCCGCCATGGTCCGCCAGATCGGCCTGGCCGACAGCGGCCTGTCCCACGTCAGCCGGGCGATCCGGTGGATCCGTGACAACTACGCCGAGCCGGTGCGGATCCCCGATCTCGCCCGGCAGGCCGGGATGAGCCCGTCCGCGTTCCACCGGCACTTCCGCGCCGTCACCGCGATGAGCCCGGTGCAGTTCCAGAAATGCATCCGCCTGCAGAATGCCCGCTCGTTCCTGGTCTCCCGCCCGGGTGATGTCGCCGCGGCCGGCCACCTCGTGGGCTACGACAGTCCCTCCCAGTTCAACCGCGAGTACCGCCGGCTGTTCGGTGTCCCGCCCGGCCAGGACGCCGCCCGCCTCCGCGCGGCGGCCGGCCCGCAGGCCCCGTCCGACGTCCGCCACCTGCCCTGACCGCGCCGGCCAGAGGGACCGTCGGCGGGCCAGGACGATCAACCGGCCGGCGGACCAGGACGATCAGCTGTCGGCGCCGCGCGGCAGGCCGAGGGTGGCGAGGAGATCCTCGTGGAACTGGATCCAGACGATGTGGCACGAGTCCCGGTCATGGCCGTCGACCCAGGCGTTCTGGCCCGCCCGCGCCCGGGTCAGCGCGGCGGAGTACCGGCCGGCGTAGCCGTCGAAGCGTTCCAGTTCCCGGGCGAGCCGGCCGCACAGCCTCCCGAACGATGAGTCCAGCGACGCCAGCGTCCGCAGCACACGCTCGTCCCAGCGCCAGTCGGTGTGGTCGTTGAAGGTCATCGGGTCGGCCGGGGCCGGCCGGATCTGCCAGTCGGTACAGGCGGCGCCGAGCTGATGGTTCAGCGGCAGGAACGCCCGGTGGGCGCGGATGACGGTATCGCGGGCGCCGGCGCCGTCGAGTTCGGCGGCGAGCCGCCGCTCGTTCTCGATCCGGCCGGCCTCGGTCAGCGACCACCCGGAAGTACCGCCGAAGCTCAGCTGGCGGACCCAGCCGTGCGCCTCGAAGTCCAGCAGCGTCTCCTCGGCCGCGCTGGCCTCGAGGCCGTAGCGGCTCGCGATGCGGGCGGCCGTGGGGAAGCCCAGCACCCGGGCGCCGTGCAGCACGAGGTCGTCAGGCGCGGACGCGTGGGCCACGTCAGCTGCCCCCGTTCGGCGCCCGGCTGCTGATCCGGCCGAACCGCTGCTGCGCGGCCTGGGGTGACCCGAGCCCGATCGCCTGCGAGATGCGGGCCCACGACAGGCCGCGGGCTCGCGCCGTGAACAGCAGCGCCGCCTCGACCTGATCCGCCTCGGCCCGGGCCGCGGGCAGCAGGGCCAGGGCCGCCAGCAGTTCGCCGTCACCGGTGCCGGCGGCGTGGCTGCGCCACAGGGTGAACTGGATCAGGTCGGCTGCCGACGGGGGCTGCGGCCCGGCCCGCCACGGGGCACGGGGCAGCGATGCGCCGCCGGCCTCGAGCAGCCGCTGGCGGGCATCGGCCTCGCGGGCCGCCTGCCCGTGATCCGCCTGCCCGTGATCCGCCTGCCCGTGATCCGCCTGTCCCCGATCGGCCGGCCCGTGATCAGCGTCTGCGTGCCCCATGCCCGCACGCTAGAGGTTTCAACAAGTCGTTGTCAACAAAACGTTGAAAGCACTCACGGACCACCACGATATGAAGCCGCGAGCCAGTGATGCTCCGGCGAAAAGGTATGAGAAGGAAACAAAACGAACTTGTTCGCAACCGCCCCTCAAGAGAGACTGCAAACGGCGACCGACCGTCGCTCACGCGGGTGCACCCTTCACGAGAGGCCGGTGCATCGTGGTCCTGCAGCGTCTCACCGCACAGCGTCTCACCGCACAGCGTCTCACCGCACAGCGTCTCGCCAGGAAGGGCCTGCTCATCCTGGCGGCGGCCGCCCTGCTCGCCGGTCCCTTCGCCGCCGCCCAGGCCACCGCGCCAGAAGCTGCGCCACCGGCCGCCGCCGGGATCGGCGGCGGGGCGCTGCCCGCGGTCGACCCGGATCACATCAAGGTGCTCAGGGCCGCGCTGAAGAACATGAAGGACAACTACAAGTCGTTCGCGAACTTCACCCCTGGCCCGCAGGACATCTTCGACTACAACATCGGCAACCTCTGGCTCAAGGGCATCGACGGCTCCGGCACCACCGTGGCCGTCATCGAAGGCTGGGACGATCCGAACGTCGCGTCGTTCATCCACACCCGGGACCTGCGGTACGGCCTGCCCGACCCGGTCATCCAGACCATCTTCCCGTCCGGCCCGCTGCCCGCGCAGTGCCCGCCCGGCATGGTCTTGCTCGGCAGCTACGGGTCCTGTGACGCCTGGGCGGGCGAGCTCGAACTCGACGTGCTCGCCGTGCACCTGATCGCGCCCTATGCCAAGATCGTCATCTCGGCCACCCCGGCCGACAGCGAGATCACCGACGACGCGGCGAGCAACGTGGCGCCGCCGGAGATGATGCGCGCG
Source organism: Streptosporangiaceae bacterium (assembly GCA_025934635.1). Next base: position 18,364 of record JAICWX010000055.1, on the reverse strand, counting down.
CTCGAATACATCAGCGCCCGTCATGTCGCCAACGTCATGTCGATCAGCGACGGCACCGGCGAGGACACCTACACCTTCGGCAACGCCCAGATCCACGCCAACGACCCCGGCCCGCTGGCGGCGGCCGCCGCGGGTATCCCGGTGACGAACGCCACCGGTGACTGCGGCGTGGTGCAGAACCTGGCCATCGCCAACGCCCAGTGCAGCACCACCAGCCCCGGGCCGGCCACGGCCACCTGGGTGGACAATCCCTGGATGACGGCGGTGGGCGGTACCGTGCCGAACGTCAGCACGACCACCGGGGCCAAGTTCGGACCGGACCCGATCTGGCACGAGGGCATCTTCTCCGAGGGCGCCGGGTTCTCCGCCGTCTTCCCGCGGCCGGCCTACCAGGGCGGCGTGGCCCGGATCACCCGCTCGCCGTGGCGATCGGTGCCCGACATCACCATGGACGCCCAGGAGGGCACCTCGGAATCGGCGCCCATGGTGGCCGGCGTGCTCGCGCTGGCGACCCAGTTCAACCACGGCCGGAATCTCGGCCCGATCAACCCGGTGCTCTACGGCCTGCTCGGCCCGCTCGGGTCGCGCGCCGGCGTCTCCGACGTGGTGAGCGGGAACAACTCGGTGATCGACCCGAGCGGCAAGGTCGTGGTCCAGGGCTTCACGGCGGCCCGCGGGTTCGACGTCGCCAGCGGCTGGGGCACCATCGATGCCAGCAAGTTCGTCCCCGCCCTGGTCGCGGCGCAGGCCTCTGGCCTGGACCAGGCCGCCCGGCAGCAGGCGGCCAGGAACCTCGGCCAGCTCGAGCACAGCACCAGGCTCTCGGCCGGCGACATCCCGGCCGGCGGCACGTCCCTGGTGTCCGGCACCGGTTTCCTGCCGCGCCATCCCGTCAAGCTGGCCATCGACGGCAAGGCTGTCACCACCCTCACGGCCACTGACCAGGGCACGGTCAGCTACACGGTCAACCCGGCCTCGCTGGGCCTGACCGCGGGACACCACGTGCTGACGCTGCAGAGCATGCTCATCACCACGACGGCCGCCTTCAGCAGCCGGTGAGGTACCAGGCAAGCACCCGGCTCAGGCGCCGCCCAGCCGGGCCTGGTAGAGCCGCCCGAGCGCGTCCCAGTGCCGGGCGTCCGCCGCGGCGTCGTAGGTCGGGTTGTCCGGCACCGCGAACCCGTGGTGAGCAGGGTAGAACTCCACCGTGAAATCGGCCCCGGCATCGGCCAGCGCGCCGCGCAGCAGTTCGGCCTGCTCGGCCGTGAACGAGTCATCGTCCGTGGCGCCGGCCACATAGACCTCGGCGGCAATCTGGTCCGCCGCCAGGTGCGGGCTCGACGGATCGCCGTCCACCGCGATCCGGCCGCCGTGGAACGACGCCGCCGCGGCGATCGTGCCGCCGAGCCCGCCCGCCGCGACCATGGACATCCGCCCGCCCAGGCAGTAACCGGTCGTGCCGATCGCCGTCCCGCTCACCTCCGGCCGGCCCAGCAGGAACGACGCGTAGGCGGCGGCGTCGGCGATGATCCGGTCATTGCTGAGCGGGCGGACCAGGCTCCCCATCCGGGTCCGCTCGTCCGGGTCGGTAAACAGCGTCGCCACGTCGAACGGCGCCCACGCGCCCGCCCGGTAGTAGATGTCCGGGACCAGCGCGACGTACCCCATCCCCGCCAGGTGGTCGCCCATCCGCCGCATCGTCTCCCGGGCCCCGCCCGCGTCGGGGAAGACCAGCACCCCCGGCCACGGGCCGGTGCCGTCGGGGACGTGCAGCGTCCCGGGGCTGTCACCGTCGGGAGCGGGGATCTGGACCTCCAGGCGCGGCATCTGGTTACCTCCAGGCTCGTCGTTCCGGGTCGCCAGAAACGTACCATCACCAGCCGGCCCACCTGCGCGGACGGCCGCCACCGAGCCGGAACATCCCGCCGTACCCAGGTCCGGTTTTTTCGGGCCGAACGAGGCTGGCTTTCGCCAAAACGCACACCATCCTGCTTTCGGCCGCCGAAACCAGCCAGCCAGCCAAGTCCGGCCAATTTCCAGATGTCTGGAAGCTGCCCCCGATTCGTTGACGGGCGCGTACGCGCGGCCGCATCCTCAGTCTCGAGGCCTGGCGGTGACGGTACTTGATGACGGAAGGCTCAGATGAGCGAGGCTGGCGATGAGTAAGGACAACGAAGAGCCGCGCCGTTCGCCGCGCGCGCCGGTGCGGCAGCGAAGCCGCCGGCGCTGGGCGATCATCGGCGGCGTGGCCGGGACCTGGGTGGTCCTTGCGGTCGCGACGAGTTCGGTCGTCTCGGCGACGGTGGCGCTGGTGATAATCGCGGGGCTCGCGGCCGTGACCGTGGGCGGCCTGCGGGCGCTGGGCATCGACCGGGATCATCCGTGGATCCAGCGGATTGCCTCCCGTCCGTGGCGCGACGGGGAAGACGTGCTGAAGGTCGCCATGCGGCACCTGCCGGACGTGTTCGTGATCACGCCCAGCGGGTCGCTGCTCGCGCCGGGCCTGGTCGAACTCCAGCTGAACCCGGATGACCTCGCCGCCCTGTGCGAGCGGATGGAACTCGGCGTCATCAGCGAGAGCGTGTCAGAAGTCTATGAAGAGCAGGTGACCGCATACCGGGCCCGCCTCACCGGGGCAGGCCGGCCCAGTGTGTACGTCACCTCGAGCGGGTCGGTGCCGCCGGGCCGCTACCGCCTGCGGCAGGGCGACCCGGTGGGCGCCCAGGCCGGGCCGCCCGCGGCCGAGTTCGCCTACTCGGCCGCGCAGCCCGCCTTCGCCACGTCCGGCGGTACCTGGTACGAGCAGAGCCCGGCGGCGTACCAGCCAGGCCCGGCGGCCGGCGGCGGGATGACCACGATCATGGCCGAGAGCGTCCCTCCGGCGCTGCGCCTGGTCACCGGATCCTCGGTGGTCGAGACCCGGATGTCAGGCGCCCGGGCCGGGCGCGGACCGGTGGAGCTGATGCTCCCCGACGTGCCTACGGTGTCCCGCGAGCACGCGAAGTTCACCTTCTCCGACGGCCGCTGGTGGATCACCAACCAGGGCCGGAACGGGCTGACCGTCAACGGTTCGCCGGTGGCGGGTGAGCAGCCGCTCGAGAACGGCGACGCGATCCGCTGGGGGACCACGCCCGACGCGCCGCTGTCCCGCGTGGAGATCAGCTGACCCCGGCAAGTGCGACAATTAACTGGGTGGCGACGGGTCAGCTTTTTCTGTGGTCAGTGGCGAGCGGCGCGTGGGCGTCCTGCCCGCCCGACGAGATTACCTGGCTGGACAGGCGCACGCTGAGTAACGACGAGGACGTGACGCTGCACCGCGCCCCGCGCTGCGCGGGCCTGCGCTACGTCCATCATCGCTGGGAGCTGTTCAGCCGCGATACGACCTACCGGGTCTACCTGGCCCCGGACGCCGGTGGAGAAGCGTGGCCAGACGCCAAGGACGTGCAGCGGGCGGCGGTCCACGTCCTGCCGGTCGCCCCAGCCCGTTACGAGGCCCTCCCGGTCACCCTGGCCGAGGGCTCCTGGCTGGTCAGCGTGGGCGCCCGGGTCGTCCGGCTGCGGCTCGAGCTTCCGGTCCGGCCCCTGACCGGCGCTAACCCGTCCCTGCCGGCCGGCGAGACCACCAAGGCCGGGACGATCGTGCAGCGGGACGGCGCGCCCGGCGAGGAAGCGGTGGCCCGGGTGCGCGGCTACTTCGACCGGAACACGACCGCCCGGCTGGCGATGGCTTACTACTACCAGGAGTTCATCCGCGGCCGCCCCGCCCCGCAGACGGTGCCGATGATGGACGTGGTCATCGCGCTGGACCTGAGCGGCGAAGGCGCCGTCTCCGACTACAAGAAGCTGCTCCAGGGCTTCATCTGGAAGGAGCGCGGCCACGCCCGCGACCTCGCCGACTTCCTGCTCGGCAACGGCCTGCTGACGCCAGCCGACCTGGACGAGGCCCGGCAGGTCGCGGCGGCGAACGAGCGCAGCGGCGTCTGCGAGACGGCACGGCGCCGGCTCCAGTACCGGCCCAAGGCCTAGAGCCGGGCCAGCGCCTGCCGCAGCCCCGTCTCAGCCTGGTCGCCGAGCCGGGTCAGGGCGGGCCGGAACAGCGGGGCGATGTACCGGGCCGCCCCCTTGAAAGTGAACTCGGCCGTATAGGTGACCTCGGCCCCCGCCCCGGACGGCCGCACGGCGATGGTGTCGACGGAGGTGACCGTCTTGTTCTCGCCGCGGAGCCGGATCCGCTCACCGGGCACGAGTTCCTCCACCACGTAGCGCAGCTCAGTCCGGCGGCCCAGGAACTCGGAGGTGTTGAGGTAGCTGGTACCGACCCCGCCGTCGCCGTCCTGCCGCACGGTGGTGACGGTGCCGGGGTCCCAGTCGGTCGTCGAGGTGAAGTCGCTGAGGTAGTCGAAGACCCTCGCGGGCGGCTTATCGGTGACCACCGTCTTCTGCAGTCTCATGCGGGCCCCCCTTCCCCGTCTCGCCCTCCCCAGTCGCGCCTTCCGCGGATTGAGCCTGTTCGGATTGGGCCCGCTCGGGCTGGGCCTGATCGGATTGGGCCTGCTCGGGCTGGGCCCGCTCCGGCAGGCGGCTCCGGGCCATGGCCACGACCTCGTGCGTGAAGCCGATCGACGGGCCGCCGATCAGCTCCCAGGACCGGGCGATCCCGACCAGGAAGCAGGTGATCACCAAGATCGCGATCGTCTGCACCGCGCCGGCGTCGCCCGGCCGGTCAAGCAGGTCCAGGCCCTGGGTGAGCTGGAACACGAACGTCACGGCCAGCCCGGTCAGGAACAGCGCGTCGCGCACCGTGCCCCAGTGCACCTGGCGCAGCCGGATCAGCGACAGCAGCGACGCCGCCACGAAGGCGAGCCCGCTGCCGCCCGTCGCTATCGCCGTCGGCCCGATCTTGTGCCCGGGGATCAGGGCGAACAGCGACACCGCGAGCGCGTTGGTGAACGCCGTCAGCGCCGCCGTCGCCCGGATGCGGTGCACCTGGGCGCCGTCACCGCTCAGCCGCCCGGCCGAGACCGAGATGGCCACGAACAGCAGCCCGATGAGCGCCCCGGCCACGCCGGCCGTGCCCAGGAAGAAATCATGGATGTCGTCAGGGACCACCCGACGATCTAACCAGGTGACCCCGGGCGACCTGATCAGGTGACCCCGGGCGGTCTAGTCAGGTGACCCCGGGAGCGTCCGCGTCAGGAACACGCTGAGCGGGTCCGGCCGGTAGTCCGCGAACGGCTCGCAGTACCGGAACCCGAACTTCTCGTACAGCTTCCGCGCGGGGGCGAAGAACTCGGCCGAGCCGGTCTCCAGGCTGAGCCGGGTAAATCCCATCCGCCGGGCCTCGGCGATGATGTGCCCGAGGATGAGGGAAGCGATCCCGGTGCGCTTGCGCGCGGCCAGGGTCCGCATCGACTTCACCTCGGCGTGGCTCGCGTCCAGTCGCTTGAGCGCCCCGCAGCCGACGACGGTGCCGCCGTCCAGGACCGTCCAGAAGGTGATGCCCGGCCCGCGCAGCGCGTCGAGATCCAGGGCGTGCTTGCTCTCCGGGGGCGTCGTCGCCCGCATCTCCCGGACGTGCTCCTCGAGGAACCGGGCGATCTGCGGGCCGGTCAGGTCGTCAACGACGATCCGCACCTACGAGCCGACCCGCGGTTCCGGCAGCGCGCCACCGTGCAGCGCGCCACCGTGCAGCGCGCCATCATGCTGGCGCGTCCCCTCGAGCAAGGCCAGCCGCATCTCGTCGGCGTCGGCGGTGATGACGGCGTACAGCCCCGAGCGCTCGGAGCGGTCCTGGCGGATGGCGATGATCGAGACGCCGTCCCATGTCCGCTGAGTGCCGAAGTCGTAACCGGGAAACTCGGCCGCTAGTTCGCTCAGCCCTGATGATTCGCTGCCCATGATCATCAGCTAAAGTACGCGGCCGTACTTTAGGGTCATAGCGGATACTGTAATCCCGTGGCCGAACCCAGGCAAGCGGGGACGCTGGCCCGGACGCATCTGGGCCAGCCGGGGCTTCCCCGCGGCCGGAGCCGCCTGCCCGCGCACGACGTCCGCGCGTCGCAGCGGGAACGGCTGCTGCGCTCGGTCATCGCCGCGGTGTCAGAAGCCGGTTACCACTCGGTCACCGTCGCCGACATCGTCCGCGGCGCCCGGGTCTCCCGGAACGCCTTCTACGAGCACTTCGGCAACAAGGAAGAATGCTTCCTGGCCGCGACCGGCGAGGGGCGTGAGCTCCTGCGGGCCCGGGCGGTGGACACCGCCAGGAACCTGCCCGCCGGGGCCAGCGCGGAGGACCGGCTCCGCGCCGCGGTTCGCGGTTACCTGGCGTTCCTGGCCGACGAGCCGGCCTTCGCCCGGGTCTTCTACCTGCACATGCCGGCCGCCGGGGCGGCCGCCGCCCGGCGGCTCGACGCCGCGCCGCGGATCTTCGCGGGCCTGAACCAGACCTGGCACGAGCGGGCGCGAAGGCGGCACCCGGAGTGGCCCGCCCTCCCCGAGGCGGCGTATCTGGCACTGGCCGGGGCAACGGCCGAACTCGTTCGGTCCCTGGTCTACGCGGACCGGACCGACGCCCTGCCGGAGCTGGAGGATACGGTCGTCGCCCTCCACCTGACCGTGATGACCGGCCGCCCCTGGCCAGCGCTACCGTCGTAGCCGTGACGGACTCATGCCCCAAGCACATGGTGATGGGGCCGTGCGGCGGGGTGCGGGCCGACGGCCGCTGTGAGGTCATCCCGCGTCCGTGCGTGTTCCCGGACCCGGTCCGGTGGGCCGATCCGGTACCGGCCGTGCCGCTGCGCCAGGTGCCGCTGATCCTGACCGACTTCAGCTCGGAACCGTACTCCGTGCCCGCGCACCGGGCGATCGCCGCGACGCTGGCGCCGTCGTGCGACGCCGTCCTGGTCGGGGAGCACCAGAACCGGCCCGATTTCCCGCCCGTGCTGCTGGCGTCGATCCTGCGGGAGGCCGGGGCGCGGCCGTGGATCACGCTGGCCTGCCGGGACCGGAACCGGATCGTGCTGGAGCAGGAGCTGACCGGCCTGCGCCAGCTCGGGGTCGACGCCGTCCTGTGCGTCACCGGCGACGCGCGGGCCTACGACGTGCGGCCCGACGTGACCCAGGTCTTCGACCTCGACGGGCCGCGGCTGGCCGCGCTGGCCGCGTCGGTCGGGATGGCCGCGGCCGTCCCCGAGACCCCGGCCGCGCCGCCCCGGTCCCGGCGGCCGTTCCGGCTGGCCCAGAAGCAGCGGGCCGGCGCGGCCGCCGCCGTGCTCAACCACGACACGGTGGCGTCGGTGACCGCCTTCATGGCCGCCGCGCCCGGCGCCGGGGTGACGATCCCGGTCATCGCGGCGGTCGCCGTCTTCACCGACGAGCCGTCCGCCGCCGTCCTCCGCGGGCTGCCCGGCCTCGAACTCGACCCGGCCGCCGTCCGCCGCGTCCTGGACGCGCCCGACCCGGTCGCCGCGGGCATCGCCGCCGCCGCCCGCGAGGCCCGCGCGCTGCTGGCCATCCCGGGCATCGCCGGGGTGAATATCTCGGGCCCGGCGTCGGCCCGCGGCTACCAGTTCGCCGCCCAGGTCAAAGCCGAATTGGCGACGCGTATCCGGGAAGAACGCCGCCATGAGCCGTGACCCGAGCGACCCGATGGAGGCCGAGTTCGACACCGTGGCCGGGTGGACCGCGCAGATCGCCGTCGACCTGGGGCCTGAGTATTACATTCCCGCCGCCTGCCGGGGGAGCGGAAAGCCGGCCGCGCTGGACTGGCTGCTGCAAAGCCTGCGCCCCGCGCCGGATGAGCTGCTGCTCGACGTCGGGGCTGGCGCCGGCGGCCCCGCCGCCTACGCGGCCGCCAGGACCGGCGCCCGGCCGGTCCTGGCCGAACCCGAGCCGGACGCGTGCCGCGCGGCGGCCAGGCTCTTCGGCCTGCGGGTCGTCCAGGCCGACGCGACGGCCCTGCCCTTCAGGTCCGGCGCGTTCCGCGCAGCCTGGTGCCTGGGCGTCCTGTGCACCGCCGCCGGCCCGGACGAACAGCTGGCCATGCTGCGCGGGCTGCGCCGCGTGGTCCGCCCGGGCGGCCGGATCGGCCTGCTCGTTTTCCTGGCGGTCACGGGCCAGCTCGACGACCCGCCGCACGGCAACCACTTCCCGGCCAGCACCGGCCTGCACGAGCTGCTCCACCACGCCGGCCTCGACGTCGAAGCCGTAGCCGACTCCCGGGACATGCCGGCACCGCCGGCCGGCTGGCATGACCGTACCGCCGCCGTCGAGCACGAACTGCAGCGCCGCTTTGGCGCCACGCCGCAGCTGATGACGGCTACCGAGCAGAGCCACCGCATCGGCCAGCTGCTGAGCTCCGGCCAGCTCACCTCCCAGGTCCTCCTGCTGGAAAGAAAGTGAGGCGCGTTTCGTGAACACAACGCTGCTGCCCGGCTTCGAGTCCCGCCGCGTGGACGTCGACGGCGTCACGGTCAACTGTGCCGTCGCGGGCTCCGGGTCACCCGTGCTGATGCTGCACGGCTACCCCGAGAACCACCTCATGTGGCGGCACGTCGCCCCCGCCATCGCCCAGGACCACACGGTCGTGCTGGCCGACCTGCGCGGCTACGGCGACTCGGGCAAGCCCGCCCCCGACGCCGCCGGGGAGGTGTACGCCAAGCGGTCCATGGCCCGCGACCAGCTGGGCCTCATGCGCGAGCTCGGCTTCACCGCGTTCCAGCTCGTCGGCCACGACCGCGGGGCCCGTGTCTCGCACCGGCTCACGCTGGACCACCCCGGCGCCGTCACCCGGCTCGCCGTGCTGGACATCGTGCCGACCCGGCATATCTACGGCAACGTCACCCGGGAGATGGCCACCGCCTACTACCACTGGTTCTTCCTGCCGCTGCGGCACGGCATCCCCGAGCACATGATCGGCGCCGACCCGGGGTTCTGGGTCAACTCCATCGTCGGCCCGCTCCTCGGGCCGGGCGCGAGCCTCGACCCGGACGTGCTCGCGGACTACATCCGCTGCTTCACCGACCCGGCGACGATCGCCGGCTCGTGCGCCGACTACCGCTCCGGCGCGAGCCTGGACCTCGTCCACGACGACGAGACCTACGGCTCCGGGCAGCGGATCGAATGCCCGGTCCTGGTGCTGTGGGGCACCCAGGGCTTCGTCGGCCGCGGCTACCAGCCGCTGAGCGTGTGGCAGGACTACGCCGCCGACGTCCGCGGCGAGGCCCTGCCCACCGGCCACTTCATCCCCGAGGAAGCCCCCGACCTGGTCATCACGGCCCTCCGTGATTTCCTTGACTGACATGGCAGCCACCGAACTCGCCCACGACGACGCCGGCCACGGCCCGGCCGTCGTCCTCATTCACGGCCACCCCTTCAACCGGAGCATGTGGGCCCCGCAGCTGGCCGCGCTCCAGGACCGGTTCCGGGTCATCGTCCCCGACCTGCGCGGCTACGGCGACAGCCCGGTCACCTCCGGCACGGTCCCGATGGCCCGGCTCGCCGCCGACGTCAGTGACCTGCTGGACGGCAAGGGCATCGCCACCGCGGCGCTGGTCGGCCTGAGCATGGGCGGCCTGGTCGTGATGGAGCTGGCCGCGGCCCAGCCGGACCGCTGGCAGGCGTACGCGTTCGTCGCCACCACCGCGGCGCGGAGCACCGCCGAGGAACGGTCGGCCCGCCTGGCCAGTGCCCGGACCCTGGACGAACAGGGGATGCGCCCGATCGCCGAGGAGATGGCCGCCCGGCTGTTCGGCCCGCACGCCGCCCCGGAACTCAAGGCCGCCATCATGGCCATGATGCTGGCCACCAACCCGGCCGGTGCCGCCGCCGCCCTCCGCGGCCGGGCCGAACGTCCCGACTACCAGCCCGTCCTGCGCTCCCTGGGTGCCCCGGCGCTGGTCTGCACCGGGGACCATGACGCGTATTCCACCGCGGAGATCACCCGCGAGCTGGCCGGCTGCCTGCCCGATCCGGAGGTCGTCCTGCTGGCGGGCATCGGCCACCTGCCCAACCTGGAACGCCCGGACGAGTTCAACCAGCACCTGCTGAGCTTCCTGACCCGGGTCCTCCCGTAACCTGGGCCCCATGCTGCCTTCGGCTAACTACGGCGACTGGACGGCGACGTGTGACACGCTGCACGCCCACACTCAGGTCCTGGGCAAGCTCGCGGTGCGGCTCGCCCCGCCCGAGCCGCAGCTCCAGCACGCCGCGCTGCGCCTGACCGCGCGCGGCTGGGAGACATTGCCACTGCCCGCGCCCAATCGTTCGGGATCACTGGTCGTCGCCCTTGACCTGCGGCGGCACGAGGCGGCCGTCGAGCACAGCGACGGCCGCGCGGTCCGCGTGCCGCTGACCCCGCACCGGCCGGTCGGCGCGGTCACCCGGGACCTGCTGGCCGCGGTGCGCGACCTCGGCGGCCCGGTCGAGATCGACCCCACGCCACAGGAGGTCCCGTGGCAGGTGCCGCTGGACGCCGACGAGGAGCACGCCCGCTACGACACCGGCCAGGCCGGGGACTACTTCACCGCCGCCACTGCGGCGGCGCTGGTGCTGGCCGCCTACCGGGCCCCCTACCGCGGCCGCGCGACCCCGGTCAACGCCTGGTGGGGCTCCTTCGACCTGTCCGTGAGCCTGTTCTCCGGCCTCCCGGCCCAGCCCCCGGCGGACGACTTCATCATGCGCAACGCGATGGACGCCCAGGAGGTCGCGGTGGGCTGGTGGCCGGGCGACGCCCGCTACCCGAAGGCGGCGTTCTACGCCTACGCGCACCCGGCCCCGCCCGGCTTCGACCAGCTGTCGCTGCCGGCCGGGCGCTGGGACGGCGCGCTGGGGGAGTACGTCCTGGACTGGGACGACGTCCGGTCCGCGGCCGACCCGCACGCCACCGCGCTGGAATTCGCCCGCGCGGCGTTCCGGCACGCCTGCCTGATCTGCGGGTGGGACCCCGGGCTGGCCGCCAGCGCCGACGGCACCCCGCCCCCGGTCTCTTAAAGACCTTTTACCGAACGGGGCAGGCTCTCCGCCCCGCCCACCCTGACCCGGGCCCCCGGCTAGGCCCGGCCGCCGCTATCCCTGGCCGCCGAACGCCTCGGCCGCCAGCCGCACGACCTCCTCGTGCGGCACGTCCTTGATGTGCTGGTCCACCGCCCAGCGGTGCCCGAACGGGTCGATGAACTGCCCGGTGCGCTCGCCCCAGAACGCGTCGTGCACCGGCTCGAACTCGGTCGCCCCCTGCGCCAGGGCCCGCTGCCAGACCGCGTCCGCGTCCGCCACGGCCAGGTGCAGCGCCCCGTAGGTGCCGCCGAGGGTCAGCGGCGAGACCACGCCCATGGCCGGGAACTCGTCGGAGATGGCCACCGTGCTGTCGCCGAACCGCAGCTCGATGGTCAGCACCTGGCCGCCGGGCAGCGTGATCCGGCTGGTTTCGGTCGCGCCGAGCACCGAGCCGTACCAGGCGGCGGCCGCGTCGGGGTTCCTGGTGACCAGATGACAGGTAAGTGAGCTCATATCCCGGACTATACATACTGTCCAGATAGTGTGTATAGACAACGTGGTGGGTAAGCTCCCGCCATGGTCACGTCCTCCGGGTCCCCGCGGCCGCCTCGGCCGCCTCGGCCGCACGGGCGCCGGTCCGCCGCCGGCCGGGGTGGCGGCGAACTCCGCGAGGCCGTCCTGGCCGCCACCGCCGGGCTGCTGGCCCGCAAGTCGTTCGGCGACCTGGCCGTCGGCGACATCCTGGCCGCGGCCGGGGTCTCCCGCGGCAGCTTCTACTTCTACTTCGACAGCAAGCACGACGTCCTGGCCGAGCTCGTCCGGCGCGCCGTGGCCGCCGGGCACGCCGCCGCCGCGCCCTGGCTGGCCGGATCAGGGTTTCCCGATGACCCCGCGGCCGCGCTGCGGGCCGGCATCACCGCCGGGGCCGCGCTGTGGCGGGCCAGCGCGCCGGTGCTGCGCGCGATCGTGGAGAACTGGCGCACCGACCCGCGCCTGGAGGCGCTGTGGACCGAGCAGATGCAGACGTTCACCGACGCCGCCGTGGCCCAGATCAGCGCCGACCCGCGGGCCCGCCAGCGGCTGGCCGGCCGGGACATCCCCGCCCTGGCCAGCGCGCTCACCTGGCTCGGCGAGCGCCTCTACTACCTCGCCGCGACCGGCACCCCGCCCTTCGATGACCAGGACACCCTGATCGCCACCCTGCTGCACATCTGGACGACCACCCTTTACGCCGACACGTCCACCCCGTAGCGTGCGGCCAGGGCCTCCACCGTCAGCGCCTGCCCGGTCAGGCCCATCAGCTCCGGATCCCCGGCCAGCGCGGCGATCGCCCGCCCGACGCCTTCCGGCGACTGCGAGGCGGACAGGTCGACCTGCGCCGCGAACTGCATGACGCCCTCGGTGCGCACCCAGCCCGGGTGCAGCGCGACCGAGGTCACGCCGTGCTGGCCGAGCTGGATCGCGGCGGCCAGCGCGAGCCGGTCATCCGCGGTCTTGGCCATCGCGTAGGCGGCGCCGAAGGTGTGCTGATCGGTTTCCGGCACCGCCACCGAGACCGTCACCACCAGGCTGTCCGGGGTCGCGATGAGCAGCGGAGCCGACACCGCGGTCGCGACGTAGTGGGCTCGCACCCCGCCCCCGAACATCGCGTCGAACAGCTCGAGCGGCTGCTCCCAGAACGGCGCATTCCATTCCTCCCAGGCCCCCGCGTTGAGCCGCTCATAGCCGCCCCACGTGTTGTTGACCAGGAGGTCCAGCCGGCCGTGATCGGCCCCGATACGGCCGGCCATCGCCCTGACCGCATCGTCGTCGCTGTGGTCGCACGGCACCGCGACCCCGAGCCCGCCGCCCGCGGTCACCGCTGCCGCGGTCTCTTCCACCGTGCCCGGGAGATGCCCGGTCCGCCCGGCCGCCGAGGACCGCGCGGTCACGTACACCACCCAGCCGGCCTGCCCGAGGGCCACCGCCACCCCGCGCCCCACGCCGCGGCTGCCCCCGGTCACCCAGGCCACCCGCCGCCCCGGCGCATCCGCTGCCATGCCGCTCACCCTAGCGGCCGGCTGGCACCTCGCTCCGCCGCTTCGCCGCGGGACCGTGCGCGCGGTCGCGGTCATCGTTCGGCTTGATCAGGAGCGTGGCCGCGGTCAGCCAGAGCCCGGCGAACAGCAGGCTGGCGAGGAGGTCGGTCGGGTGGTGCTCGCCCCGGTACAGGCGGGACAGTGCCACCAGGACCGGCATGGCGATCGCGGGGATCAGGAACAGCCAGCGCCACCAGCCGCGGAAGTGGCCGATGACCAGGATCGCGATGGCCACGTAGAGGCACGTCGTCGCGGCCTCGTGCCCGGACGGGAACGCCGAGGTGGGCAGGTTCGTGTCGAGGTGGCTGACGTCCGGCCGGGCCCGCTTGACCACCGCCGCGATGGCCAGGAACGCGCCCAGCTCGCCGAACATCACCACCGCCACGAACGCGGCCGGCCGCCAGCGCCGGGTCACGGCCAGGAAGACCACGCAGGTGACGATGCCGACGATGAGGATCGCCTGGGTCGCCCCGAGCGTGCTGAAGGTACCGCTCCAGCTGGTCAGGCCGGGCGTGCGGTGGGCGGCGAACCAGTGCGGGATCGTATGGTCGCCCAGGATGTTGCCGTTCCCGTGCTTGCTGAGCATCAGCAGCTTGCCGATGCCGGTGATGACGCCGACGATCAGTACCCAGGCCACCAGCACCCCGGCGGCGATGCGGGCCCAGTACGAGGCGGGATGTCTGTCTGGCTTGCTCTTGCTGGCCATCGCGGACTCCGGTTCAGTGGGGGATAGGTCGGCCCGGGCCTCGGGTTCGAGGCCCTCGGTGACCGGGGCGGTCACCGGCTGCCCGGCCGCCTGGCGGGTCAGCTCGAAGGCGAAGGCGGTGACGCCCAGCCAGGCGACGCCGAGCGACCAGCCGCCCAGCACATCGGAGACGTAGTGCACGCCGAGCAGGATCCGGCTGATCCCGATCAGGGCGATCAGCGTGACGATCCCGGCGGTGAAGACGCGCCGCCAGCGGCCGCGCATCGCGGGCAGGAAGACCAGGAACAGGGCGCCGTAGCAGACGATCGAGCCGAGCGAGTGCCCGCTCGGGAAGCTGTTGCCCTGGCCGTGCGCGACCGGGTGCGCCACCACCGGGCGGAGCCGGCCGACCAGCGACTTGAGCACCGGATCGAGTACCAGCACGCCCGCGCCGGTCACCAGCAGGTAGATCGTCAGCCGCCAGCGCCGCCGGAACGCCAGCAGCAGCGCCGCCGCCCCGATGACCGTCCACACCACCCCGCTGCTGCCCAGCCAGGTGATCGCCTTGACCACGGCGACGGCGGCGGGGTGGCCGGCGACCAGGCCGTTGAGCCCCGTCGCGGTGTCGTGATCGGCGGCCTCCAGCGGGGCCCACTGCAGCCGCACCAGCACGAGCAGCACCGCGAACACCAGGGCCGCCACCGTGACCGCGACGAGCGGCGCCAGGGGCCGGCGCGGGCGGTCATGGGTCGCGGATGACATGACCTCCGCACTGCCCAGCATGCGGACGTCTACACCCCCAGTGACGTCGGTTAGTCCGATTAAGTGGTATAGACCTGTTTCGGCCCGGCGCGGGCCGGGCAGGGCGGTAGGCAACCTATGGCAGCAGTGCGGCTGGTCCGTAAATCCGCGATTCCAGAGGGTATGTCTATGTCCTTCCCGCTTACACCACGTCACGTCGAGATCAGGGTCGGAGACCGGACGGTCGCCGCCGCCGAGGTCACTACCGCCGCCGGGCCGGAGGGAACCGCCCGGACCTCACTGCATGCGGCGGCGGGGCACCTTGCCCCCGGCTGTCGCGCGAACCTGGTCGATACCGTCATGGACCTGCCCGAGGTGCGGGCCAGCCGGCGCCTGGAGGCCACCGTGCCGCTCGGCGACGGTGAGTTCCTCGAGCGCCTGCGCGAGCGGACCAGCGGCGCGGTCACCCGCCCGGCCGGCTCGACCGTGCTGTTCGACGCGACCATCCCGCCACCCCGGCGGCCGGAGACCTAGCCGGCCGCGGGCCTAATACCTTGCGTCCGCGGGCCCCGGTGTGCTCTTCTCTCCCAGTGGAGGCGCCCATGGACGATCAGCACGTGCTCGAATGCCACGGCCTGCGGCGCAGTTTCGGCAAGCTCGTCGCGGTGGACGACGTCAGCTTCCACATCGCCCCCGGTGAGACCTACGGCCTGCTCGGGCCGAACGGGGCGGGCAAGACCACCACGATCTCGATGGCCGTCGGCCTGCTGGAGCGCGACGCCGGCGAGGTGACCGTGGCCGGGGAGCCGATGACGACCCGCTCGGTCCGGGCCAAGGGCGCGCTCGGCTACGTGCCCCAGGACCTGGCCATCTACCCCGACCTGTCGGGCCGGGAGAACCTCATGTTCTTCGCCCGGCTCTACGGCATGACGACGGCGCGGGCGAAGAGCCGCAGCGACGAGGTGCTCGACCTGACCGGCCTCGCCGACCGGGCCGGCGACCAGGTCAAGCAGTATTCCGGCGGGATGAAACGGCGGCTGAACATCGGCATCGGCCTGCTGCACCAGCCCAAGCTGCTGGTCCTGGACGAGCCCACCGTCGGCGTCGACCCGCAGAGCAGGAACGCGATCCTGGAGGGCGTGGAGCGGCTGTCCGGCGCCGGGATGGCCGTGCTGTACACCACCCACTACATGGAAGAGGCCGAACGGCTGTGCGACCGGATCGGCATCATCGACCACGGCCAGCTGATCGCCGAGGGCAGCCGGGATGAGCTGGTGAGCATGGTCGGCGAGGGGGACCAGGTCCGGCTGGCCGCGACCGGCGACCTGGCGGCCGCGGCGGACGACCTGGCCGCCCGGCCCTGGGTCCGGCAGGCCCGGGTGCTCGACGGGAGCCTCGACCTGGTCGTCGACAACGCCCGGAGCGAGCTGCCCGCCATCTTGACCGAGGTGACCGCGACCGGCGTGACGGTCAGGTCCGTCGAGGTGGCCGAGCCGGACCTCGAGGCGGTCTTCCTGCACCTGACCGGCCGGGCCCTGCGTGACTAGCAACACTGTGACTAGGGGACGGTGACCAGTGCGCGCCGCCTGGCTCATCTTCGGCAAGGACCTGCGGTCCCGGCTGCGGGACCGCTCGGCCCTGCTGATAGGCATCGTGGTCCCGCTCGCCCTGGCGTTCATCTTCAACGTGATCTTCAGCGGGGTCTCCGGCGACTCGGGGGTCATCAAACTAGGCGTGGTCAACGCTGATCACGGTTCCGCCAGCCGGGCGTTCACCCAGCAGGTCCTGCCGGCGGTGAACCGCAGCGGGCTGATCACCATCCGCACCGAGCCGGGCGCCGGACGGGCCCGGGCGCTGGCCGCGGACGGGACGCTGGACGCGGTCATCGTCATCCCGGCCGGCTTCTCCGCCCGGGTCGCGGCCGGCCAGCCCGCCTCGATGCAGGTCATCGGCAACGTCGACGCGTCCATCGCGGCGGAGGTGGCCCGTTCCATCACGGAGGCCTACGCCGCCGAGCTGAACCGGGTACGGCTCTCGGTCGCCACCGTCCTGGCCGGGCCAGGCGGCAGCGGCGCCAGTACCCAGGCGCTTGCCGCGCAGGCCGCCGCCGCGGCCACGCCGGTGGCGGTCAGCGACGTCTCGGCCCAGACCAGGCAGCTGGACAACAAGTCCTTCTTCGCCGCCGGGATGGCCGTGTTCTTCCTGTTCTTCACCGTCCAGTTCGGCGTGACCAGCCTGCTCGAGGAGCGCAGCGACGGCACGCTGGCCCGGCTGCTGGCCGCCCCGATCAGCCGGGCCTCGATTATCGGCGGCAAGCTGCTGACCAGCTTCGGTCTCGGAGTCATCAGCATGGCCGTGCTCGTGGTGGCGACCTCGCTGCTGTTCGGCGCCGGCTGGGGCAACCCGCTCGGCGTCGCGATCCTCATCGTGGCGGCGATCGCCTCGGCCATGGGGATCATGTCCCTGATCGCTTCCGTGGCCAGGAACGCCGAGCAGGCCGCCAACTGGCAGTCGGTGGTGTCGGTCGTGCTCGGGCTGCTCGGCGGCACGTTCTTCCCGGTTTCCCAGGCGCCCGGGGTACTGTCCACGCTGACCTTTGCCGCGCCCCAGGCCTGGTTCCTGCGCGGCCTGGGCGACCTGCGCGGCGGCAGCCTCTCGGTGATCTGGGTGCCGGTCCTGGCCATGCTGGGCTTCGCCGTGGTGTCTGGCGGCCTGGCCCTGTTCCGCCTCCGGCGGCTGGCGGAGGTGTAGCCGTGAAGGTGCTCTGGATCGCGCTGGCCAACCTGCGCCGCATGTTCCGGGCGCGCGCCAACATCTTCTTCGTGTTCGTCTTCCCGATGGTGCTGATCCTGGTGCTCGGGGCGACCTTCGGCGGCGCCTCCACCCCGCGGCTCGGCGTGGTGAACAGCGGTTCCGGGCCGCTCGGGGCCGCGCTGCTGCGCCAGCTCGAGCAGACCCCGCAGCTGAAGGTGGTGACCGTGGCCGGCCCGGCGGACCTGCTCACCCAGGTCGAGCGCGGGGACCTGGCCGCGGGCGTGATCATCCCGCCTGGCTACGACGCTGCCGTCCGCGCTGGGAGTGGCACCACACTGCGCTACCTGGCCCGGCCGCAGCAGTCCTCCCAGCAGCTGGGCGAGACGGTACGCGGCGCGGTGGCCCGGCAGTCGGCCCTGCTCGGCGCCGCGCGGTTCGCGGTCACGCACCACGCCGCCCCCAGCTTCGGCGCCGGCCTGGCGCAGGCCACCCGGATCGCCCCGCGGGTCCCCGCGGTCACGGTGACCCAGGCCAGCGCGGGGACGTCGCTGTTTCCCAGCACGCTCGGCCAGTTCGACATCGCCGCCTCGAGCGAGCTCATGCTGTTCCTGTTCCTCACCGCGCTGACCGGCGCGGTTGCCCTGATCGAGACCCGCCGTATCGGCGTGTCCCGGCGGATGCTCGCCACCCCGACGTCCCCGGCCACGGTCATCGCGGGGGAGACCCTCGGCCGGGCGCTGATCGCCTGCGTCCAGGCCCTTGTGATCATCTTCGGCACGGCGCTGCTGTTCGGCGTCCACTGGGGCCAGCCGGCCGGCGTGATCGCCGTCGTGATCCTGTACATCCTGGCCGCGGCCGGCGCCGGGATCTTCGTCGGCACGCTGTTCCGCAACGAGCAGCAGGCGATCGGCGTCTCTCTGCTGCTCGGCATAGGACTGGGCGCGCTGGGCGGCTGCATGGTGCCGCTCGAGGTCTTCTCGCCCACGGTGCGGCGGATCGCCCACGTCACCCCGCAGGCCTGGGGCACCGACGCCTTCGCCAAGCTGATCGGGCACGGCGCGTCGATCACCGGCATCTGGCCGCAGCTCGGCGCGCTGGCCGCCTTCGCCGTGGT
>JAICWX010000546.1 GCA_025934635.1 Streptosporangiaceae bacterium | reverse complement strand
TGTGACTGTGACCGCTATCTGGCCCCTGTGAGCGGTTTCTGTCCCGTTTTTGTGTTCGACTTGATCGCTATCTGTGATGCCCAGCTATGGATGGAGGCTGGCCGACGATCGAGGAAGGCGGCAATCGTCGCCGTTCGGGTCCGTGCCGTTGTCGATGTCTCTTGCGAGCTGGTCGCTGTGCTCGATGAGGAGACTGCGCAGATCGGCGTAGTGAACGAATCGGCCTGGGCTGGCGATTTTGCCCCACGTGTTCGCGCGGTGGAGGGTCCATCCTCTCTGGACGGGCCCGGGCTGGCTGGCCTCTATCGGCCGGGGTGCGAACTGGGGCTCTCCTTGCGTGACGCGGGCCCAGATGAAAGCGGAGGCCTCTTGCCTCTTCCGGTCGTCCAGGACAGGCTGGAACGGGCCGGGAACTGGCGGGAGGCGGCTGGTGATGTCGTTCCATTCCCGGGTCGTCAGAACCCAGTTCCGGAGCAGGTCGCGTCGGTGCTGGTAGTTGACCATGTTGCCGGCCTGGTCAAGCCGCAGCGCGATCTCGCGCAGTGCCTGGTTGAATCGTCCCGGATCGAGGGCTGCGAGCCACTGTGCGAGGTCTTTGGTCGGGGCGTACTGTCCTCCTCCGGGGTTGAAGCCGAGATACCGGGCCGCGTCGCCGATTGACCCGCCTGCTGTCCACTGAACGAGCGTTGCGGCCGCGATCCGGCGGGCGGCCTTCACCGTCCGGCGGGCGATCTTCACCGTGGATCCGCACTCCAGGCAGGCAAGATGGTCCTCGAACCAGGCTTGCTCGAGGAAGGCCGGGATGTGCTCTGGTCCCCACCGCCCGGGGCGGAGAACGGCGTTGCGCCGACCCTGCGGCCGGCCGGCGGCCTTGGTGAATCCTCGCAGGAGCGGATCGGCGGCGGCTCGCAGGCCGTGGGAGCACGAGGGCGCTGACCGGGCGAGCAGCCGGGCCCAGGGACTTCTCCCGGCCTGCCTGGTGCCTGTCGGCAGGAGCGGCCCTAGCTGCTCACGGGCCTCCTCGGTGCTGCCGGCGAGGAGGCCGGCCGCGATGTGCGCCAGCGCGCCGCTGGCCGCGGCATCTGCGGGGAGGAGGTCAAACCTGACACGGGACTCCGTGGCGGGCGAAGCGGCCTGCCGGTCTGCGGCCTGCTGCCGTAGCGAGCCGACGTGCTGGTCGATGGCGGCGGATGCTTCCTCGGACGGGCTCAGGTTCCGGGCGGCTGGCCAGGTTGAGCAGGCGAGGAACTGCAGCGCCCAGAGGTCGGCGAAGTAGGCGGCCGGCGATGCCGGCAGCCCGGCGCTCAGCGTGATGGCAGGCCCGTCAGGATCGAGCAGGGCGAGGATTCTGCCTTGCAGCGCGATCATCCCGGTGGTGGTGGGCCGATGATTGCGGGTGTGGTCGAGCCGGGCTCCGCAGCAGACGGGCAGGGACCGCCCGTTGCTGGAGATGATCTCCGTCCTGCACTGGGCGGGATGCAGGCCGGCGACCCGCATCGCGGGCAGGAGGGCGGTGTAGCCGCCGGGTCGGCGGCCCCGGACTGCCTGGCCGCATTCGGGGCAGAGGTGCTCCAGCAGTCGCTGGTGAGCGGGACAGGCGAAGACGACGGGCAGGTGCCAGGTCTTGAGCCAGGGGCCGCCGAACGATTCCTGGACGGCGGATCCGTCCCCGGCGAGGCAGTCCGGGCAGTAGCGCGACGTCGGGGCGAGGACTACCTGGCCGTTCAGACGGTGGCCGCCGGGAGCGTTTCGCTCCGTGGCGGTCACGGGCCCGTAGCGCTCCCGCCAGGTGCCCGTGCCGAGGCCGGTGACCTGGTCACTGGTGAGCCGGGTCATTCGGGTGAATTCATCCCTGGCCGCTTCCGGGATCCCGGCCAGGTGGATGAGCGGCAGGCGTGCCCCGGCAGGCCCGTCCCGGGCGAGTCCGGTCAGCTCGGCGATCCTCGCGGGCGGCCGGTTGAGCCGGCAGGACAGCCGGAGGAGGAACCCGGGCAGCGACTCGCCGGGAAGCGGGATCAGGCTCCTGGGAAGCGGCCGTGACTGGGGCATGGCGGGTCAGCCTGCGGTCCCGGCGGCGGGGGCGCCGTGGTCGTCGAAGACGGTGTTCCGCCCCTTGCGGGGCTTCGCGGGCTTCTTCGTGGCCGGGGCGTCGGCGGCAAGGATGCCCTCGGGGATCTCTCCGGAGTCGGGGTCGAGTCCGGGCAGGTCCTCGCGGGTGACGGTCAGGGAGTCCAGGAGGGCCGTGGTGATCTCTTCCTCGCCGGTCTCGATGGCCCGGCGGCAGGCCTTCTGGACGAGTTTGCGCAGGACGCCGACGATGCCGCAGGTGTGGCGGAACAGGTACTCGGGCATTTCGCCCTCGCTGAGCATGCCGTCGCGGGCGTTCAGGAGGCGGAGCTGCTGTTCCAGGCCGACCAGGTGGGCGATCCAGGCTCCGGTGCTGGCGGTGCCGCCGTAGCTGAACCGGTCCAGGTCGACGGGCTCGAAGCGCAGGTCGGTCTGGCCCGGGGCGTCGTCGTTGCGGCTCTTGCCGCGGTCTTTCACCGGCGGGATGACCCACTGGCCGGTGACGGGGTCGCGGCGGCCGTTGCGCAGCAGCCCGGACTTGTAGATCCCGACGCCGATCAGGATGAGGGTGACGGGCGTGCTCATCAGCTCGCGGATCATGTCCAGGGTGTCCTGGTCCGCCTCCCGGTGGAGCTTCAGCCTCGTGACGTCGTCGATTGCCACCGCCTTGGTCCCGTGGTCGTGGACGGCCTGCTTGACGGTGCGCAGCATGTCCTCCAGCCGCATGCCCTTGTGGTCCTCCCCGTAGAAGTCCAGGATCCGCTGGCAGGCCGAGATCGGGGTGGCCTTGACCGGGGTCCGGACGTAGACGACGGGAACGTGGTGGTCCAGGGTTCCCTCGACCGATCCGGCGGCCATGTCGTGAAGGCCGAGCCACTCGTCCTCGAAGCAGGCCAGGGCCTCGCAGACCGTCTCGGTCTTGCCCTGGCAGGCCCCGCCGTTGACCATCAGCCCGGGCCGGGTGTCCGGGCCCTTGCACCACGCGTTGACCTCGACCAAGGACCGCACCTCCTGCGAGACCCGGATGCTCATCGGGGTGTCCTGGATCTCCAGGTTGGAGTGGGTCGCCGCCCGGTGCAGGTCGTGCAGCCGCCGCTGCCGGGCCGTCATGGCGGCGTGCCCGGCGGCGGTGACCACCGGGGCCGGGGTGAAATCGCGGCGGGTCAGCCGCCACCGGGTCCAGCCCTCCCAGGTCTCCCGGTCCGGCACCGGTCCCGGGAGGAACGACGCCAGGCTGCTGGCGGCCTCCCTGCCCGGCCGTTCGGGGCCCGCGGTCACCTACTCGTCCTCCTCGTCGGGGATCGACAGCATGCTGGTGGCCCGCAGCCGGTCTCCCAGTGTCAAGGGCGGAGCCGGCCGCTGCGGGACGGCCGCTTCCCGCCTGCGCCTGCGCTCGGCGTCGACGGCGTCGCTGGCCCTGGCTGCGTGTTCCGGCCAGCGGAGCGGAACCACCTTCCCGTCGCCCCCGTCGGCGGCGGGACCCCGGCCGGTCCTGTCGGCGGCGGCCTGGTCGCCCTGGGCGGCCTGGCGGGCCCGGGACTTCTTCTCCTTCTTGTCCATCTGGGTCGCCCACTGGGCGGCAGGTGCCGCCCCGCCGAGCATCTGCAGCAGCACGGGCAGCAGGTCGTCATCGGACTGGGGCGCCAGCCCGTGCTGGCGGGCCGCGGCCAGGAGCTCCTCGGCGGTCTTGTCCGTGAACGCCGGGATCTCGCCCTCGGGCGGCAGCCCGTTCCACCGCAGGACATGCCACCGGGACGGGTCATCGGGGTCCTGGAGGAAGACCTGCCTGCGGTCGCGGCGGTCGGCCCGGACGGCCCACTTGCCCTTGTGCTTGCCGCCGCGGCCCGACGGCCCCTGCAAGCCCCGCAGCTCCGGGCATGTCTTGCCGTACCAGAGCCCGCCGATCTTCACGCCCCGCCCGGGGTGGACCTTCACGTAGTGCGCAGGGAGAAGCTCGTAGTAGAGCTCCGGCCGCGGGACCTGCAGCCGGAACCCGCCCTGCTCCATCGCCGCGGCCAGCAGCGTGTTCGGGCTGTGCTCCTCGCCCGGCCCCCACGCC
>JAICWX010000502.1 GCA_025934635.1 Streptosporangiaceae bacterium | reverse complement strand
TCCGATCTCGCGCCGTGGGCGGCGATGAACGCCGATCCGGAGGTCCGCCGGTACCTCGGCCCGCTGCTGACTTCCGGGCGCGCCCGTCGCCGGCAAGTGGTGTACCGCAAGCGCCGGGATCGGCGCTGACGATACGAAAGAAGGCGGTGCGTGATGCTGACCTTCGGCGTGGTCGTGCTGGGCGTCACTGACCGCGCGCGGGCCGAGAAGTTCTGGTCCGCGGCGCTCGGCTACCGGGTGCGCGACGACGGGTTCGCCGGCTGGGGCAGGCTCCTGGCGCCGCCCGGCGGCACCGGGACGATGATCGCGCTGCAGGCCAGCGAGACGCCGCCCGACAACTACCCGCGGCACCACCTGGACCTGCACGTCGCCAGCGCCGCCGAGCAGGAGGCGGAGGCGGACCGCCTGGTCTCGCTGGGCGCGCGGCGGGTCGACTGGGACCGCTTTCCCCGCGACCCGGACTTCATCGTGCTGGCCGACACCGAAGGCAACCGCTTCTGCATTGTCGACCTCGGGCACTGTCACGCGGACGGCCAGGGCCAGGCCGCGGGGGCTGGGCCGGGGGACGCGGGAGGCTAGGCCGGAGACGCGGGGGGCTCGGGCATCGGCTGGCCCGGGCGGTACATCTGCGGCGGCTTGACTCCGGCGGCCTGCCCGCCGTCGACCGGCAGGACGGTCCCGGTGATGAACGAGGACTGCTCCGAGCACAGCCACAGCACCGTCCGGGCCACCTCGGCGGCGGTGCCGACACGCCGCATCGGCGTGGCCAGGGCGGCCCCGCGCTGGGCCTGCGGGCCGGCCGCCTCGAGGTGGTGGGTCAGGATCGGCCCCGGCGCCACCACGTTGACCCGGATGCCCTGGTCGGCGTAGTCCAGCGCGGCCACCTTGGTCAGCCCGATGATCCCGGCCTTGCCCGCGACGTAGGCCGCCAGGTTGGCCACCCCGGTCACCCCGGCCAGCGAGGCCATGTTCACGATCGCGCCCCCGCCGCTGGCCAGCATGGCCGGGATCTGGAACTTCATCCCGAGGAAGGTGCCGCGGACGTTGGTGGCGATGCCCAGGTCGAACTCGTCCGGGTCGATGTCCGCGAGCGGCGCCGGCAGCGGGCCCGCAGTGGCGTTGTTGAACGCCGTGTCGAGCCGGCCGAACGTCGCCACGGCCTGCTCGACCAGTCGCCGCACCGAGCCGGGGTCGGTGACGTCGGTACCGACCGCGAGCGCCCGGCCGCCGCGTGCCTCGATGCCTTCGGCGACCGACTTCAGCGCGGCGGCGTCCCGCGCGGCGAGGACGACCGCGGCCCCCGCCGCGGCGAACTCGGCGGCGGTCGCCGCGCCGATGCCCTTGCTCGCGCCGGCCACCAGGGCGACCCGCCCGCTCAGCGGCTTGGCCTCGGCATGGTCGTTCATGATGCACCTTCCCCGTAATCGTTAGATATCAAAGCATACGATATCAAACGATTAGATGGCTATTGAGTGGTGCTAACCTTCGCTCATGTCCCGTCCCGCCCGTCCGCCGCTCGGCCGGCACCTGGCCAGCGTTTCCCGCGCCGTCAGCCGCGCCTTCGACGAGGTCCTGGCCGAAGCGGGCGGGTCACTGCCGGTCTGGCTGGTGCTGATCTCGCTGAAGAGCGGGACGCGGGCCAGCCAGCGCGAGCTGGCCGGGGCGGTCGGGGTCCAGGGGGCCACGCTCAGCCACCACCTGAACGCGATGGAGTCGGCCGGCCTGGTGACGCGGCGCCGCGACCCGGCCAACCGCCGCCTGCACCTGGTCGAGCTGACCCCGGCGGGCGACGCGCTCTTCCTTCGCCTGCGCGACGCCGCCACCGCCTTCGACCGGCGGCTGCGGGCCGGCCTGACCGAGGCCGAGGTCAGCCAGCTCGGAACCCTGCTGACCAGGCTCCGCGACAACGCCGCGGGCCCGGAAGCAGGAAGCGCCGCGGCGGGAAACGAGGCTTCAGGCGGCTGACCGCAGGGCGGCCAGGTCCGCGCCGGGCCAGTCCAGCAGGCCCGCCAGGCCCGCCTCGGTCACCGTGACGATGCGGCTGGCCTCCCTGGTGGCGATCCACCGCCGCTCGAGCATGGTCCTGGTCAGCGCCGCGCCCAGGCTGCCGGCCAGGTGGAAACGGCGCTCGCTCCAGTCCCGGCAGGGCCGCAGCAGCGGCCGGGTCTGCCGGTCGAGCCGGTCTACCTCGATGCCGAACCGGCCGAACTCCGCCGCACCCCGCGGTCCCAGCAGGTAAGCGCCGTCCTGCTCGCCGAGCAGGCCGCGATCGAGCAGCGCCTCGGTGACCGACACGCCGACCGCGCCGGCCAGGTGGTCGTAGCACATCCGCGCCCAGCGCAGGCTCCTCGCCCGGGTGGCGTCGCGCAGCGAGCTGACCTTGCTGGCGGGCGCGAGCAGGATCAGGATCTCCAGCGCGTCGGCTACCGGCTCGGAGGCGATCGAGTAGAGCTGCTGCCGCCCGTTCGGCTTGGCCCGGACCAGGCCGCCCGCGACCAGCTTCTTGAGGTGCGCGCTGGCCAGCGAGCGGGAGATGCCGGCCGCCTCGGCCAGCGCCGAACCCGACTGCGGCACCCCGCCGAGCAGGGTGAGGAGCAGCTGCGCGCGGTTCCGGTCGGCCATCAGGGCGGCCACCGAGGCCAGGTCAGCGTCCGGGTCCATGACCCCAGCGTAGCGTGAGGACAGTCATACGGAGATTTGACAGTTTCCGGATTAGGGTCGGAGGCATGGCTACCACCACGATCACCAGGCCGGCCCCGCGGGCCTGGATGACGATCGCCTTCGCGATGTTCGCGGTCGGCTGGGGTGCCAACCAGTTCTCGCCGATGCTCATCGTCTACCGGCATGAGCTCAGGCTGACCGCGGGCGAGGTCGCCGGCCTGTTCCTGGTCTACGCGCTGACGCTGATCCCCGGCCTGCTCATCGGGGGGCCCGCCTCCGACCGGTTCGGGCGGCGTCCGGTGGTCTGGCCCTTCGTGGCGCTGTCGCCGGTGGCCACCCTCCTGTTCGTGCTCGGGCCGAGGTCGCTGGCGATGCTCGCCGCCGGACGGGCCGTGGCCGGGCTGTGCTCGGGCGTCGTGTTCGGCTCCGCTACCGCGTGGGTGCAGGAGGTATCGCCCCGCGCGGGCTCGGACGAAGGGACCAGCGCGCGGCGGTCGGCGCTCGCGCTGACGGCCGGGTTCGGGCTGGGCCCGATTGCGGCGGCCCTGCTGGCCCAGTGGGCGCCTGACCCGCTGGTGATCCCGTACCTGCCGCACCTGGTGATCGGGGCCGCGGCCGCGGCCGCGCTCGGGCGCACCCCCTCGGCGGCCCCGGCTCCCCGGTCCCGGCGATCCGGGAGCCGCCGGGACGCGCGGCGGTGGCCGCCGGCCGCGGTCCGCACCGGGCCGTTCTGGCTGGCGGTCGCGCCCGCCAGCCCGCTGGTGTTCGGCTCGGTGGCGCTGGCCATCGTGGTGCTGCCGGAGGAGGTCACCGGCGCGGGCTCGCTGTCGGCCGGGTTCGCCGGGCTGATGACGGCGCTGTCGTTCGCGCCCGGGGTGGCGGTGCAGCCGTTCGCCCGGCGGCTGCGGAACCCGCTCACCGGGGCGGTGGCCGGCCTGGCGTGCGGGGCGGCGGGCACCGCGGTCGGGATCGCCGCGGTGGCCGGCCCGGATCGCGTGCTGGCCGGCCTCGCCGCGATCCTGCTCGGCCTGGCCTACGGCCTGTGCCTGGTGTCGGGGCTGCGGCAGGCCGAGCACCTCGCGGCGCCGGGGGAGCGGGGCGCGGTCATCGCCTGCTACTACGCCCTGGCCTACCTGGGCTTCGCGGCGCCGTACCTGGCCGCCGGGCTCGGCGCGGCCGCCGGGAAGACCGGCGCGTTCGTCGCGCTGACCGCCATCATCGGCGGGATCGGGCTGTGGACGGCCGGGTACGCGGCCCGCTTGCGCAAAGCCGCCCCGCAGGCGGAAGCTGACAGTGACGTCAGCTGCCCGGCCCAGGACCCCGATTCGGTGCCGGGATGAGGTAAAAGGCCACCCCGTTCGGGATAATTTAAAATCAATTTCCGACCGAACGAGTCTGGCTTCCCGCCTTGGCCTCCACGGCCCGCGTTACCAGTGGGACCGGCGGGACATCTCCGGCGCTTTCCCGGGACCTTACTGCGTTCCGTTCCGGTCCTTCGCGTTCCATAATCAAGGTCGTATTTCGGTTTTCCGTCCGGCGTTGACGGCCGCCCGTTTTCCCAGTACTTCTTGCTAGAAGGCCCATTCTCGGTGACGGGCAGGGAAGGGGATCGTTACCGGTTTCCGGCCGCGACGGGGGCGGTGGGAGGGAGCAGGCAATGGCGGGATTGCCGCTGGTCGGGGACGAGTTTGCCAGCTACCGCGTGCGCTCGGTGCTCGGCCGCGGCGGGATGAGCGTCGTCTACCAGGCGGAGAACCTCCGGCTCAGCAGTGTCATCGCGCTCAAGGTCCTGGCCCCGGAACTGGCGGACGACGACGTGTTCCGGGCCCGGTTCCTCGAGGAGTCGCGGATCGCGGCCTCGCTGAACCACCCCAACGTGATCCCCATCTACGACATGGGCGCCCAGGACAACCTGCTGTACATCGCGATGCGGTACGTCTCGGGCACCGACATGCGGCAGATGATCAAGAAGCGCGGCCGGATCCTGCCCGCCACCGCCTTGTTCCTGGTCGGCCAGGCGGCCCGCGCGCTCGACGCGGCCCACCGCCGGGGCCTGGTGCACCGGGACGTGAAGCCGGGGAACCTGCTGATCGAGCGGGGCAGCGACGACGCCGATCCCGACCACGTGTACCTGGCGGACTTCGGCATCACCAAGCACGCCATGTCCCGCAGCGGGCTGACCTCGACCGGCCAGTTCCTGGGCACGATCGATTACGTGGCGCCGGAGCAGATCCGCGGCACCTCGGTGCTGGGGCTGGCCGATCAGTACTCGCTCGGCTGCGTGCTGTACGAGTGCCTGACCGGCCGGGTCCCGTTCGAGAAGGACCTGGACGCCGCGAT
>JAICWX010000645.1 GCA_025934635.1 Streptosporangiaceae bacterium | reverse complement strand
GCCGGTGCGGCTGGACGGCTGGAAGCAGGCCTGGGTGCTGCCGGCCGGGACCAGCGGCCTGGTCCGGCTGACGTTCGGGCCCGAGCAGCTGTTCCGCGTCACCGTCACCGGCGGCCTGGCCGCCCTCGCCCTGGTGGTGCTGGCCGCGCTGTGGCCCGCCGGGCCGCGCCGCCGCCGGGAGCCGCCGCCCGCTCAGCTTCCCCCGGGGAACCGTGACCCCCTCCCGTCCAGCGCCCGGCGCGGGACGGGTCTGGCGGGCCAGCTCCTGCAGGCCGCGGCCGTCCTGGCCGTGCTGGCCGGGGCCGGCCTGTGGCTGGGCGGCTACTTCGGCGCCGTCATCTTGCCCCTGACGACGATCGTGTTCCTGGTAACCGCCAGCGGGCTCCCGCTCGCGGGGGCCAGGTCCGGCCGCCTGCTCCGGGCGGAGCACGAGCTTCCGCGGCCCTGGCTCCTGGCCGGCCTGGTGCTGGCCGCCGCCATCAGCGCCGTGGCCGGCCAGTACCTCCAGTCCCGGGGCGCCCCGGCGCTGACCGTCACCGCCCTGCAGAACGGGATCCCGCAGGTCCTGGAGCTCATCGTCATCGGCCGTCTGGCCGCCGCCCTCATCCTCAGCTGACGACCCGGCCAACGAGCTATTACGGCTCGCGCCAGCAGCATTGATGCTCCATCGATGCCGCGATCACGACTTGGATGCTCCATCAATGCCGCTCCCGGCTAGGCGCTTTTGCAGGCCCAGGGCCGCGGCCAGGCCGGCGATCGTGGCCCGCGACCCGGCCACGTCACCGGGCTCGGCCCCCGGGGTCAGTACCACGGGCAGCGTCACCCCGGCGGCGCGCAGGGCCCGGACGTAGCCCGCGACCGTCTCGGGGGCGCCGATCGCGCAGAGCGCCTCGACCGTGTCCTCGCCGACCAGTTGCAGCGCCGCCTGGCGGTCACCGCTGCGCCAGGCCGCGGCCGCCTCGT
This sequence comes from Streptosporangiaceae bacterium, assembly GCA_025934635.1. Next base: position 1,146 of record JAICWX010000645.1, on the reverse strand, counting down.
CCAGCGCCGGGAACGAGCCGCGGAACGAGGCCTGGTGCGTCGGCACCATGGCGTACTGCAGGACCACCCGCCGCATCCGCTCCCGGGCCTGGTCCGGCCGCGGCCCGCAGTAGGCCCAGACCGACGCCGCCGCCCACACCTGGCCGGGCGGCCGCCCGGCCGCCCGCTCCCCGTCCCGCACGTGCGCCAGGCGGCTGGCCACCTCACCCGGCGGCGTCCAGGTGAGGAACACCGCGTCGGCGGCCCGCCCGGCCAGCCGCAGCATGGCCGGGTTCATGGCGGCCAGCAGCACCGGCACCGGCGACGGCGCCTTCATCGTCGCCCGGAAGCCGGCCGAGCTCAGCTGCCGCCCGGCGAAGCTGACCGGCGCCCCGGTCAGCGCCTGGCGCAGGACCGTAATGAACTCCCGCACCGTGCCCACCGGATGACCGAACGGCCTGCCGTGCCAGCCCTCGACGATGATCGGGCTGCTGGTCCCGAGGCCGGCGATGACGCGGCCGGGAGCGCAGGAGGCCAGCGTCGCGAAGCCCATCGCGGTCAGCGCCGGGGGCCGGGCGTAGCAGCCGACGATGCCGCTGCCGATCCGGATCGAGGTGGTGCGGGCGGCGATCATGCCGAGCAGGCTGAATACCTCGGGCCCGGCGACCTCCCCGGCCAGGACCGCGTCGTAGCCGCACCGTTCGGCCAGTTCGGCCAGCGCGACGTAATCCGCCGCCGCCAGCCCGTCCTCGACCGGCAGCGTGATCGCGACCTGCTCAGGCACCTTGCACCTGGCGGAGCACCGCGGCGGTGTCGTACCAGATCGACAGGCGCCTGATCCGCGGCCCGGCCAGGTCGAACACGTCCACCGCGTCGAAGGTGACCGGGCGGCCCTGCCCCGTCGTGCCGGTGAAGCTGATTTCGACCACCACCGTGCCCGCCTCGGTGATCCGCCGCCCTGGCCGGTCGGCATGCTCGGCCCACCCGGCCAGCAGGCGCGGGTAGTAGGCCACGATCGCCTCGCGGCCCTTCCGGGGCCGGCCTGCGGCGGGATGCAGCTCCGCGTCCGGCGCCCACAGCCCGGCCAGCGCGTCCCAGTCCTCGGCGTTGATCGCGTCAAAATAGGCGCTCACGGGATCGGTCATTTGCTGAGCTCCTCGCGCAGTT
>JAICWX010000453.1 GCA_025934635.1 Streptosporangiaceae bacterium | reverse complement strand
AGTTCCCTGCCGTCAGGCGAGTTCCCTGCCGTCAAGCGGGGTCACGGCGTGGTGGCGACTTCGCTCGGCTCGTCCACGTGACGGGTGTCAACGTCGTGGATGGTCGGCATGACCGAGGTGAGGGCTCCGCTGACCTGTTCGGTCGCCTGCCGCTGTCTGTGCCTGGCTGCTCCCTGGCGCGCCGCGGCAGTAAGCCGCTGGGCCGCCTCGCGGCGGCGGCGCCCGCGCTGGACCGCCTTGAACGTCCGGTCGGCGACGACCAGGACGCAAATCAACAGGACAAAAACGGCGGCGACCAGCAGTAGCACGGGCACCTTCTCCTTCGTCATCGCGGAGGGGCTTGAGGCCCTCAAGTAAAGCCGGAACTCACAGCAATTTCCAAACCGTACGTACCCGGCTATCTCGGGCGGACACGCCTTTATGGCTGCTACGATGCTCGCTCCGGCGCCCCAGTGTGCCGGTCTGGAAGGGGAAGTTGGGGCCACCCGGTTGAACGGGCCGGGTGGCCCGAATAACCCGCCCGTGACCTGGGGATACCGGAGTCAGGCCGCGGGCGGGCCTCAGCCCCGTCAGTCCCATCAGCCTCAGAGCAGGCCGAGCAGCCAGCCCGGGCCAAGAATTTCTGCCCCGGCCGCCAGGCAGCGCGCACGTAGCTCGCGGTCGGCGGTCACGACCACGCGCCGGCCGGGCAGCTCCCGCACTACGGCCACGATCGCGTCGTCGCCCGAGCCGCGCGCCTCCACCACCCGCACCTCCCCCGCCCTGGCTGGATCCGCCTCGCCGGAGCTAGCGGCTGGCAGCCGGGAGACGGCGGCCCTGGCGGCACCTTCAAGCACGAGGACGAACGCGGGCGCCTCCTCCCCCGGCAAGCCGGAGCCATCTCCGGCGGGGTCAGGGCCATCTCCGGCTGGGTCAGCGGCATCGGCAGGCGGACGGTCGCCGGGCGGCGGCAGGATCGCCCGGCCGCTGGCGGCCAGCCGGGCGATCTGGTCGTGAAGCCGGACCGCCGCGCCCGCCCGGTCTCGCCACCAGCCGTCGGGCCGCGAGCCCATCACGTTGGCGACATCCACGACGATCGTCACAAAGCCGCGCAGAATCCCGTCTCCTTCGCACCGTAAGCTGAATCGCATGGCAGACGCGCAACTCGCCCGGCAGCTGGCCGAACAGGTTTCCAGGCTACGGCAGCGCCAGACAGGACCGCTGATCCTCGAGCTGGACCTGACCGACGGGATCGCCGAGGGACCGATTGCGGATCCGGTCTCCGCGTTTATGTCCCGGCGCAAGCTGAGGCTGTCTGATGTCCTCGAGGGACTGCGCCGCGCCCGCAAGGACGACCGGGTCCGCGCGCTGGTGGTCAAGGTGGGCGGCAGCCGGATCGGGCTGGCCCGGGTCCAGGAGCTCCGCGAGGCGATCAGCACCTTCCGCGAGTCCGGCAAGCTCACCGTGGCCTGGTCTGAGTCCTTCGGCGAGTTCACCGGCGGCAACGTGCCGTACTACCTGGCTACCGCCTTCGACCGGATCTACCTGCAGCCCTCCGGCGCGCTCGGGCTCACCGGGATCTCGGTCGAGCAGGTCTTCCTGCACGACGCCCTGGCCAAGCTCGGCATCGGCTTCGAGAGCGGCAAGCGGTACGAGTACAAGTCGGCCGCTGACAACCTGACCGAACGCGGCTTCACCGGCCCGACCCGCGAGGCCGCCGAGCGCCTGGCCATCTCGATCGCCGAGCAGATCACCAGCGCCATCGCCGAACGCCGCGGCAAGACCGCTGAGCAAGCCCGCGCGCTGCTCGACCGCGGGCCGTTCCTGGCCGAGGATGCCCTGGCCGAGGGCCTGGTCGACGCGCTCGGGTACCGGGACGAGGTCTACGCCGAGGTACGCAAGGAGGCGGGGGCAGACGCGAGCCTGCAGTACGTCGGCCGCTATCAGCGCGCGCACGCACTGACCCAGCGGGCCACGAAGCTGCCGAACCCGCGTGAGCACTTCGTCGCGGTGATCCACGCGTCCGGGCCCATCCGGCAGGGCCGCAGCGGACGGAGCCCGCTGGGCGGCAACTCGATCGGCTCGGACACGGTGGCGGCCGCGCTGCGCTCGGCCACCACGGACGACCGGGTGCGCGCCGTCCTGCTCCGGGTCAACAGCCCCGGCGGGTCCGCCGTGGCGTCCGACACGATCTGGCGCGAGGTGGTCAGGACCCGCGCGGCCGGCAAGCCGGTCGTCGTCTCGATGGGCGACGTGGCGGCCTCGGGCGGGTACTACATCGCCATGGCGGCTGACGTCATCGTGGCGCAGCCGGGCACGATGACCGGCTCGATCGGCGTGATCATGGGCAAGCCCGTGCTCAAGGACGCCTTCGAGCGGGCCGGCATCACCACCGACTCGGTGTCCGTCGGCCGCGGGGCGAACATGTTCGCGCCCGCGCACCCGTTCAGCGAGGATGACTGGCAGCGGATCAACGCCTGGCTCGACGCGATCTACCGTGACTTCACCCAGAAGGTGGCCTCGGGCCGCCGGATGACGCCGGAGCAGGTGCACGAGATCGCCCGGGGGCGGGTCTGGACCGGCGCCGACGCCGCGCAGAACGGCCTGGTGGACGAGCTCGGCGGGATGACCGCCGCGGCGGAGATCGCGCGCCGCCGGGCCGGGCTGCCGGCCCGCGCGCCGCTGCGCACCTATCCCCGGGTAACCCCGCTGGACCAGCTGCGGCCGCCGGAGTCCAGCGAGTCCAAGCCGGCCGCCGCGGCCGGTCTCGACCTCGGCGGCTTCTCCGGCTGGGGCCCCGCCTGGCAGCTCGCGGCCCGCGCGGGCTTGTCACCGCACGGACCGCTGACCCTCCCCGGCCACTGGATAATCCACTGACCAAACGGGCGGCCCCTCCGCCCCGGCACCACCGCACCTGCCCGCTCGGGTAAAACTGTCCAGCCAGCCGCCCCGGTAGCGAGGCAGCCCTAAGCGGGGCTGTCCGAGCCGCCATGGCCCGGCCGAGACGTCCGCTTCCATTGCCATGATCGTGGCCAGGTCCGGTGATTATTTGGTCGCTTCCGGCCAGGATCATGAGACGGCCTCGGGAGGGCTGGTACTAGCGTGGCTGGCATGGATGCAGGGGCGGCGGGGCCGGGTGGCGGGACGCAGGGGGCGGGGACGGGTGGCGGGGGGACGTGGGTCGAGGCGTGGGATGGGGCTCGGGCGGCGTGGGCGGGGGCGGTCACGCTGGTGATGGTGGCGGACGGGCGAGATGACGTCGGGGCTACGGTCAGCGCGTTCTGCCCGCTGTCGGCCGCGCCGCCGCTGGTGATGGTGTCACTGATGTCCGGTTCCTACCTGGCGGAGCTGTTCAGCCGGCCGGACGAGCCGGTCACTCGGTTCGCGGTGACGCTGCTGGCGGCGGGGCAGCGGGTACTGGCCGGGCGGTTCGCCGCGGCGGGGCGTCCGAGTGCCCGGCTGATGCTCGATGACGTGCCGCACCGGCGCGGCGATGACTCTGGGGCGCTGATCGCGGCGGGCGGCTTGGCCGCGCTGGAGTGCTCGGCCGAGCGACTGGTCACCGCCGGGGATCACCTGCTGGTCATCGCGGGGGTCACCGGCGTGCCCTACCTGGCCGCAGCCGGAGAGCCGCTCATCCGCTTCCACGGCCGCTACCTGCCCGCCCGGCTCTAGCGAGCCATCCGGGTGTTCACGGCTCCTTCTCCTCATCGATGGCTTCGAGCTTGTCCATCAGCTGCTTGAGGCTGTGCCGGGTGATGATCGTCTGGCCCGTGTCCTCCCGGATGATCGCCTGCCAGTACGGGCCGATGTAGATGATCTCGGTCTTCGGGTGGGTCTTCTCGTACGCCATACGGCGCGGTACCTGGTCAACGTAATCGGGCTCGCCGCGGACAGTCATCATGTCGACAGATTACATCGACTCCTATTGCTATGCGAGGCCATGCGATGCGATAGGAGTATTTTCGCAGGTAGGCGGGGCTATACGATCTCGATCATGGCTCCGCAGTTCAATCCGGATTCCGTCACGCCGTTGTATGAGCAAGCGGCGGATTACGTGGCTGCCCGGATCGAGCGCGGCGGGCTGAAGCCTGGTCAGAAGCTGCCGGCTGAACGGGATCTGGCCGAGGAGTGGGGAATCGGCTACCAGACCGTCCGGCGGGCGATGCGGGAACTGAGGGAACGCGGCCTCATCGTGAGCCGGGTCGGCAAGGGGACGTTCGTCAGCGGCGACCTGAGTCAGTAGGCGTTTCACTCCGGCGGCCTCGTGTAGTGATGGCGTTACAGGAGAAACTCAAGTGATTCATTCCGCAAGTTCTTATGCGCCCGGTGCCACACCGGGTCCCATGGGGCGGGCCGCGGGTTAGAGGGCTGAGCCGGCTACTAGGTGGCCGGCTTGCCAGGCGGCGGTGACCTGGGGGACGCCGGGGCGGTAGGCCAGGTAGGCGTGGGACGGCGCGTCCAGCAGGATCAGGTCGGCGCGGGCGCCGACGGCGAGGTGGCCGACATCGGTGCGGCGCAGGGCGCGGGCGCCGCCCGCGGTGGCGGCCCAGACGGCTTCCTCGGTGGTCATGCCCATCTCGCGAACGGCGAGGGCGATGCAGAACGGCATGCTGCTGGTGAAGCAGGAACCGGGGTTGCAGTCGGTGGCCAGGGCTACGGTGGCGCCCGCGTCGAGCAGGCGGCGCGCCTGCGGGAAGGGCTGCCGGCAGCTGAACTCCACGCCGGGCAGCAGGGTCGCGACCACCTGCGCCGACACCAGGGCGTCGACGTCGGCGTCGGTCAGGAACGTGCAGTGGTCGGCCGAGGCGGCGCCTGCGGCAGCCGCGACCTGGACGCCGGGGCCGGGGCCGAGCTGGTTGGCGTGGATCCGGGCGCCCAGGCCCGCGGCCTGGCCGGCGGCGAGGATCGCCGTCGCCTCGTCGGCGCCGAAGGCCCCGGCCTCGCAGAACACGTCGATCCAGCGGGCCGTGGGCGCGCAGGCGTCCAGCATCGGCCCGCGGACCAGGTCGACGTAGCCGGCCGGGTCGGCCGTGAACTCCGGCGGTACGACGTGCGCGCCCAGGTAGGTGACCTCGGGGGTGACCTCGGCGGCGAGCGCGAGGGCGCGGGCCTCGTCCGGCACGGTGAGCCCGTACCCGGACTTGCACTCGAACGTGGTCGTGCCCTGGCGGAGCATCTCCCCCGCCAGCCGCCGCAGGTTCGCGCGCAGCACGGCATCGGAGGCGTCGCGGGTCGCGGCCACGGTGCCCTGGATGCCGCCGGCCTGATAGGGGCGGCCTGCCATCCGGGCGGCGAACTCGGCGCTGCGCTCCCCCGCGAAGACCAGGTGGGCGTGCGAGTCGACGAAGCCGGGCAGCACGGCCCGGCCGGCTGCGTTCAGCACCGTGTCGGCGGCGGGCGCGCGCGACGCGGGCCCGGTCCAGGCCACCTGGCCGGCCTCGATGACCAGCGCCGCGTCGGTCAGGGCGGCGAAGGCGCCCCCGTCATTGGTAACCAGCTCACCGATCCCGGTGATCAGCATGCTCTCCGGATCAGACACGGGACCAGCTTGCCATGGAGACCGCCGCCCTGGCCGAGGGGACCGAGATATCTAGTCGACTACGGTCGAGTGAGGAGTTCGTCGGCTGGCACGCGGCCCGGGTTCCCGTCTCGGCATCCACATCCGCACCACAATCCGCGCCCGTCACCCGACCTGGCCCTCGACGGGTCGCCGGCAACGACATGGATGCTCCATCAATGCCGCAATCACGACATGGATGCTCCATCGATGTCGTGTTCTCACTTCAGCCGGACATTCCAGGTCGGGGCGGCCT
>JAICWX010000302.1 GCA_025934635.1 Streptosporangiaceae bacterium | reverse complement strand
CCTGGCGTCAGTCCGCTGTGTCTCGGGGTAGCTCCGCGGGGTGCGATAACGGCATTGATGGAGCATTGATGTCGCGATCGCGGCATTGATGGAGCATCCATGTCGTTGGCAGGGGGCGGATCAGGGCCGGGCCGGTGACGGATGTGAGGTGTGATGCAGATGCGGCAGCAGGGGCTGGAGTGATCCGGAAGCGGGGTGGCTTTCGATGGAGAGCTAGGGGTGGCGGTACGGGGAGAGCGGGGCTAGGGGTGAGGGTACGGGCCGAGCCCGGCTCGGGGTGAGGGTACGGGCAGAGCCCGGCTCGGGGCGGGAGCGGGGTTAGGGGTGGAGGTAGACCTGGGTGGCGTGGGTGGCCAGGATGCCGGGGAGGACGTCGGCGGGGAGGTCCAGGGCGGCGAGGGCGCGGACGTTCCTGGCGATGCCGGGGACGCCGGGCCAGTCGGTGCCGAAGATCCACTTACGGGCCAGGGCGGCCAGGTCGACGGCGGCGTAGTAGTCCGGCAGCCGCTTGGGCGGCAGCCCGGCCAGGTCGAGCCAGACGTTATCACAGGTCAGCGCCATCTCGGCGGCTTCGTTGTACCACTGGCCGCGGCCACCGTGGGCCAGCACGAACGTCACGCCCGGGAAGTCGGCGATGACCTGGCGCATCAGGTGCGGGTTGCCCGCCGAGGGCTCCGAGCCGGGGAAGATGCTGCCGCCGGTGTGCGTGATCACCGGCACGCCGCGCTCGGCGCACAGCTCGTACACCGCGCGCAGGGCCGGGTCGTCGGGTGAGAAGGCGCCGTGCACCGGGTGCAGCTTGACCGCGACGGCGCCCAGGCCGAGCTGGCGGGCGGCCTCGGCGGCCGGATCGGCGTGCACATCCGGGTTCACGTTGGCGACCAGGCGGAACCGGGCCGGGTTGTGCGCGATCAGCGGCAGCAGATCCTCGACCGGCTGGATCCCGGTGGCCCGCGGGCTGTACTCGGCGAACAGCAGGGCCATATCGACGCCCTCGGCGTCGAGCAGGGCATCGAACCGGGCCGGGACCGGGTCGCCGTCCGCGCCGAACACGCCGCGCCAGGGCGAGTCCTGGCCGAAGTTCTCGGCCCACTTCATCCAGGCGGGCGAGACCGTGCTGAGCCGGGGCACGTGCATGTGGGCGTCGATGACCGCCAGGCCGTCGATCATCGGCTAGCGGTCGAGGCGGCGCAGGCCGGCCCGGTGGGCCCGGCCGGTCTCGACGTAGGACTTCACCGCGTTGTCGGTGAAGCCGGGTTCCAGGCCGGTCTTCTTGATCTTCGCGGGTACCCCGGCGACCAGGGTGCCCGGCGGCACCTCGAAGCCCTCGGGTACCAGGCAGGCCGCCGCCACGATCGAGCCGGTCCCGACCGTGACCCGGTTCAGCGTGACCGAACCCGAGCCGATCAGGCACCGGTCCGCCACCACGCAGCCCTCCAGGTGGGCGTTGTGCCCGACCACGCAGTCGGACCCGATCAGCGTCGGCCACTCGTGGGTGCAGTGCACCACGGTCCCGTCCTGCACGGACGTCCGCGCGCCGACCTCGATCCGGCCGTGGTCGCCGCGCAGCACGGCGCACGGCCACACCGACGACTCGGGCCCGATCGTGACCCGGCCGATGACGACCGCGTCGGGATGGACGAAGGCGGTCGCGTGGATCTCGGGCTCGTAGTCGCCCAGTGCGTAGATCGGCACTCCTCAGCCCTTTCGTTCGGCTAGGGCAGAGGATACCGGTCAGGCCCGGGCCGCGATCAGGTCGAGTACGCCGAACCGGTGCTGGTCCCAGATGTGCAGGGAGGCCCGCTCGGGATAGGGGACCACGGCCGGCGGGTCGTCGAAGACGCGGGTGAGGCGGCGGCCGACCGAGTAGGCCGGCCAGCCGGGGTCGCCGTCCCGGGCGAACGCGGTCCACCGCGCGCGCATCTCCTCACCGAGCGCCACCGCGCTGGCCGGCGGCTCGGGACCGAACAGCAGCTGCCCCAGTCCCTGCCACACGCCGAACACCAGTGGCAGCTCGACCGCGTGGCAGGCGCCGAGGTCCCCCTCCGCGGCCGGGTAGGTGACCTCATACAGGAAGGTCCGGCCGCCTCCCGCCGCGTGTGCCTGGGCCAGGTGCAGGGTCGGCATCCGGAACAGCCAGTCCGAGTGGACCAGCTCGAACAGCGCCTCGGCCCCGGCGTCCGGGTAGGCCTCGCGGTAGGCGGCCTCGCCGCCCGGGCCGGCCAGCGCGCGCAGCGCCCGGGCGGCCATCGCGTCGGTGATCGTGCCGCGCAACTGGCCCAGCGCGGTGAACAGCCGGTACTCGTCGCGGTTGTGCCCGGCGATCAGGTCGACGGCGTGGGCGGCGCCGGACGCGATCGCCTGCCACGGCGCGGCGGGCAGCACCTCGCCGTCGACGACCGGCGAGAACGGCACCCCGGTGCCGCCCACCGGGCCCCAGCGGTCGGCGTAGTCGGCGGTGCGCACCGCGTCGGAGGCGGCGGCCAGCCGGGCCGGATCGGCGGCCGCGAACGCCGCGGCGGTCGGCGGCAGCCCCGCGGCGGCGGCGATGGCGGCGGTGGCGTCGGCGGCCAGCGCGGGCGTGAAGAACGTGCCCGGCACGCTCTGCGCGATGGCGCGCCGGAACAGTCCGGCTGCGGCCGGCATGACGAGCAGCGACGCGATCGCGCCGGCGCCGGCCGACTCGCCGAACACGGTCACCCGCTCCGGGTCACCGCCGAACGCGGCGATGTTCTCCCGGACCCAGTGCAGCGCGGCGACCTGGTCCAGCAGCGCCCGGTTGGCCGGGACGCCGGGCAGGTAGGCATAGCCCTCGACGCCGACCCGGTGGTTGAAGGTCACCATCACCACCCCGGAGCCGGCCAGCGGGCCGCCGTCGTAGCCGGTATGGCAGGACGCGCCGAACCGGTAGGCCCCGCCGTAGATCCAGACCATGACCGGGAGCCCGGCCGCGCCCAGGTCAGGCGAGAACACGTTGACCGTCAGCCAGTCGCCGGGGTCGGCGCCGGGCGCGACCGGCTCCGTCAAGATGGGCATGAGCCCGGACTGCGGCGGGGGCGGCCCGAACATGGCCGCTTCCCGCACGCCGTCCCAGGGCCTGGCCGGCTCCGGGGCGGCGAACCGCAGCGGCCCCACCGGAGGCTGGGCGAACGGGATGCCCCGGAAGACGGCGATGCCGTTCTCGGCCCGGCCGCGGACCGGCCCGGCGGCCGTGCGGACAACGGGCTCGGCTACGTCCATGCGCACCCCTTCGCCGGCCTGAGGCCGGCCAACCTGAGGCCGTAATATCCGGATCTGGATACTACGGATCTGGAATATCTCGATCCGCAGTATCCCGATACGGATTATCCGGATGTGGACCGGATTGGCCGCCAGGAAGGAGGTTACGCTTCCGGGTCGAGTACGACGACGGGAATCACGCGAGGCGCGGTGTTCTTCTCATATTCTGCGAACTGGGGATACCGCTCCTTCTGGGTCGCCCAGATCGAGTCCCGCTCGTCGCCTTCCGCCACCCGGGCGCGGGCCTTCACGGTCGACGTGCCGAGCTCGAGCGTGACATCGGGGTGCGCGACCAGGTTGCGGTACCACTGCGGGTCATTGGGCCCCCCGCCCGCCGAGGCGAAGACGGCAATGCTGCTGCCAACCTGCTGGTACATGAGCGGGTTCACCCGTTCGGTGCCGGTCTTGGCTCCGTGGTGATGGAGCAGCACCATGGGTGCCCCCTCGAACGGGCCGCCCACCTTCCCGCCGTTCGCCCGGAAGTCCTCGATGACCTGGGTGTTGAAATCGTCGCCGTCCGCCACAGCTGCGTCCTTTCCTCGTTGTCCTTGAACATTCCAGCGTTGATCCTATGGGGAGCGTGACGGTGGCCGCCGGTAGGGTCGGGACATGCCCGCTGATCTCATCCCGTTCCAGGGCGAGCTGGAGCCGGACGAGGTGTACGACGGCCTGGCGTTCGAGGGCCTCTCGTTCGACCGCGCCGACGCCCCGTTCGGCCACTTCCTGGAGTGCTCGCTGACCGGCGTCTCGTTCGACGGCGGCAGCCTGCGCAAGGCCCGGTTCACCGACACCGCGCTGCGGGAGGCCAGGTTCGTCGCCTGCGACCTGGCCGAGACCGGCTGGCAGGACGTCACGCTGGCCGGCTGCGCGCTGGCCGGGGTGCAGGCCTTCTCGTGCGCGATGCGCCGGGTCACCTTCCGCGACGCCAAGCTCGACTCGGTCAACTTCCGCGGCAGCACGCTCACCGACGTGAGGTTCGAGGACTGCGTGCTGCGGGACGTCGAGTTCGGCGGGGCCACGCTGCTGCGGGTCAGCTTCGGCGGCAGCACGCTGACCGGCGCGGATTTCACCAAGGCGAGCTGCGAGAAGGTCGACCTGCGGGGCGCCGGACTCGGCATCCGGGCGGGCTACGAGTCGCTGCGCGGCACCACCATCGACAGCCTCCAGCTGGTGGCGCTGGCCCCGCAGCTGGCTCACCACCTGGGCATCACGGTGGCAGACTGATCGGGTGCACTACTACCAGCCCGACCTGGCCCTCATTCACGACCGGGGCTACGGCCTGCACGGCGACCGGTGCGCCCCGGGCATCATTGACCTGCTGGCTCCCGTACGGGACGGCCTGGTGCTCGAGCTCGGCTGCGGGAGCGGGGCGCTGACCAGGCACCTGCTGGCCGCCGGGCTGCGGGTGACGGCCACCGACGCGTCGCCCGACATGCTTACGCTGGCCCGTTCCGCGCTCGGCCCGCAGGCCGACCTGCGGGAACTCACGCTGCCCGGCGACCCGCTGCCGCCCGCGGACGCGGTCGTCTCGGTCGGGCACGTGCTGAGCTACCTGCCCGACGCGGCGGCCATCGAGGCGGCGCTGGCCGCCGCGGCGGATGCGCTGCGGCCGGGCGGGGTGCTGGCGATCGACATCCTGGACCTGGACTACGGGCCCATCCGGGCGGGCGAGCGGCCGTTCGCCCGGGCCGAGCCGGACTGGGCCATCATCACCGAGTTCTCCGCGCCGGCCCCGGACCGGTTCGTCCGGGACGCCACGACGTTCGTCCCGGACGGGGCGGGCGGCTGGCGGCGCGGCCACGAGCGGCACGAGAACGTGCTGATCGACACGTCCGCGCTGCCGGCGCTGCTGGCCGCGCACGGCGTCCGGGCCGAGGTGGGCACGGCGTTCGGAAAGGCGGAACTCCCCCCCGGCCTGCGCTCGGTCACCGGCCGCAAGACCTAGGTACCGAACGGGTGGGCCCCGTCCGATAGGAGTGGGTGGCACATCGGGTACCTAAGAACGTACCCGGGGCACACCGACTCCCCGGCGATGAGTTTCGGGGAGCCGGGACGTCGTAGGGGAATGGACGCCAAGAACCTCGCGGAGATGTACAAGACGCCGCTGCTCGACTGGAGCGCGATAACGACCCGGCTCGATGCGGGCGTGAGCATGGTCCCGGGCAGCGGCGGCCCTGACCGTCATACCAGCTGGCTGGCTACGATCAACGCGGACGGGAGCCCGCACGTCACCGGGCTCGGGGTGCTGTGGGCCGACGGGTGCTTCTGGTTCGAGACCGGCCAGGGCAGCCGGAAGGGCCGCAACCTGGCCCGGGACCCGCGCTGCACGATCAGCGTGGCCACGCAGGACTTCGACCTGGTCGTGGACGGCGAGGCGACCGTGGTCACCGACCCGGCCACGGTGGCCAAGATGGCCGCGGTCTGGGCGCAGGACTGGCCGTGCCGGGTGGACGAGACCGGGCTGGCGCTCACGGCCGAGTTCAGCGCGCCGTCGGCCGGGCCGCCGCCGTGGCACGTGTACCGGTTCACCCCGCGGGCCGCGACGGCGGTGGCCACCGTGGAGCCGGGCGGCGCGACGCGCTGGCAGTTCTAGGCCGGCCTTTCCGCACTGCCCTGTCTGGGCGGCTTTCCATACATCGAACCTGGCGCCGGGCGCTTCCCGGCTGGACACCCTGTCCTGCTCGTTCTGCACCAAGGACAAGGACGCGGTGGCCAAGCTGGTGGCCGGACCGGGGGTCTATATCTGCAACGAGTGCGTGGACCTGTGCAACCAGGTCATCGCCGAGGCGCCCGCGGCCGGGTTCACGGCCTGGGAGCGGTTCTCCGGGGAGGACTGAGGCTAGGCGCCGAGGGCGCGGACCGCGCGGGCGAAAGCGTCGCCGCGGTCGCGGTAGTCCTTGAAGACGCCGAAGCTCGGCGCGGCCGGCGACAGCAGCACCACGCCGTCCGGCTGGGCCCAGCGGAATCCCGCCGTGGCCGCCGCGTCCAGGTCCGGGCAGTCGGTCACGCCGGCGAAACCGGATGCGGCCGGTACTGCGGCGGCTTCGAACTGGGCGCGGATGCGGGGGCCGCTGTCGGGCAGGGTCAGCACGTAGGTGGGCGCGCCGCGGGCCAGCACGCCGGCGGCCAGCGGAGCGTAGTCGATGCCGCGGTCGTGGCCGCCGACGATCAGCGCGATCCGGCGGTCCGGGAAGGCGTCCAGCGCGGCCAGCGTGGGCAGCACGTTGGTGGACAGGCTGTCGTCGACGAAGCTGACGCCGGCCACGGTGCCGGCCGGGGTGAGCCGGCTCGGCAGCGGCTGGTAGCCGGCCGCCGCGGTGCGCAGCGCGCCGTCGTCGGCGGCGCCGGGCAAGCCCAGCGCGATCAGGCAGCGGCGGGCGATGAGGGCGTTGCGGCGGTTGTGCCGGCCGGGCAGGCCCAGCGGCTCCATCCAGTCTGCGGCCGGGTCGTCGTGCTCGCTGACCCACTCGACCCGCGGGCCGAGCAGCGCGGCGTGCGCGCGGAGCAGGTCGCTGTCGCCATTGGCCACGGTGAGCTCGGCGCCGGGCTGGGAGCAGGCGGACAGCTTGTCCCGGTAGTACTGCTCCACTCCCCCGTGCCAGTCCAGGTGGTCCGGGTGCAGCGAGGTCACCGCGACCACCGGCGGCGAGCAGGGCAGGTCGGTGGCCTGGTAGCTGGAGACCTCGATGACCCAGTAGTCGAAGTCGGTTCCTGCTTCGGGGTCGTAGGGCGGGGCGCCGATGTTGCCGCCGACCATGACGCGGTAGCCCAGGCCGCCGATGAGGTGGCCGGTGACCGAGGACGTGGTGCTCTTGCCCTTGGTGCCGGTCACGACCAGCACGCGGCGCAGGTCGGCCTCGGCCAGCCACAGGCCCAGACCGCCCGCCACCGGGACGCCCGCCGCGGTCAGCTGGGCCAGCTCGGGCCGGTAGCGGGACATGCCCGGGGTCTTCACCACCGCGTCGCAGCTCATGAGGGCGGCGAGGCCGCCGTCGCTAGTGACAAGGACCGGGTGACCCTCTACGGGGCCGGACGGGCGGTCGTCGACCAAGACCGGCTCGGCGCCCACGGTGGCGAGCTTGCGCAGGCTGGCGTGGCCTTCGCGGCCCAGGCCCCAGATCCCGACCCGGGCGCCGGCCAGGTCGGACCAAGCGAGCTTAGGTGCTGGCATCGGCATACTCGTTCGGCCGGAAATTCCGCCCGACGGGCCGCAGCATGGCCTCGACCTCCGCCGCCGACGGCGCGTCCGGCCAGGCCGCTACCTCGGCGGCCAGCCCGGTCAGCAGGCTGCGGCCGGCGCGGTCTTTCCGCCGGGCGGCCAGCAGCGCCGCGGCCCGGCACTCGGTGACCTCGCCGACGCACTCGAACGGCTTGGCGCCCGCGCCGAGCAGCGACCGGAACTTGCCGGCCAGGGCGGGGTTCTCGAGCGGCTCGCCGGTCACGGCGAAGATCTGCCGGAGCGCCTCAGCCGGCAGGAACGGCGCCAGGATCAGGTCGATGAACGCGCACTTGTCACAGTCACCGCACCAGTAGGTGAATCGCCGCGCCCGTTCGGTGTAAAAAGCCTTGTTGCAGCTGCGGAAGGTCGAGTGGTAGGCGGTGAGCTTGGCGAACTCCCAGCCCACCCATAGCTCGGTGCGGTCCCTGAGCCAGGAGAAGTACTGCGGCAGCGGGCCCGGGCTGGCTGCCAGCACACCGCGGAAGGCCGCCTCGAATTCCTCGCTCTTGGAGTACTGGTGGTTGACCGGGCGGCCCTGGTATTCCAGGGTCGGGACGGAGGCTGACCATTCGTTGGACATCACCACCGCGTCCCGGTCCTCGAGCACCGCGGCCAGCACCGCGATCGCGGACAAGATGCCGGTCACCGGCACGTGGCCGTTGAGGAAGCCGAGCTCGGCGGAGCGCAGGAGCTGGGGGTCGATCTCGCGTTCGGCCCGCACGATGGGGAGGCCGGTGACGGCGGCGGGCTCCTCGATCGCGTCGAAGCGGTCGCCGGGCCGGCTCACCACGAACAGCGCCACGTCCGCGCGTTTGCGCACCTGCTCGACGGTGACGATCGAGTCGATCCCGCCGCCGAACGGGACCAGGGCGCGGTTCTGGTGGCTAAGTGGTGTCTGGGGCGGGATAGGCGTTTGGGACGCTTGAGGTGCCCGAATTTCGGTGGCGGTGAGGTCGAGCGAGTTGCGGTAGGCGAATTCGCCGAGGCCGTGGAGGTAGAAGTCGCGGAGAAAGGTTTCTTCTGTCGCGGTCAGCGGGGTCTCGCCGAGGTCGATGACGGGCGGGGCCGCGGTCTTGTAGTAGGACACCCCGGCCAGCAGGAACAGCAGCCGGGCGGCGGCCTGGGCGGCTTCGGTGTGCCAGCGCGGGTTGCCCTCCTGGCCCGGCAGCCTGACGCGCTCGGTGAACTCGCGGCCGTCCAGCTCGTAGTGGCAGCTCAGCGTGGCGGCCGCGGGGTCGGTGGCGTAGCCGGCGTAGCGGAAGACCCGGCCGCGTGGCTGCGTACCCGGAAGAGCCATTAGGTTGTCACATCCATTGGTTCGCGCAGGCGGGCGATCAGGGCGAGGCGTCCGCAGGGACGGGCGGCGCGGTCGCTGAAGAAGTCGCCAGTGCCGGTGGGGCCGGTGCCGGTGGGGCCGGTGCCGGCGCCGGTGGGGATGGTGCTGGCGTGGATCTGGGCGTCGGGAACGCCGGCTTCGCGCAGGGCGTGCCGGTTGGCGGCCGGCAGGTCGAGCAGCCAGCGGCCTGAGCCTGCGCCGGGGCGGAGGTCGGGGCGGAGGAAGGCCTCCGCGGCGGCGGCACCGAACGCCGCGGTCACGGCCTCGTGCACGTCGGGGCCGACCTGGTAGCGGTCCCCCGCGATGGCAGGGCCGAGGCCTGCCACCACGTCGGACGGCTGTGAGCCCAGCTCCCGCAGGACGGCCACGGCGGCGGTGGTCAGGCCGGCCGCGGTACCGCGCCAGCCCGCGTGCACGCAGGCGAGCACCCCGGCCACCGGGTCGTGCAGGACGACCGGCAGGCAGTCCGCGGTCAGGATCGCGAGCATGACCCCGGGCGTCGTGGTGACCAGCGCGTCGGCGCCGTCAATGGCGTCGTTCAGCGAGTACGCACCGCTCCCCCGGTCGGCGGCGCCGACCACGGCGACCCGGTCGCCGTGGACCTGGCGGGCGAAGACGAAGTCGTTGAGGTCGGCGTCGAGGGCGGCCGCCAGGCGGCGCCGGTTCTCGAGCACGCGGGCCGGATCATCGCCGACGCTCAGGCTCAGGTTCAAGGTGGCGTAGGGGCCATCGGAAACCCCGCCATCGCGGGCGGTGACGGCCGCCTCGACGCCCGTGGCGTCCAGCGCGGGCCAGGTCAGCAGGCGCAGGCCGGCGGCCGGGCGGAACGCGCCGTCCGGCTCGGGTAGGGCGGGAGGTGTCTGGGTACCGGGAATCATCGGGTGTGAGCTTAGCCGCCCGCGCCCGCGTCGGCCGCCGTCGCCGCGTCGTCGGCGGCCGAGGCGTCACGGAAGGTCTCGGCGGCGCGCAGGACGCGCAGGACGTTGCCGCCGGCCAGGGCGGCGCAGTCGGGTTCGGTCCAGCCGCGGCGGAGCAGCTCGGCGAACAGGGCCGGGTAGGCGGAGACGTCCTCCAGGCCGACGGTGACGTCCTCGGTGCCGTCGAAGTCGCCGCCCAGGCCGACGTGCTCGACGCCCGCGACCTGGCGGACGTGGTCGATGTGGTCCGCGACCTGGGCCAGCGTGGCCTGTGGCAGCGGGTGCTCCCGCTCCCACTCGGGCTTGATGCTGAACAGCTTGCCGAGGTCCCTGGGGTCCAGGCCGCGGCGGGCGGCCTCGGCCTTCAGGTCCGCCATCCAGCCGGCGCACTCCGGGGATACGAAGGCGGGCACGAACGTCACCATGCACACGCCGCCGTTGGCGGTCAGCCGGGCGAGCACGTCGTCCGGCACGTTGCGCGGGCTGTCGGCGACTGCCTTGGCGCTGGAGTGGCTGAAGATCACCGGGGCCGCGGCTACGTCGAGGGCGTCGCGCATCGTGTCCGGGGACACATGCGACAGGTCCACCAGCATGCCGATCCGCTGCATCTCGCGGACCACGGCCCGGCCGAAATCGGTCAGCCCGCCGGCCTGCGGCTCGTCGGTGGCCGCGTCGGCCCAGCCGGTGTT
>JAICWX010000470.1 GCA_025934635.1 Streptosporangiaceae bacterium | reverse complement strand
CGGCACTGGCTCCGGCGGCACTGGCTCCGGCGGCACTGGCTCCGGCGGCACGGGCGACGAGGCCCGGATCGCCGGGGCCTTCGGGTACTTCCGGGACACCGGCCGGTTCGTCCTGTTCGAGGCGCCCGCGGTGGTGCTGGCCACCGGCGGCATCGGCAAGACCTACAAGGTCACCTCGAACTCCTGGGAATACACCGGCGACGGGCACGCGCTGGCCCTGCGGGCCGGGGCCAAGCTGCTGAACATGGAGTTCGTCCAGCTGCACCCGACCGGGATGGTGTGGCCGCCGTCGGTGCGCGGCCTGCTGGTCACCGAGTCGGTGCGCGGCGACGGCGGCGTGCTGCGCAACTCCGAGGGCAAGCGGTTCATGTTCGACTACGTGCCTGACGTGTTCCGCGCCCAGTACGCCGAGACCGAGGAAGAGGCGGACCGCTGGTACGAGGATCCGGACAATAACCGGCGCCCGCCCGAGCTGCTGCCCCGGGACGAGGTGGCCCGGTCGATCAACTCCGAGGTCAAGGCGGGCCGCGGGACGGAGCACGGCGGCGTGTTCCTCGATGTGTCCACCCGGCTGCCCGCCGAGGAGATCCTGCGGCGGCTGCCGTCGATGTACCACCAGTTCAAGGAGCTGGCCGACGTCGACATCACCAAAGAGGCGATGGAGATCGGGCCGACCTGCCACTACGTGATGGGCGGGGTGGAGGTGGACCCGGACACCGGGGCCGCCTCGGTGCCCGGCCTGTTCGCGGTGGGCGAGGTCTCCGGCGGCATGCACGGTTCCAACCGGCTCGGCGGTAACTCCCTGTCCGACCTGCTGGTCTTCGGCCGCCGGGCCGGCCTGGGGGCGGCCGAGTACGTGTCGGCGCTGGCGGCCCGGCCGGCCGTGCCCGAGTCGGAGCTCACCTCAGCCGCGGCGGTGGCGGTCGAGCCGCTGGAGCGCGCCGAGGGCGAGAACCCGTACGCCATCCACGGCGAGCTGCAGCAGATCATGTTCGACCTGGTCGGGCTGATCAGGCGCGAGTCGGAGCTGAAGACCGCGCTCGTCGAGCTGGACAAGCTGCGGGCGCGGGCGGCACAGGTCAGCGCGGCGGGTGACCGGCCCTACAACCCGGGCTGGCACTTGGCGCTGGACCTGCGGAACATGCTGGTGGTGGCGGAGTGCGTGGCGCAGGCCGCGCTGGAGCGGCAGGAGTCGCGCGGCGGCCACACCCGGGACGACTACCCGGGCATGTCGGCCGAGTGGCGGAAGATCAACCTGGTCTGCTCGGTTGACGCCGGCGGCGGCGTGTCGCTCAGGCGGCAGCCGATCGTGCCGATGCGGACCGACCTGCTCGAGCTGTTCGACATCTCCGAGCTGAAGAAGTACATGACCGACGAGGAGCTGACCGGCCTGTCCGGCTACAGCGCCAGCGCCGCTGCTGCTGAGGAGAAGCACTGATGGGGTACAAGGCTGCGCTGCGGGTCTGGCGCGGGGACGCGGGCACCGGCGAGCTCGCCGACTACCAGGTCGAGGTCAACGAGGGTGAGGTCGTCCTCGACGTGCTGCACCGGCTGCAGGCCACCCAGGCCAATGACCTGGCCATCCGGTGGAACTGCAAGGCCGGCAAGTGCGGGTCGTGCTCGATGGAGATCAACGGGCGGCCGCGGCTGTCCTGCATGACCCGGATGTCGATCTTCGCGCCGGAGGAGACGCTGACGATCACGCCGATGCGGACCTTCCCGGTGGTCAGGGACCTGGTCACCGACGTCTCGTTCAACTACGCCAAGGCCCGCGAGATCCCGTCGTTCACCCCGGATCCGGCGGTCAAGCCGGGCGAGTTCCGGATGCAGCAGGTCGACGTGAACCGGTCGCAGGAGTTCCGTAAGTGCATCGAGTGCTTCCTGTGCCAGAACACCTGCCACGTGATCCGTGACCACGCGGAGAACGAGAACGCCTTCGCCGGGCCGCGGTTCCTGATGCGGGTGGCCGAGCTCGAGATGCACCCGGCCGACACCGCCGACCGGCGGGAGATCGCTCAGGATGACTTCGGCCTCGGCCTGTGCAACATCACCAAGTGCTGCACCGAGGTCTGCCCGGAGAACATCAAGATCACCGACAACGCGCTGATCCCGATGAAGGAGCGCATCGCCGGCCGCAAGTACGACCCGCTGGTCTGGCTGGGCGACAAGATCACCCGCCGCACCCACAAGGACACCCCGAAAGTCCCCGGCAAGAAGTAAGGTCACTGCGACCCGGTCCGGACACATATCCATGAAGACAGGATGAAACCGGGCGGGGTGGCGTCCGAGCCCGGCTACCATGTCGGTGGCCGGGCTGTTGCCTACCCGCGGCGCTTGCCTTAGGCCCACTGAGCGTACTCACTGTGCGCGGAGTATCACTCGTTCGGGATAATGATTTTGATTGTTGGCGGGGCCATGGGGAGCGAAGGGCTGGCATGTCGCATCTGAACTTTGCCGAGGCGGGGGTCATCGGGCTCCTGCAGGGCATCACCGAGCTGTTCCCGATATCCAGCCTGGGGCACGCCGTGCTGATCCCGGCGATCGTCGGCGGGCAGTGGGCCAGGGACCTGAACGTCTCCGCCAAGGAGTCGCCGTACCTGGCGTTCATCGTCGGGCTGCACGTGGCCACCGCCCTGGCCATGATCATCTTCTTCTGGCGTGACTGGATCCGCATCATCCGGGCCTTCTTCGCCTCGCTCGGGCACGTCGCCTCGCCGGCGCCGGGCACCCGGCGGTTCCAGCCACAGGGCACCGACCAGATGCTGGCCTGGATGATCATCGTGGGCACGATCCCGGTCGGCCTGGCCGGGGTGCTGCTCGAGCACGCCTTCCGCACCATCTTCAGCAAGCCCACCCTCACCGCGACCTTCCTGTTCGTGAACGGGCTGATCCTGCTGGGCGGCGAGCGGCTGCGGCGGCGCGGGGCCGACACCGAAGCCCGGCAGGTGCTGGCCGACCAGCAGCTGGCGGCCGACCGGCAGCGGGCCACCGTCGCCGCGGGCGCCTACAGCGGCGGGGGCGGCCGGCACTCCTCCGGGCAGCGGGCGATGAAGCAGGAGCAGGCCAGCCTCGCGGTCGCGTCCGACGAGCGGGTGACCCGGCTCGGCCTGCTGACCGCCCTCGGCCTCGGCGCGTCGCAGATCCTGGCGCTGATGCCGGGCATCAGCCGGGACGGCATCGTCATGGTCAGCGGCATGCTGCGCGGGCTGACCCGGGAGGACGCGGCGCGCTTCTCGTTCCTGCTGTCCGCCCCGGTCATCTTCGCGGCCGGCGTGTTCAAGCTCGGCGACCTGACCGGGCCGCTCGCCAACGGGATCCGCGGGCAGGTGCTGTTCGGCAGCATCCTCTCCGGGATCGGGGCCTACCTCGCGCTCCGGTTCCTGGTCCGCTACCTCAGTGACGCCTCGCGCACGCTGACGCCGTTCGCGATCTACTGCCTGGCGGCCGGTGCGGGCAGCCTCATCTACCTGACCGTGACGTAGGGGTTGCGGTTACCCCGGGCGTCGGGATCCCGCCTGCCGGCGGGGCCGGGCTGGTGGGGCTGGTGGGGCTTACCTTGGCGTTGGCGGCCGGGCGGGTGAAGCCGATCGCGCCCCGGTTTAGGTAGCTGGACACCCGGATCGGGAAGCCGGTCGCGAACGCCTCGATCATCTTCCCGTTGCCGATTACCAGGCCGACGTGCCCGGGGTCGGTGACGGTGCCGTCAGAACCGGCGAAGAACACCAGGTCCCCGGGCTGCACCTGGGCGGCCGGAACCTTGACCTCGGTGGCCCATTGTGCCTGCGAGGTGCGCGCGATGTTGATCCCGGCGGTCCGGTAGGCCATCATCACCAGGCCCGAGCAGTCGAACGCGTCGGGCCCGGTGCCGCCCCACAGGTAGGGCTTGCCCAGCTGCTGTTCGGCGTAGGAGATGGCGGCGGCGGTCAGCTGGCTCGGCGCCTGGACCAGCGGCAGGCCGCCCGCCGTCTGGACGCAGCCGGCCGCCGAGCTGCCCGAGGGCAGCTGGGCCGAGGCCACCGAGAACTTGCCGCCGGCGTACTGGCCCGCGTAGAACAGCACGCTCTGCACGTAGGACTGCAGGTGGTTGTAGGCGAAGATGGCCCCGGACGGGTCGGTCTGTACCTGGAACTCGAGCAGGTACCTGGCCGCGCCCGCGATCGCGTCGGCCGGGTTGTACACGCTCGCGGTGCCGTCACCGTCCTCGTCGGTGGCCACGCCGTTGACCACCTGGCGGGCCGGGTGGGTGGCGGCGCCGCCCCACACGTCGCCGGCCGCCCCGCCGATCCCGATCTGCATCGGCCCGGCCGCGCCGAACGCGTTCGCGCCGCTGCGCACGCCGGGCAGGGTGGTGGTGCCGTTACCACTTTCCACCGTGCCGATGCCGGCCAGGATCGTCCACGGCACGCCGTACTGCTGGCCGACCTTCTTGTACCAGAACAGGAAGTTCGACGGGATCGACTTGGCCTTCGCGCCGGCCGGCGGCTGCCCGGCCGTGCCGGTCTGCTGGCCCGAGCAGCCCGCGCTGGCCGCGAAGAAGGAATTGGCGCCGATCATCAGGGGCACCGCCAGCAGGCCGAGGCCGACCAGGGCGAACAGCCCGATGATGCCGATTATCAGCAGCCGCGGGGCCCGCTGTTCCCGGGGGTTGCCCGGCGGTGTCGGTTCGGTGCGGATCAGGAGCCGGTTCGCCATGACTGGTCCCCGGTCAGAACTGGCCCGCGGAGGCCAGCTCGATGTCGTTCACTTGCCAGGTGGTGCCCGAGCCGGTGACCGTGATGGCGTACTGCGTGCTGCCGTTGCTGCTGCCCTTGGCGGTGGCCAGGTGCTGGGTCGCGGTGGCGATGAAGGTCAGGCTGGACGACCCGAAGGAGCGTAGCGAGTTGATCGCCGCCGTGGCGGTGGCCACCTGCCGCTGGTCGCTCCTGACCTTAGCCACGCCGGGCGAGGCGTACAGTCCCTGCAAGGTGGTCGCCAGCTGCGCGGTGATCAGGCCGCCCATCGTGCCGACGTACTCCTTGGCGCTTTCGGTGTAGGAGTACGTGTCGTAGTCGGCGAGGAACTGCTGCGTCACCGTGGCGGCGGCCGTCAGCCCCTGCTGGGTGAACGGCAGCCACGAGTAGATGTTCACGCTGCCGGTGGCGGATGGCGTCGCCGCTACCGGGCTGCCGGTCGAGGTGGGGGGCGGCGACGGGACCGACTCGGTCGCAGACGGGGTGCGGGCCGGCTGGGCCTGCGCGCTCGAGTGGCTGACCTTGGGCAGGACGAGCCAGTAACCGAGCGCGGCCAGGACCACGACGACGAGGACGAACACGGCCTTCTGCTGGCCGGGGCTGAGATTCACCGAGCCCGCCCGCTACTTGTCCCGCCGGATCGGGCGGAGCCAGAACGGCGAGGCTGGCGGCTCGTCCTGGCCGCTGGTCCCCTGGCCGCCCTGGTCCGCGGGCGGTGTGCTCGGCGCGGCCTGCGACGGGGCCTGGCTCGGCCGTCCCCGGCCGCCGGAACGCGGCCGGCCGCCGGCCGCCGG
>JAICWX010000391.1 GCA_025934635.1 Streptosporangiaceae bacterium | reverse complement strand
CGGTCCCGTAGCCACGTTCGGCTACTGGTTCGCCTGGTCGACGGTGCTGTCCATCTTCGGCATCGTGGTCGGGAGCCTGATCCAGACGCAGTGGTTCTCCAAGTCGGTCTGGACCGTCTGGGACGGTTCGGTGCACCTGACCCTGGCCCACTTCATCGGCATCGGGGCGATCCTGCTCGTCTGGGTCGCCAACATGCGCGGGGTTAGGCCCACGATGTGGATGGGCTACATCACCGGCGCGCTGCTGATGGTGCCGCTGTTCGTGTTCATCGTCGTCCCCTACCTGACCGGGGACTGGTCGTCGGGCAACATGCAGTTCACCATCACCGGGCCCTGGGGCGGGTGGCAGCTCGCGCTGGTGTGGCTCTATGTCATGGGCTGGTCGTCGTACGGCGTGGAGACCTGCGCGACCTTCGCGCCCGAGTACAAGGACTCGGTGCGGGATACCAACCTCGCGCTGAAGACCTCGGCCCTGTTCTCGCTCGTCGTCTACCTGCTCCTCCCGCTCGGCGTCACCGGGACGATCGGCAGCAAGGCGGCGGCCGACAACCCGACCGGGTTCTACGTCGCCGCGTTCGAGAAGATCGCCGGAAACGGCGTCTCCGGACTGATGGTCGTCCTGCTCTGCGCGAGCCTGATCTTGTCGATGAACACGGCGACCGCCGACGGATCCCGCGCGCTGTACGGGATCGCCAAGGACGGGATGACGATCAAGCAGCTCCACTTCCTCAGCAAGCATCACATCCCGTCGCGCGCGATGACGCTCGACATGATCCTGAACGTCTTGCTGATCCTGTTCGTCGGCAGCACGCTCTCGATCCTGGTGGCGGGCAATCTCGGCTACATCGCCGCGCACTTCTTCGCCCTGACCGGCTTCCTCCTGCTCAGGAAGGACCGGAAGAACTGGCCGCGGCCGATCAAGCTGTCGGCGATCTGGCTGCCGATCGCGGGCCTGCTCGCCTGCGCCAACCTGGTCTTCATCATCGTCGGGAACATGTACCCGCAGCTCACCGGCTACGGCGACCTGAAGACCACGTTGATCGGCGTCGGCGTGCTCGCGCTCTCGATCGTCGCCTACCTGTACCGCAAGCTGGTACAGGACAAGCAGCCCTTCCGGCTGCGCGAGGACACGCCGCAGTATCAGCCCGAGCACGGGCGGGACTGGTTCTCCCCCCAGCAGCACAGATAGCCAGGAGAGGCGCGCGGCGCCATGCATGAGCAGCAGCCGGGAGGCCACCGGCACCGAGCTCCTCCGGCCCGCGGCCTGAGCGGTACCGGCCTGGTGGCCGACGACCTGTACCTAATCGGGCACGAGGAGGGCAGCGGCAAGCCGCTGCTGCAGCCGTCCGCGCTGGGCACCGGCCTGGCCGGGGCACTGCTGGCCGAGCTGCTGCTGGTCAGCTGGATCGCGCTGCGGCAGCAAGACCTGGCGGTCGTGATCACCAGGGAAGCACCTCATGATGCGGTGCGGCAGAACGCGCTGTTCAAGCGGATAGCCGACACGCCGGAGCCTTCACCGGTGCGGTCCTGGCTGCGGGTCCTGGCGCACGGCGCGGAAAAGGACGTGGCCGTGCGCCTGGAGGAGGCGGGGTACCTGGAGCACGTCCGCGGCCGGGTTCCCTGGGGTCCGGGTCGCTGGGTCCCGGTCAACCCGGACTGGGCCTTCGCGCCGGTGCTCCGGGCCCGGGCCACCCTGGACCCCGCCCGGGCGCTCACCGCCCACTCCACCACCCTGGCCGGCCTGACGGTTGCCTGCGGGCTGGGCTTCCGGCTGAGCGATCATGAGACCCCGGCCGGCCGGCCCGTCCAGGACGCCGTCGCCCGGCTCGGCCCGGGCCTCCAGGTAGTGATCGCCCAGACCGAGGCTGCGATCGAAAGCGCCGTCATGTCGTATCGCAATACCTGGTAAGAGACCGGCCCGGCCGAGTCAGGTCATTTTCCGCGGCCGGGCCGGCCGGCCCGGCCGCCAGGCCCCTCTTCGCCGGCATCGGCACTCCACACGAGGCAGTCCGTCTTCTCGCGCACCGCGCGCCGGGTCCGCCTGAAGAAGCGCTCGCTCAGCCGCCCAGGCTCTGGCCCGAGCACGAGCAGCCCGGGACGGCGCTCGCTCGCGAGCTGGATCAATGCCGCTATCGGGCGCGGGCTCCGCACGAGGAGTCGCTCGACCTGCACCCCGAGCAAGCGGGCCCGCTCGGCCGGGGCGCGCAGAGCCGCCTCCACCTCGGGCGGATAGTCGAGCTGGTCGTGTCCGAGGCGCACCGACATCGGGAGCGGCGGCAGCTCGACAAGGTTCGCCACGGTGAGCGGCTGCCCGGCCTCGACCGCCGAGCCGACCGCCACCTCGCACGCCGCCGGGTGGAACGGGACGCTGAAGAACGTGACGAGCAGCACCGGCCGGTCGCCGGCCCCCGGGCCGGCGCCAGAGCCGGTGCCTGCCAGGCGCGGACGATGGGCCCGCGCGGTCTTCATCTCACTCCGGATCCAGCTGCCAGGTCGGAAGACTGCGCGCCCGCCGCCTGACAAGTCGCCGCCAGCGCGGCATGTACAGAATGAACCAGCCCGCCATGACAATCGGCATCAGCAGCAGCAGCCGCTGCGAGACCAGGAACGCGAGCAGGGCGAAGGTGACGCCGAGAGCGAGGGCCGCGCCGATGGCCACCAGCCGGTACCGGCGCATCTCCCGCATGATGCCCCAGTACTCGGCGGCCGGGATCTTATTCGTGTCCCACCGGCGGCCGCAGCCTTCGCAGGTCCAGCGCTCACCGTAAGCAAGGAGGCGGACCGCCTCGCAGTCGCATGTCACGGTCATGCGGGCACCTTTCACCGCGTAAGTGTACGGCGAACAGGCTCCATTCCGCAGCCCGGTGGTGCGTATGCCGAAATATCACATGTTCGCGGTCTTGCGCGTTCTCTCCGCGAGCGAGGGGAGAATTGACGGTCAGAGTTTATGCACAAGAGACAATGTTTCACTGCATGGGCATTGGCATCCCGGTAAGCCGCTCCCGGTTAACAGCCGGCCGCGCCCTGGGCCCGGGCCCGGACGGGGGGCGCGGGCGGCTGCCCGGCCCGCGTACCGGTCGCGGGCGGGCCGTTTCCGCCGCGCGGGTAGGCCCGCTCACGGCCAGGTATTAATCTGGAAGCTACCCGCAGGGAACATATGTCAACCTGCCGGGGTCCCCGGCAGGCCCCGGATCTCCGGTAAGAGGAGCAGCGTGGTTTCGCGCATCGCAGATGTGGCCGAGCTCTCCCAGGCTCGGCCGGTCCCGGAGATGGGCAACCGGGGCGCCGGCCTGGAAGAGGCGCTGGGGACCGCGATCGCCGCCCGGGTCCGGGAGTTCCGGCTGCAGCTCGGGTGGACGGTGGGACAGCTCGCCGCTCAGAGCGGGCTGTCCAAGGGCATGCTGTCGAAGATCGAGAACGCCCAGGCGTCACCGAGCCTGGCCACGCTGGCCCGGCTGTCCGAGGCGCTCCAGGTCCCGGTGACCGCGTTCTTCCGCGGGCTGAACGAAGAGCAGGACGTCATATTCGTCAAGGCCGGCCGGGGCCTCAACATCGAGCACAAGGGCTCAGGGGCCGGCCATCGCTACGAATCGCTCGGCATCATGCGCGCGCCGAGCAACACCCTGGAGCCGCTGCGGGTCACCCTGACCGAACGGAGCAATACCTTCCCGCTCTACCAGCACGCCGGCACCGAGCTGATCTACATGCTGTCCGGACGCATGGAGTACGGCTACGGCAGCTCCCGCTACCTGCTCGAGTCGGGCGACGCGCTGCAGTTCATCGGCGGTGTCCCGCACGGGCCCGCGGCCCTGGTGGAGCTGCCGATCCAGTTTCTCTCGATCAAGTCGATAACGTCCTCCCCCTGACCGCTGGCTGTTTATGGCAGTGAACGAAGTTTCATTCTTCGATATCGCCGATCCGGCCTTCTCCGTCACCTCGGCCGAGGTCCGGCGGGCGCGGGAGGCCGGCTGGTACGCCCGGACCAGCTATGGCCTGGCGGTGCTGCGCTACGACCAGGTATCCCGGCTGGTCAGGCACCCGGCCCTGCGCCAGGGGAGCAGGCTGTGGCCCGCTCACCACGGCATCACCTCCGGGCCCTTCGCAGCCTGGTGGGCCAGCTGGGTGCTCAACCTGGAGGGCGAGGCGCATCACCGGATGCGCCGCCTGCTCAGCCCGGCCTTCTCCCGCCGGACCGTGGAGGCACTGCGCCCCCGCTTCGGCGACCTGGCCGGCGAGCTGGCGGACTCGTTCGCCGGCCCGGGCCGGTGCGAGTTCATGGCCGACTTCGCCGAGCCCTACGCGGCCCGGGTCATCGCGATCCTCCTCGGCATCGCCGAGGAGGAGTGGCGCACGATCGCGGCCGAGTCGGCGACGGTGGGGCTGGCCATGGGGGTGCGGATCCGCGAGCACCTGCCCCGGATCGAGGCGGCGCTCGCCGCGCTCTACGACTACGCCGACGCGGTGATCGCCGCGCGGCGGCGCGAACCGCGCGACGACCTGGTGACCAGCCTGCTGAAGTCCCAGTCGCAGGCGGACGAGGACGACGGCCTGACCGCGGCCGAGCTGCGCGATGCGCTCGTGCTGCTGATCTTCGGCGGCTTCGACACCACCAGGAACCAGCTCGGCCTGGCCATGCAGCTCTTCCTCGAGCACCCCGGCCAGTGGCGGCTGCTCGGCGAGCGTCCCGAGCTCGGGGCGGCCGCGGTTGAGGAGGTCATGCGGATCCGGCCCACCACGACCTGGGTGACCAGGGAAGCCCTGGCCGACTTCACCTTCGACGGCCTCGACATCGAGGCCGGGACCACGATCCACCTGTTCTGCGAATCGGCGGGTACCGATCCAGGGCAGGCAGGCACGGGGCAGGCCGGCAGCGGGACCTTCGACATCACCGCGACCGGGCGGCCGCCGCACTTCGGCTTCGGCGGGGGAATCCACTACTGCCTCGGGCACTACGTGGCGCGGGCTGACATGGCCACCGCGCTGACCGTGCTGGCGGGCAGGTGCGAGGATCCGCGTCCCGCGGGCGAGGCAGCCTGGCTTCCGGATAGCGGGAATACCGGCCCCGTTCGGCTCCCTGTCGCCTTTACCAGCCGACCGCCTACGGTTTCACCCAGATGAACAACGGTGACGTCGGGATCACTCGGGACGCAGCTGCCACCTTTGCAGGCTCCTGGCCTTCTGCCTGACCCGCCGCCGCCACCGGGGCATGTAGAACAGGAACCAGAAGCTCATCACGACCGGCAGGAGCAGCAGGATCCGGAAGCCGAGCACGGCCGACAGAACCACGACCGGGATGATCATCCCCAGCGCGGTGGCCAGCACGGTGATCCGCATCCGCCGCATGTCGCGCATGATCCCCCAGTACTCCTCGGCCGGGATCTGCCCCGTGTTCCAGCGGCGATGGCACGTGGGGCATTCC
Source organism: Streptosporangiaceae bacterium (assembly GCA_025934635.1). The sequence goes on along the minus strand of JAICWX010000391.1, from coordinate 1,777 downwards.
CAGCGCACATCGTACGGAACGTATCCGATCCCCCCGCAGTCACAGCGGATGGTGATCACGGCACCGCGCACGCTCGCATCGTAGCTCTTCGCGGAGGACAGGGACAGATCCCGGCGGGGCCGGGAAGCCGGCGGCAACCGGGGGAAGCGCGCGGTAGCCGGCTAGGTACTCAGGCATGATCCATATAGACACGGCCGTCCGTTCGGTGCTACACAGAGTTTACCTGTGGTAAACGGAGGTGCCCCCTGATGGCTGAGGCTCTCGTTGAAGAACGGCACCTGCTGAAGTCGCTACGCTGGTGGGACGGATTCGTCATAGCCCTGTGCAACCCGGGCTTCCTGATCGCGTCCCTCGGGTTCTCGATGGGCGCGCTCGGCACCTGGGGCGCGGTGGCGCTGTGGGCCATCTCGGCCGGGGTCGGCATGCTCCAGGCCTGGATCTACGCCGAGACCGCGTCGATGTTCCCGGATAAGCCGGGCGGCATCTCGCTGTACGCGCACGAGGGCTGGCGCGGGCGGTTCTCGCTGATCGGGCCGCTCGGGGCGTACGGCTACTGGATCGGCTGGTCGGTGGTCCTGTCGATCTTCGGCGTGCTGATCGGCACGCTCGTCCAGGCGCAGTGGTTCCCGCACAGCACCTGGTCGTTCTACGACGGCGCGGTACACATCGGCCTGGCCCAGGTCATCGCGCTCGCCTGCATCGTCGCGGTCTGGGCGCTGAACGTCTTCGGGCTCCGCCCGGCCGTGTGGTTCTCCTATGCCGCCGGGGCCGGGCTCATGGTGCCGCTGGTGATCTTCATCCTGGTGCCGTATCTCACCGGGGACTGGCACAGCTCCAACATGACCTGGGCGATCCCCGGCGGGTTCAGCGGATTCAAGCTGGCCATGGTCTACCTGTTCCTGTTCGCCTGGTCCTCGTACGCGGCCGAGGTGTGCGCGACCTTCGCCCCGGAGTACCACGACACCCGGCGGGACACCACGATGGCGCTGCGTTCGGCCGCCGTGTTCACGCTGCTGGTGTTCCTGCTGTTCCCGCTGGGCATCGGCGGGGTCTCCGGCGCGCCGAGCACCGCGACGGCGGCCGGCGAGTTCTACGTCCCGGCCCTGGCCAAGATCGTGGGCAGCGGCCCGGCCGGGATCATCCTGGTGCTGCTCATCGGCAGCCTGTTCCTGTCGATGATCTCCTCCACGGCCGACGGGTCGCGGGCCCTGTACGGGATCGCCCGGGACGACATGACGATCAAGCAGCTCCACCACCTGAACCGCTGGCACGTGCCGGCCCGGGCGATGACCGTCGACCTGGTCGTGAACGTGCTGCTGGTGCTGTTCATCTCCAGCAACCTGGCCATCCTGTACCTGAGCAACATCGGCTACGTCCTGTCGCACGTGTTCGCGCTGAGCGGCTTCCTGCTGCTGCGCCGGGACCGGCCCAACTGGCCACGGCCGATCAAGGTCGGGAAGCCCTGGCTCTGGATCGCCGCGGTCCTGGTCGTGTTCAACGCGGCGCTGGTCGTCTTCGGGATCCTCAACCCGACCCTGACCGGCTACGGGACCTGGACCGACATGTTCATCGGCGTGGGCGTGCTGATCGCCTCCGTGCTGCTGTTCTTCTACCGGCGGATCGTGCAGGACAAGCAGAAGGTGACCTTCCGCGAGCAGGTGCCGCAGATGCCGTCGGCGGAGCAGATGGCGCTGCTGCGCCAGGAGGAAGAGGCGGCGGTCGTCGCCGACTGAGCTGGCCTGGCTCTGCTGACTGGGCCGGGGCTGACTGGGCCGGG
>JAICWX010000232.1 GCA_025934635.1 Streptosporangiaceae bacterium | reverse complement strand
TCGGCCCGGTCCGGCGCCAGGTCGAGCAGCCCGATCTCGGCCGCGTCGGGCACCGCGGACAGCACGATCAGGTCGCGCAGCCGGTCCAGCAGGTCGGCCGCGAACCGGCGCGGCTCGTGACCGCCCTCGATGACCCGGTTGACCACACCGAACACCGCCGCGCCGTCGCCGGCCGCGAACGCGTCCGCGATCTCGTCGAGCAGGCCGGCGTCGGTGAAGCCGAGCAGCGCCACCGCGCGGTCGTAGCGCAGCCCGGACTCGTCGCTCCCGGCCATCAGCTGGTCAAGCACCGACAGCGAGTCCCGGGCCGAGCCGGCCCCGGCCCGGATCACCAGCGGCAGCACGGCGTCCTCCACCGCGACGCCCTCGTCCCGCAGGATGTCCTGCATCAGCTCCCGCAGCACGGACGGCGGGACCAGGCGGAACGGGTAGTGGTGGGTGCGCGACCTGATGGTCGGCAGCACCTTCTCCGGCTCGGTGGTGGCGAAGATGAACTTCAGGTGCGACGGCGGCTCTTCCACCAGCTTCAGCAGGGCGTTGAAGCCCTGCTGGGTGACCATGTGCGCCTCGTCGATGATGTAGATCTTGAAGCGCCCGGACACCGGCGTGTAGAACGCCCGCTCGCGCAGGTCCCGGGCGTCGTCCACGCCGCCGTGCGACGCCGCGTCGATCTCGATCACGTCGATGCTGCCCGGCCCGGAGGGCGCGAGCGCGACACAGGAGTCGCAGACCCCGCAGGGTTCCGGGGTGGGCCCCTTGACGCAGTTCAGGGAGCGGGCGAGGATCCGCGCGCTGGACGTCTTGCCGCAGCCGCGCGGGCCGCTGAACAGGTACGCGTGGTTGATCCGCCCGGTCCGCAGCGCCTGCTGGAGCGGGCCGGTGACGTGCTCCTGCCCCCGCAGCTCAGCGAACGTCGCCGGACGGTACTTGCGGTACAGCGCGAGTCCGGACTGGGCCAATCCGGATGGGGCGAGCCCAGACTGGGCCAGTCCGGAGCGGGCCGGGGCCGTCTCATCGCCTTCCGGCGCGGCTGCTGCCATCAGCTCATCCTCACCGGTGATCGGGACCGGCTGATCAGGGACCCCCCGCACACCCATCAGAGCCCGCGTACCCTTGCTGCCTTCCGGCCCTGGGGGGGTTGGCGGGAGTAACGCCGTGCGGGGGGTCAGGGGACAGTCTAGTCAGCCCGCAGACCAGATGCTCCGCATCCCGGCCACCGGCTGTTTCGGGTAAGCTTCCCAGCGGAGGATTCGCCTAGTGGCCTAGGGCGCACGCTTGGAAAGCGTGTTGGGGAAACCCTCAAGAGTTCGAATCTCTTATCCTCCGCCAAGCGGGCCGGCTGTCAGCCCGGCCGGCGCGATCGCAGGTAGGCGAGGACACGGCGGTGGCCGTCATCCGGCTCGCGTGCTGGCCGGCTCAGCTGCCTGTCTCGAGGACGTCCGCCGGGAAGGTGCCTGCCCCGAAGGCGTCCGGCTGCGTCAGCTCGAACTGCTGGTGGCTGGTGCTCTCGCGGACCGCCAGCGATGCTCCCGCCCGCAGGCGCTGGGTCAGGCTCGCGTCGGCGAGGATCTCGTCCTCGTTGGGCGACATGGCGACGATCAGCATGAGCAGGAACGTGACCACGCTCGCTCCGAGCAGGAGCGGGAGCAGCAGGCTGCTCGACGGTTCCCCGGGCATGACCAGCGCGCTGCCGCCCGGGTAGACGCGCATGGCGGCCATCCCGGTGTAGTGCATGCCGGTGATGGCGACGCCCATGACGATCGATACGCCGAGGCTGGCCCCCACGCCACGTACGCGCAGTCCGGCGGCCAGCGCCGCCGCGCAGGTCACGATCGCGATGAGCACCGATATCCCGACCAGGCGCAGGTTGTACTGCACGGTGCCGTGCATGCTCACCGCGGCCATCCCGAAGTAGTGCATGGCCGCGATGCCGGTCCCCATGATCACGCCGCCGCCCAGCACCGGTCCCAGGCCGCCGCGGGCCAGGCCGGCGATGAACAGCCCAGCCGCGACGACCCCGATCGCGACTCCCAGGCTGATCACCGTCATCGGCACGTTGTACAGGATCTGCTGGCCGGGGATCGTGTAGCCGAGCATCGCGACGACGTGCGTAACCCAGATGCCGGTCCCTCCGATGGCCACCGACGCGACCAGCAGCCACAGTGCGCGGTTGCGGCCGAGGCAGGCGCGGGCCCGGGTGAGGCAGCGCAGGCCGAGGAAGGACCCCAGGCAGGACATTAAGCAGCCGAGTCCGGGATTGAGGATGCCATGCGAGAACTGATTGACCTGAAGCTGCGTCACCGTGCTCCCCCTACCGAGACGTTCGCGCCGGCGCTGGGCCCGGCCCAGACCGGGCAGGTACTGAACGTATCAACCTGATCACACACAGGTCCTGAAGTGGGCCGAAAACAGGCCACTGTGACGACTGGGATACGCAGGCCAGGGCACGCAGCGGGGCGGGGCCGGCTGAGACCATCCCGTCCCGCTGCGTGCCGTTCGCCCGGGGCCGCTTCCCCGACGGCGCCAGGCGGGTCAGTGCGCCGCGTGCCGGCCGAGAACCGAGCGACCCGCGGCGGCGTGCCGGCCGGGCGCGGCGTGCCGGGCTGCCGGCCGGCGGGCGCCGCGGTGCGGGTTCAGCCGGGCGGTCGCGTTCTTGATGGCCGCTGCGATGTTCACCGGGAAGCTGACTGGCTCCCAGGTAAGGCCGATGAGCGGTGAGTACCGCGCCTGAATCCGGGCAGCCTTAATTCCGTCGCTGACCATGATGTCCCTCCCCAATCCTGGCCGCCGGCCAGGACTCAACCCCCCAGCGGGCCACTGCGTGAGTGACGTCCGCTCTTACGAGTAGCAGACGCGACGCTGCCGGAGGCGGTTTACGCTCCTTTTAGTTGATTACGGAAAGTAGTGCCGGATTGGCACTGTCACCGTAAAGAGTCGGGACGGCAGGAAATAACCCCAGGTCAGGCCCCGAAATGAATGGCGCTGGCGTCATAGTCAGCCCTTCCTGAGCGGTCCCAATGAAACCGTTTCACCACGCAATTAGTGTTATCGGCCGCACGGTAATGGGCGCGCATTTGCCCTGCTTCGCCCACCAGGTATCGGTTATATAACGCTCAGTTAAATTACTCTGCGTAGCATGACCGGAGGTGCTGTGATCGCCAGCCAATTGCGTGCGATTGGCTCTGGGCCGCGCGTCCGGGGCCGGCCGATCATGGCGCTAGGAAGAAGTCCGGACGTCCACGGTAAGGATCGCCATGCGCCAGTTCCCCGCCAGCCCGATCACGGCCCTCATCGACGAATCACCCGACGTCAACCTGGGCGAGAGCATCGGTCCCGACCTGTCGGTGGCCGACATCCTCGGCCCGGGCGGCCTGGCCGGACTGGCCGGCCTGAGCCTCGGTTACGGGACGTCAGCCGGCGATCCGGAACTGCGCGCCCTGATCGCGGGGCGGCTCGGCGTACCCGACGGGCAGGTGCTGCTCACCTCCGGCGCGGCCGGGGCGCTGTTCCTGGTCGCCCTGCTGCACAGCGACGGCGAGATCCTCGCCGGGCTGCCCTGCTACCCGCCCATGCTCGACGCCCTGCGCGGCCTCGGCGCCCGGGTCACTACCGTGTCCGCGCGGTTCGAGGACGGCTACCGCGTCGATCTGGCGGCCTTCCGGGACCGCCTGACGGCCCGCACCCGGCTCGTCATGATCGCCTCACCGCAGAATCCGTCCGGCGTGCCGGTCACCCCGGCCGAGATCGACGAGATCCTCGCCGCCATGTCCCGCCGCTGCCCCGAGGCGCTCCTGCTGGTCGACGAGACCTTCCGGGAAGCGACCTACGGCGGCGCTCCGCCCGCGGCCAGCTTCGCGGGCCGCTCGGACCGGCTGCTGACCTGTGCCTCGCTGTCCAAGGCGTACGGCGTCCCGGGCCTGCGGATCGGCTGGCTGACCGTGCCGGACAGGCGGCTGCGGGAGCAGCTGAGGCTGGCCAAGTTCAACTCCTCGATCTGCTGCGGTGTCCTCGACGAGTTCCTCGCCGCCCGGCTGCTGTCCCAGGCCGGCCCGTTGCTGGCCTCCCGGGGCGAGCTGATGGCCCGGGCCCGCGCCACGGTCGGAAACTGGATCGGGCAACAAGACGGCCGCCTGCAGTGGCTGCCGCCCGAGGCGGGCGCGTTCTGCTGCGTGCGGCTCGATCCGGACAGGTTCGGGGAGCCGGACGTGCGGCGCTTTCACGACCGGCTGGCCGGACGGCGAACGGCGGTCGCCCCTGGCCCGTGGTTCGGCGACAGCGTTCACGTGATGCGGCTCGGCCTGGCCTACCCGCCGCCTGGCGGGCTGGAGAAGGGGCTCGAGGTCATCGCGGCCGCGCTGGATTCCTGATCGCCTGTCACGGCACTGCGAGAGGTGGCGGCCGCTTGTCCCCCGCCGCAGACGCGCTTGCCCGCGCCACCGGGCGGTGGCGCGGGCAAGGCGAGAGAGTGCCTGGCGGCCGGCTAGGCCGCCGACTGATTCTTAGCTTCCTGTGATGTTGCCGTCGTGGGGCTGCTGGCCGTCACCGTTGCTGGAGGAGTCGACCCACTGCTCGGCCGAGGACTTCGAGGGCCCGCCGTTCTGGTCACCGCCCTTGCCGCCGCGGCCCTTGTTGTTACCCGGGCGGCCATTGTTGTCGCGACCCTGGCTCTGGTTGTCGTGGCCCTGGGTGCAGCCCTTCTGCTGGTCGTTGCCACGGCCACGGCCACGGCCGTCGCTGTGGTCGTCGCCGCAACTGCAGCCCGGGCTGTTGCCGCGCCCGCCGTTGCCGAAGCCCTGCCCCTTGCCCTGGCTCTGCCCCTGCCCCTTGCTCTGGCTCTGGTCGAATCCCCAGCCGCTGCCACCGCCGCCGTTGCCCCAGCCGTTGCCGTTGCCCTGGGTGCAGGCGCCGGAGCCCGCGGTATACGTCCAACCCCAGGTACCGAGGCCGGGACCAGCGAAATCGGTGCCGGCCGGGAAGGCCTGCTCGTACCACAAAGTCGTGGTCTGATCGCCGGTCGGGCTTGTGCTCAAGCTGCCCGGCACGCCCAGGTTACGCCCGCGGGTGGGCAGGCTATTGGCCGTGAAGGAGTAGTTCGCGGTGCCCGTCATGGGGCCTGGACGGTGCCCTTGATCTTCGCATTGCCGCGCGGATTCCCCTGGTTGGGCGTGAAAGCACCCGTAAGGGTCTTGAACGTGCCGTTGTCCGAGACGGTCACGGTGTACTTGTACACCGCGCCCGTGTGGCCGACCTGCTTGATCGTGAGCGTCCGGGTAAGGTATCGGTCGCCCAGTCCCCCTGGCCCCGGCTGTCACGGTGGTTAGTGATCGACGTCGTCGCGGTCAAGCCGTGTGCCGGAGATCCGAAGCCCGGGCTGGGCGGGGGCGCAAACACCCCAGCTGACGCGCTCGCGGCCGTGGCCGGGACGCCAAGCGCCGCGGCCATAACACCGCCCAGGACCAGCGCCCTACGAATGTCCATTGGATTGAGTTGCCTTTCTCGGGGATTTACTCTGACGAAATGACGGCGACCTGAACCACCGTCATTCCTGCGAGACGTATCGCCTCGTGAATTCGGCGGAGATGCTCAGAGCGAAGCGTGCCTGGATGGCACCTGGCGACTGCGCCGCGCACGACTGGAACCGGCATGCTGCCAGCTGACGCTGGCCATCGCACCTACCAGGGATGCGGGCCAGTCGCCGACGACCTGATAGCGGCCAGGAATTCATCCAGGGGAACCTGCTGGCCGTCCGGGTACTGCTAGTGAATACTGAGGTTCGCACTTGATCGGGGCAGCCTCAATGTCGTCGCTGACCACGATTGCCTCCCGATGTGCCCAGCCGTGGCCGGGCTTCGCCCCCAAGCGGGGCCGCTTTAGGGAGCGGCGTCCGCACTTACATATCACGAGACGCGGCCCGCGCGATGTAAGTTTACCGAAAACCGCGATAATTACATAGAGTAGCTTGCGGCTAAATCAATAGCGTTTACATTTACCCACGCAAGGAAATAACTCCTGGTCAGAAACGAATCTACGACCGCTCAGGCCTGGCCGCGGACCTTTGTCTACCTCAGTTTCTTAGTCCTTATTGGGACCGTTTTCAGACGACAATTCACGCTATGCGGACGCTCCGTTCCGGCTGCCTTTGCCGCATTTGCCATTCAGGTATCGTTCCGGTAACGGCGACAGTGGTCACGATACGTAGCGGGATAGGTGCGCCGGGCGGGCCGGCTAGCGCTTCTTGGGCTCCGCCGGGGTCGGCGGCGGCTTGGAGCTGACGGCATGTGCCTTCTTCCGCTGCGCCGTGGCCGCCCGCTCCGCCGCGGCCTTGCGGGCCGCCATGGTCCGGGCCGCGGCCGCGTCGGCCTTCGCGGCCTGCTGCGCCAGCTGCGGCGTCATCCACTTGAGCATCGGAACCAGCGCCGCGCGCCACACGCTGCCCTGGTGACCGCCGCCCGGGACGATATCGAGCGGCACGCTGGCCAGCCGCGTCTCCAGCAGCTGCTTGAAGTTCATCGCGGCGCCGACGTCCTGCGGGTCCTCGGCGCCCGCCGCCAGCCAGAAGGCGGGAAGCTCGTCGCTGACCGGCACCCGGGTGATGTACCACTGCGGCGAGTTGAGCTGCCGCACGGCGGGCCGGCCGGCGAAGACGTTGACCACGTGCGGCTTCCCGCCCGGCTTGTTGCCCGCGGGCACCTGGCTCGGGATCGGGGAGAAGTATCCCGACATCACGCCCGCGGCCCCGAAGGCCGCCGGATCCTGCAGCGCGATGTTGGCGGTGCAGTACCCGCCCTCCGAGTAACCGGCCAGCCCCCAGGCGCGGCCCGGCGGCTGCACGCGGGCGATCCGCGCGATCGCCTCGGGCACGTCCCGGGCGACGAAGGTCATGTCCTGGATGCCGCCCGGGTTGTTGAGGCACTGGAGCTCGTACCGCTGGCCGCCGTCAGTGTCCGGCATGACCAGCACCGCGCTGTCCCCGGGGTGGGTTCCGAGCTGGCTGAGGAAGGTGGGGATCACGCCCATGACGTCGACCCAGGCCTGCGGGTTGCCCGGCGAGCCGTGCAGCAGCTCGATGACGGGGAACTTGTAGTGCGCATAGCGCTTCTGGAAATACTGCGGCGGGAGGTAGACGTAGACGTCACGGGTCAGGTGGCTGCGGGCCCCGGTGACCGATATCTGGAACAGGTAGCCGACCTGGGCGTCTTCCGCCGTGCTGGTAACCCGGCCGATGTTCTTGTCGAACTGCTTGTTGTTACCGGCTCCGGGGGCCGCGTACTTGGGGATGCTGCTCACGCCCTGGCTGGTGAGATCGTTGATCATCCCGCCCCAGGTCTGGTAGTAGTCGTAGAACTTGTTGACGGCCGCTACCCCGAAGACCATAGCGGGCAAAAACGCCAGGCAGGCGGCGAAAATGCGGAACACGAGCTGCTTGGCCAGTGCCACCCAGACCAGCAGGCCCCCGAAGACCACGAGCAGGAGCAGGAAAAAGCCGGCCCCCTGTGGTTCAAGCACTCGGTTCTCCTCGCCCGGCGTCTGGTGGTACAGGCAGGCGGACTCACCGAGGGCAGGCCGCACCTCCGAAAACCACGTGTTCACTACAGCGAACGACCGAGACGTCGCGCTAAGTTCCCCCGGCGGCACGCATCTCCGGCAGCGCTAGTCGTCCGGAAGGGACATCCTCCGGGGAGACACAGCGAACGCTCATGCGGCCCTGCAGCGGTGGAGGTGGGATTTGAACCCACGGAGGGGTTGCCCCCTCACACGCTTTCGAGGCGTGCGCCCTCGGCCACTAGGCGACTCCACCGCAGGCGAGCTTACCCGAATCCGCGCGTGCGCGGCAGCATGAACCCCGCTACACCTATTCGCCGTGCCGCCGCGTCGCGAAGAAGTCGCGGAGCAGGGCGCCGCACTCCTGTGCCAGCACCCCGCCGATGACCTCCGGGCGGTGGTTCAGGCGGGTATCCCGCAGCAGGTCCCACAGCGACCCGGCCGCACCGGCCTTGGGATCCTCGGCTCCGTAGACCACCCGGTCCAGCCGGGCCGCCGTCACCGCGCCGGCGCACATCGGGCACGGCTCGAGGGTGACCACCAGCGTCAGCCCGGTCAGCCGCCACCGGCCGAGGGCTCCGGCCGCCTGCCTGATCGCGACGATCTCGGCGTGCGCGGTCGGATCGCGGTCCGCTTCCCGGCGGTTCCGGGCGCGCGCCACGACGGCGCCTGCTTCGTCGAGGATCACGGCGCCGACCGGGATGTCCTCGGGAACGCCGGCGGGTCCGGGCGCGCTCGCCGCCGCCAGCGCGAGCCGCATGGCCGACTCGAAGGAGGCGGTGTACCCGGTCGGCGTCATCAGGCCCGGGGCCGGGCTACGAGCCGAGGAGCGTATCGAGGACGCGGTCGACCGCGTCGCCGAACCTGAGCCGATCGGCGAGGAGGGCGACGGCGTCATCGGGGTACAGGTCGAGGTCGGCCGAGACAGCCCCGAGCTCCATCTCGTCGAGCCCCAGGTCCGTGAAGATGGACATGTCGCCCGCTGGCAGCACCTGGTCCAGCTCATCGTCCGCGGGCACCGGGATATCCAGCGCCTCGAGTACCTGGCGGGCCAGCGGGTACTCCACCGCCGCGGTGAGGTCGGACAGGAACAGCGACTCTTCCTCGCCGAGGACCCGGATCGCGACCCAGAAGTCGTCGCCCACGCCGGCGAAGCCGATGGTGCCTCCGCGGCTCGGCTGACGGCGCAGCGCCTGGATGAAGTCATCCAGGTCAGCGGTGACCGAGATCGGCAGGCCATCCGCCTCCCACTGGTCCTCTTCCCGGTAGACGATGACCGCGAAGTCTGTCTCACCCACGTCTGCCACCGTCATCTCACCAGCATGGTCTGCACGGAGGAATGCTGTCAGATGACCGGCCGATCCGGCGGCAAAATCCCCGATCAGGGCCACGAACCGTGGATTCAGCCGATGATGCCGGCGTGGCCGGCACGTCCGGTCACGCACTGTTTTCACCGATGGGGCATACTGGGGGTGCCGCGCGGGCATACACATCCCAACGCGGCAGCTTCACCCCGTTAGCATTGGGCCGGCCAATCGGTGCGAGCTAACATAGGTTCTCTGGCAAGCAGGACAGTCCCGGCGCCTGTGGGAGTCGACGTGAATCTTAAGTCCATCATCGGGTGGCTTGCTCTTGCGTTCGTTGTGTGGTGGATTATCGAGCAGCCGTCAGGTGCGGCCCATGTCGTTCACAACATCGGTACCTTCCTGACCTCGGCGGCTCACGGACTATCTAACTTCTTCGCGTCGATCTAAGGCCGGACGCTGACATGAGGCTGGTTCCGAACACCGATACGGTTCCTGCCTCGGTAAACAGGTACCTCCTGCCGCACGAGCGGCAGGTCATCACGGTCCACCAGCATCCGGCCGTACTGATCAGACCTATTTTCGAAGTCCTCGTCGGACTGGCTATTGCCGGATGGCTGACAACCGTCTTCGCGAAGAACAACGGCACCGCCATCCTGATCATCTGGATCCTGTGGGGACTCGTTTTCCTGCGGCTCGCCATCAAGGTTTTCGAGTGGGGCGAAACTTATTTCGTCGTCACCTCGCAGCGGTTCATCCTCGCCACCGGGCTGCTGACCCGCAAGGTGAACATGATGCCGCTCAGCAAGGTAACGGACATGAGCTTCCAGCGGTCCACGATGGGGCGGATCCTCGGTTACGGGGAATTCATCCTGGAGTCCGCGGGACAGGACCAGGCCCTCAACAAGGTCGACCACCTGCCCTACCCGGAGCAGCTTTACCTCGAGGTATGCGGGCTGATCTTCAAGGACACCGACGACGGCGGGGACTAGGTAGCCAGCAGCCCGACGCCGGCTCGGACCTGCCTAGCTGATGTCCGCCACGGAACGGGGGGCGGGCTGGCTCTGGCTGACGAGCCAGTCCCGGGCGGCGTACGCCGATCCGCGGGCCCCGGCCATATCCAGGTCCGGCACCAGCGAGATCTCCGCCGCCCGGGCCTGCTCCTCGCGCAGCACGGTGTGCGCGCGCACCTCGGCGAAGAACCAGTCGCGGAAGTGCGGTGCGGCCTCGACCACGCCGCCGCCGAGGAAGTAGGCGTCCGGGTCGAGGAAGTTCGCCGCGATGGTGAACAGCCGCCCGATCGCCATCGCCTGCTGCCGGAACATCGCCAGCGCCATCTCGTCGCCGTTTTCCGCGAACTTGCGGACGAGCTTGGCCGCCGCGGCGATCGGCAGGCTGGCGAGCTCGTGGCCCTCGTACCGGCTGAGCCAGTAGGGCAGCAGGTTGTTCTGGATGCCGGTGAGCGAGGCCACGCTCTCCGCGTCGCCCGTCTGGCCGCAGTTGCACGCGGGCATCGGCTGGCCGTCGGCGAGCAGGCCATCGAGCGGGATCGGCACGTGACCGAGTTCCCCGGCCATCCCGGCCGCGCCCTTGATGACCTGGCCGTTGTGGATGATCCCGCCGCCGAGGCCGGTGCCCACGATCGCGGCCACCGAACTGCGCCGCCCGGACTCCGCGCCGAACCGCACGTTGTGCGCGTACAGCGCGGCCGAGTTCCCGTCGTTGTTGTAGATCACCGGGAGCCCGATCCGGCCGGCCAGGGCCCCCCGGATGTCGAAGCCACGCCAGCCGACGTGGCCGAAGTTGGTCGCGCCCTTAGACGAGATGACGCCGTCCGCGCTGGCCGGGCCCGGCGTGTCCAGGCCGACCGCCCGCACCGCCGACATCGGCACCTCGGCCAGCCCCAGCACCTGCTCCACCGACTGGACCAGTGCCCTGATCGCCTTGTCGGGGCCCTCCCGGACCTCGCTGGGGACCTCGGCCATCCGGTCGAGCAGGAACCGGCCGCTGGAGTCGAGGATGGTCCCGTTGTTCGTGGTACCACCGTTGTCGATGCCTACGACCACCCAGTCGACAGCCATGATTCCTCCTAGTCCGCCGCCGAGGCACGCTCAGTCTAGGTAAATGCACTAGCAAAGAGCAATATCGACGAACGGGGCAAGCTGACCGTGGCCGCTACCTCGCTGGAGTCAGTCCTGGCCTCGTGCGCGGCGCTGCCGCACCACTTCGTACAGGACCACGCCAGTGGCGACGGCGAGGTTGAGGGACTCGGCGGTGCCGGTCATCGGGATGCTGACCTGGAGGCGGCCGCGCCGCAGGTCAGCGTCGGGCAGCCCCGGGCCCTCGCTGCCCATCAGCACCACCAGCGGATCGGGGTACCGGGCCTCCCACACGCTCTGCTCGGCGCGCGCGGACGTGGTGACGACGGCTAGGTCACGTTCGTCCGCCCAGGCGAAGAACTCGTCGCTACCGGCCGCGCGGGCCACCGGCACGCTGAAGATCGCCCCCATGCTCGCCTTGATCGCGGCCGGGTCGTACGGGTCGGCCGTGGCGCCGACCAGGATGACCCCCCGCGCGCCGGCCGCGCCGGCCGTCCTGATCACGGTGCCGAGGTTGCCCGGGCTAGCGATCTCGTGCAGCGCGACCATCGTCGTGCCTGGCTCCGCGGGCAGTTCGGGCAGCGGGGTCAGCCGCTGGCCCACGATCGCGGCCAGCCCGGCCGCGCCGTCGCGGTCGGACAGCCGCTGGAACAGCTCCCCGCTCAGCCGCACCACCCGGACCCCACGGCGTTCCTGTTCCAGCACCATCTCGACCGCAGGCTGGTAGCGAAGCAGGTCGGGCGCGAAGATGAGCGCCTCGACCGGCGCGCCCGCCTCCACCGCCTGCCACACCGGCTGGATGCCCTCGGCCAGCGACATGCCTTCGCGCTGCCGGAACTTGCGGCTGGCGAGCATGCGCATCCGCTTCACCACCGGGTTCGCGGCGCTGGTCACCACCTCGCTCACCCCGCCAGGCTAGCGGCGCTCACGAGCGCGCGGTGGCGGTGCGTCAGCGTTCGGAGTTCTTGATCTGCTCCCGGGTGCGCTCGGCCTGCTCGACCCGGCGTTTCTCCGGGTCGTCGAGCTTGCGGGTGTCCCGCAGTTCGGCGAAGGGCTCCAGGTCGTCAGGTACCCCGATGCGGATAGCGCGTTCACGCTGGGCCTCGGCGTTGAACTCGGCGCCGAGCAGGATCGCGATGTTGGTGATCCACAGCCAGACCAGGAAGATGATCACGGTGGCGAGCGACCCGTAGGTCTTGTTGTAGGAGCCGGAGAAGCTGACGTAGACGGCGAAAAGCCCGGAGGCGATCAGCCAGAGGATCACGGCGATGACGCCGCCCGCCGAGATCCACCGGAAGCGGGGCTGCCGGACGTTCGGGCTGGCCTTGTAGAGCAGCGAGAGCATCAGGCAGACGATGACGACCAGCACCGGCCACTTGACGATGTCCCAGGCCAGCACGGCGGCGTGGCCGATACCGAAGGCCGAGCCGACCTTGTTCGCGACCGGCCCGGTCAGCACCACGATGCCGGCGGCGATCAGGAGCATGACGACCAGGATCAGCGTGATGATGATCCGGACCGGGACGGTCTTCCAGATCGGGCGGCCCTCGTCCACGTCGTAGATGGCGTTCATGGCGCGCATGAAGGCCGCGACGTAGCCTGACGCGGACCAGAAGGCGACCAGCAGGCCGATGATCCCCGCGATCCCGGCGAGGCCCGCCTTACCCTGAACCTGGGTGACGACGCCGTTCAGGAAGGTGTGCACGCCGCCGGGGGCGATCTGGGCGACGTTGTTGAGCACCTGCTGGGTGGTGGACTTGCCGAGCAGCCCGAGGACGGACACCAGTACCAGTATGGCCGGGAACAGGGCGAGCACGCCGAAGTAGGTCAGCGCGGCGGCCCGGTCGGTGATGTCATCGTGCTTGAACTCGCGGACCGCGCGCTTCAGCACGGCGAGCCATCCTGACCTGGGGATGTCGCTGAGTTCCTGCGGCACGTGCCGGGCCGGCGTGGTCGCTCGGTCGGGTGTCCGCGTGGTCGCTGGATCGGCAGCGCTGCGCTTGCCTTCTGGGCCGGTGCGACGAGCCATCATGTGCTTCCGTTCCTAGACGTGGTACAGCCCAGCCGCCTACCCCACGTCATCAATCCAAACTGGTTACCCGCAATCCCACGATGCGGTCCTGGCGGCCCGCGGCGGTGGTCGGGACAGCGCTGTGGTCAGGACCGCGCTGTGGTCAGGACCGCGCTGATCACGGAAGTGCTGATCATGGCGGGGGGGCCCAGCCGCTGACGGGGTAGCCCACGGCCCGCAGGTAGTCGCGGGCCTGCGTCACGGCGGCGTCGATATCTTCCAGGCCGAGGCCGACGATGTAGTCGTCCGGGTTCCCCTGGCCGTCCGTGTCGTAGCTCAGCACCCAGCCGGAGCGCCAGCCGCGGCCGATGGGGTAGCGCTCGTGCCAGACGAGCATCGCCGTCAGCCTGCGGTCGAACACGACATCGCCCGGGTCGAGATCGTCGGCGAACAGGCGCCCCCTGGTGTCGGGCGGGACGATCACGCGGATGGCGGGAAGTTCCTCGTTGCGAAGCTGGCCGATCTCACCAGCCGGTGGCGTCATGCCTCAATTCTCTCCTTAGCACTCCCCTGCACCCGCAGAGGGTTGTCCACACAGTCCTGTGCATAACTTGTGCGTTGGCCCGTGGTTGGCCCGTGGTTGGCCCGTGGTTGGCCGTGGGGAGCGTGGACAATCCCATGGACAACTGTGGGTCCAGCCCTGTGGACTATGTGGACAGTTAATAAAAATAACCTGGTCAGACCCCTGAAACTGAATCCACAACCCTGTGGACAGAAAATCTCCGGGGCCGCTGGAACTCTCCGCGCACGCCAAAGTTATCCACAAGTTCAGGAGGGGGGTGTACAGCGAGGCGACCGCTAAGACGACGATGGGAGCCCGCGCGCTAGCACGGACTCCCAAGTCAGGACGGCGGAGGATCGGGGATTTGAACCCCGGAGGGTGTTGCCACCCAACCGCATTAGCAGTGCGGCGCCATAGACCGGACTAGGCGAATCCTCCACCCGCACGCTTCGGTGCGGTGGGCCATA
>JAICWX010000019.1 GCA_025934635.1 Streptosporangiaceae bacterium | reverse complement strand
GGTTCACCGCCCTGACCGGCGAGACCGGCGCCGGGAAGACCATGGTCGTGACGGCGCTCGGGCTGCTCTTCGGCGGCCGGGCCGACCCGGCGCGGGTGCGCCCGGGCGCGGCGCGGGCCGCGGTGGAGGGACGGCTGCTCGTCTCCGCCGACGTGGCGCGCGAGGTCGAGAAGGCCGGGGGAGACCTCGACGACAACGGGTCCTCGCTCGTGCTCAGCCGCTCGGTCTCGGCCGAGGGCCGGTCGCGGGCGTTCGCCGGCGGCCACTCGGTGCCCGTAGCGCTGCTCCAGGTGCTGGCCGATGACCTGGTGGCCGTGCACGGCCAGTCGGATCAGCAGCAGCTGCTCAAGCCGGGGCGGCAGCGCGACGCGCTGGACCGGTTCGGCGGCCGGGAGCTGGCCGCGGCCCTGTCCGGCTACCGCCGGGTGTACGACCGGCACCGCGCGGTCCGCGACGAGCTCGAGACGCTGACGCAGGCGGAGCGGGAGCGCGCGGCCGAGGCGGAGACGCTCCGGCTCGGCCTGGGCGAGGTCGAGGCGGTCTCGCCGGCGGCCGGCGAGGACACGGCGCTGCTGGCCGAGGAGGAGAAGCTCGCCAACGCCGACGCGCTGCAGGCCGCGGCGACCACCGCGCACGAGGCGCTGCTCGGCGACCCCGTCTCGGCCTCGGTCGACGCCACCGACGTGGTCACGCTGCTCGGCGTCGCCGGGCGCGCGCTGGAGGCGGTCCGCTCGCACGACCCGCTGCTGGCCGGGCTGGCCGACCGCCTGTCCGAGGCCAGCTACCTGATCTCCGACGTGGCCGGGGAGCTCGCCTCCTACAACGAGGCGCTGGACGCCGACCCGGCCCGGCTGGCCGCCGTGCAGGAACGCCGCGCGGCGCTCGGCCGCCTGATCCGTGCCTACGGGGCGGCCGCGGGCGACGTGGCCGCCGTGCTCGACTGGGCCAAGCAGGCGTCGTCCCGGCTGGCCGAGCTGGAGGGGGACAACGACAAGATCGCCGCCCTGGCCGCCGAGGAAGCCGCCCTGCAGGCCGAGGTCACCGCGCTCGCGGCCCGGCTGACCGAGCTGCGCACCGTCGCGGCGGAGCGGTTCGCGACCGAGGTGACCGCCGAGCTGACCGCGCTGGCCATGCCGCACGCCTCGCTCACCGCGGTGCTCACCGAGCTGGACGTGCCCGGCCCCTACGGCGCCGACGACGTGGAGATCAGGCTGGCCGCGCACCCCGGCGCGCCGCCGCTGCCGCTGAACAAGGGTGCCTCCGGCGGCGAGCTGTCCCGCGTCATGCTGGCCATCGAGGTGGTCTTCGCCGGCGCTGACCCGGTGCCGACGTTCGTCTTCGACGAGGTCGACGCCGGGGTCGGCGGCAAGGCCGCGACCGAGATCGGCCGGCGGCTGGCCCGGCTGGCCCGCTCCTCGCAGGTGATCGTGGTCACCCACCTGCCGCAGGTGGCCGCGTTCGCGGACAACCACCTGGTGGTGCAGAAGTCCGACGACGGCCTGGTCACCGCCAGCGGCGTGGTGCGGCTGGACCAGGGCGCCCGGGTCCGCGAGCTGTCCCGGATGCTCGGCGGCCTGGAAGACTCCGAGCACGGCCAGGCCCACGCCGAGGAACTCCTGGCCGTAGCCGCCCAGGAACGCCAGAAACCCGCCTGACCGCCCGCGCCCCCCGCTCAGCTGGCCTGGGCGCGGCGGGCGCGGAGGTTCCGGTTCTTGAGCCGGTTGCCGCACGAGGCCATCTCGCACCACGCACCCTGGCGGCTGCGCGAGCCGTCGTAGAAAGCCCAGCGGCAGTCCGGGTTGCCGCACAGCCTGAGCCGGTCCCAGCTGCCGTCGGCCTGCGCGTCGCGGACGGCCAGCAGCAGCCCGGCCAGGCCGTCGGCCAGCCGCTTCACGCCGCCACCGGTCCCGAGCCCGACCCGGCCGTCCGCGCTCACCTGGAGCCGGGGTGCCGCCTGGCCCGTCACCTGCTCCAGCGGCCGCAGCTCGGCCTCGGTGAGTGGCGGCCCGCCGGTGTTGCGGCCGATCAGGGCGCGCAGGCTCTCCCGCACCGCCCGGGCCAGCCGCAGGTCCGCCTCGGAGCCAGGCTGATCCTGCGCGCGCAGGCCCGCGTCGGCCAGCCAGGCCAGGGCCTCGTCGGGGTGAGCCAGCACGTCGGTCTGCCGGTCCAGGTCCAGGGTGTCGACAAAGGCCTGGACGGGCAGCAGCGACGGCGGCGCCAGCTTGCTCTCGAGGTGGGACGCCCACGACGGCACCGTCATGCCGATCAGGCTAGCCGTCATGATCATCAGCTCGCTTGTTCATCCGGCACCCTTCCTCGTGACCTTTTAAAAACTTTCACTAGTCATACATGACCGCTATACTTAGTTTACAGGTCACGTTCCTAGGAGGTGGCATGCGATGCATGTCCTGCTCGATGACGACCTCGGCCGCCTGACCGTCCAGCGGGTCTCGCCCTGGCACCGGCTGCTGGCCCGCGTCCTGGCGGTCCGCCTGGACCGCCAGCTGGCCAGCGGTACCCGGCCGGAGGCGGATGCCGTCCTGGCGGCCCGGGCCATGTTCCTGACCTCCGCCCGGTACCGCCGGGCGCTGGCCACGAGCCTGCGGCGGATGCTCGCAGCGTCCGCGGTCCCGTCGGCGCGCCCGCATCCGATGGCCGAGGCGCGGTCACCCCTGGCGGCGTTCAGGCCGCACGTCCCGCTGCGCCGGGACCTGATCGCCGGGTCGGCGCCCGAGCTGACGGGACTGGCCAACTACCTCACGGCGCCGCGCCCGGTTCCGGCCCGCGGCGTCGCGCTGGTGAGCCAGCTGCTGACCGACGGCTCCGGGCCGCTGTACCGGGCAGCCGCCCGGGAGGACCTGGGCGGTCTCATCGACCAGGCCTCCCAGGCCCTCGTCAGCTAGCCACCCGCGAGGTGCTGTTCCGCTGGTCCCGAGCGCGGTTTGGAGTGCGGCGCGCGGCTATGGCATCCTGAAGATGGTCGAGGGGCGCTGCGACGGATTATTCCGCCACGCTCGACACCTGCTTCATCGGCAAGGGCGCCTCATAGCCGGTGGAGGCGGTAATGACCGTAATCGGTCGCGTCGTTGCGCTGTGGCGCTACCCAGTGAAATCCATGGCAGCCGAAGGGCTGTCCTACGTCGAGGCCTCGTGGCACGGCTTCGCGGGTGATCGCCGGTGGGCCTTCATCCGCGACGGGCACGTGCGCAACGGCTTTCCGTGGCTGACGATCAGGGAACGCCCTGAGATGGCCCGCTACCGGCCGCGCTTCGCCGAACCGGACCGCCCCGACGCCTCCGCTACGCTCGTGCGGACGCCGTCGGGCGGTGAACTCGACGCGGCTGACCCCGCGCTAGCGGCCGAACTGGGGCCGGGTGTACGCGTCATCAAGCAGGACCGCGGGGTCTTCGACACGATGCCGCTGTCGCTGCTGACCACGCGGGCTCTGGCCGGCCTCAGCGAGCTGGCCGGGGCCGACGGCCTGGCGGCCGAACGGTTCCGGCCCAACCTGCTGGTGGAGGCCATCTCGGGACCCGGCTTCCCCGAGGACACCTGGGTCGGCCGGGTCCTGCGCATCGGCGGCCTGCGGATGCGAGTGGACCAGCGTGACCGGCGCTGCGTGATGGTCACCATCGACCCGGTGACCCTGGCCAGGACCCCGGCCATCCTGCGCGCCATCGCCCGGGAACGCGACGCCAGGTTCGGGGTCTACGGCTCGACCGTGGAACCGGGCCGGGTCACCGTGGGGGACCCGGTCGAGCTGGAGACCTAGGAACCGGGCTTGCGGGCCACGGCGCCGTGGGCTGATACCGCGCCTTCCGGGGCGGGAGCGCCCGGCGGGGCGGCCGTCCCGATGTCTAGGAACTGGCGGATGCCCGCCTCGGCGGCCAGGTACCTGATCGCCCGGCCGAGGAAGGCGCGGTTGGCGCGCACCCGCCACCGCAGCCCCGGCGCCGGTGCGCTTCAGCCGTCATGGGGTGCGGAACCGCAACAAAGCAGTCGCGGGATGTATCACCAAGGCCGGCCGGCGCTCCGGATTTTCTGAGGGGCGCCCGCAGTTGCACGGGCGCTGGCTTCCCGGTCGCCGGAACGACTCGTGCCGGCGGCCGGGCAGCCGGGGATGGCCGCCCCCCAGGGGAGAAGGAGGCCCGCGATGTGGTCCGCAACCTACGACCTGAGCCCGGCTTCGGCCCGGGCCGACGCGCTTTTCGCCTCGGCGCTGCAGCGCTCCGATGAGCCGAGCGCCGCGCAGGTCAGGCTGGCGATCACGGCGGTGACCGGCACGCTGGGAACCACGGGCTGCGCCGCCCGGGTCGCGCAGGAGTACGGCGAGCACCCCGAGACGGCGGCCGCCCGGATGCGCTGGGCGCGGACCGCGGTGGCCAGCGCCTTCGGCGGCTCGTCCGGGTCGTGCCCGGCTCCTGGCGTCAGGGCCAGCCGATCGAGATCTCAGCGGAATCGGTCAGCCGGAGCTTACGTCTGACCCGCTCGTAGAACGTGCTGTGCCCGAGCCGCACGACACGGGCGGCACCGGGACGGGGCCGCAGCTCGATCCGGTCACCCGGTTCCACGTTGGCGGCGACGATGCCGTCGGCCTCGACCGCGAGCCGGCCGCTGCCCGGCAGGACGTGCAGGGTCAGCTCGTCGTTGACCGAGACGACGAGCCCGCGGTTGTAGGCCGAATGCGGCGCGGCCGGCGTGACCAGCAGGGCTTCCACCGCCGGGCTCACGATGGGCCCGCCCGCCGAGAAGCTGTAGGCGGTCGACCCGGTCGGCGTGGCCACGACGATCGCGTCGGCCGTATAGCTGACGAACCGGCGGCCCGCGGCCTCCACCGCGATGGCGGCGGTCTTGTGCCCGGGGAAGCGCACGAACGCGATGTCGTTGAACGCGGTGATCAGCTGGTCCCCGATGACGGCGTCGACGGCCAGCCGCGGTTCGGTGGTGAACTCGTGATTGTCGATCGCGGACAGCGCTTCGGCCAGGTCGGGCACGTCGACCTCGGCCAGGAAACCCAGCTTGCCCAGGTTCACCCCGAGGACCGGGAAGCTCTGCCGGTCGGCCAGCCGCATGGCGCGCAGCATGGTGCCGTCGCCGCCCAGGCTGACGATCAGGTCCGACCGCCGCCGCAGTTCCTCGGCGCTCACCGCCTCGGCGGTGCACACGATCCTGCGGACCTCGTCCTGGATACCCAAGACCTCGATCTCCCGGCGGGCCGCCCACTCCAGGATCGACCCCACCGCCCCGCTGCAATCCCGTTCGGGGTGCAGCACCATGCCGAGTACGTGCATTTCAGCAAGCTACTACGGCGCGGCCGTCCCGGCCGGGGGAGGGGCCAGCCGGGGGAACGGCACCGTGTCGGTCGCCGGCTGGTGGGGCGCCCGCGCCAGGCGAAACGTCCGGCCGAGCCGGGTGAGCATGCCGCGGGCCGACGCGTCGGCGCTCCGGGCGAGCACGGGCCGCCATTCGGCGGCCTGGCTGGCCTCGGGCACCCGGGTCGGCGGATTCCCGGTGAGCAGCACGGGGGTCTCGGCGCAGGTCAGGTCGTCGAAGTTCAGCGGTACCCCGAAACCGGTACTCAGCCGCAGGCCGCCGACCCGGGCACGGCCGAGGTCGAGGGCCGGCGCGTCGGGCCGCCCGCCGGCCGCCTGGCCGGTACAGCTGAGCTGGCCTCCCACCTGCGTCCCGGCCAGGCTGACGACGGCCCGCTGGCCGCCGCTGCCGGTGGCGGTGAACCCCTCGTCCAGGCGCACGGCGCCCCGCACCGAGGCCGCGTCGGCGACCAGGGCGGGACCGCTGCTGTTGGTCATGACGGCACCGCTCAGCGACAGCTGCCCGCCGACGGTGGCCGCGACCAGGACGACCGTTCCCTCGCGGCCCGCCCCGGTCGCGGTGAAGCCCAGGTCGAGCAGCGCGTCGTCCTCCACGATGGCGGCATCGGCCACCAGCGCCGGCCCGTTCTTGCTGGTCAGGGCCGCGCCGCGGAGACAGAGCAGGCCGGCTATGCGCGCGCCGGCCAGGCAGACCGCACCGAGGTCACCCGTGCCGGTGGCGCGGAAGTCGGCTCCGCTGTGATCACAGCGGAACGCGTCACCCCCGATGGTCACGTGGTCGGCCAGCAGCGCCGGGCCGTCCGCCGACGTTAACGTGGCGCCGGCCAGCACCAGGTCGCCGCCGATGGTGGCGCCCGACAGGCAGACCGCCCCGTCGCTCAGGCTGGCGGCGTCACCAAGGCCGAACCCGCCGTCCCGGCCGCGGACCGGGTAGTTGATGACGGTGGCCCGCGCGAGCGAGAGCGCGCCGGTGATCTCGGCGTCGCGCAGCTGGACGGTGCACGGCCCGGTCGCCCCGGTCGCGCTGAACCGCGCCCCCGCCTCGCCGTGCCCGGTCATCGTCAGGTCCCCCTGGACGCTGAGCCGGCTCGCGGCCAGGGCCGGCCCGGACCGGTTGGTGAGGGTGGCGCCGTCGAGCAGCAGGTAGCCCCGGATGCTGGCTCCGTTCAGCCGCACGGCCGCGACCTCGCCCGCGCCGATCGCGGTGAAACCCTGGTCGGCCATCAGGCCGGCCCGGACCGTCAGCAGGTCCGCGGCCAGGGCCGGGCCGCTGCCGTTGGCCAGCCTCGCGCCGCGCAGCGACAGCTGCCGGGTAATACGGGCACCGGTCAGGCACACCGCGCCGGACGGACCGGTGCCGGTCGCGGTGAACCCCTGGTCCAGCCAGGCGGCGCCCTTGACGATAAGGATCTCGCCGTTGAACGCCGGGCCGGCTCCCGCGATCAGCCGGGCGCCCTGCAGCACCAGGTCATCCCCGATCGTCGCGCCGGTGAAGCACACCGCCCCGCCCGGGCTGGCGCCCCGCGCGTCGAGTGTCTCCATGAACGCGCTGCCGTCCACGATCAGGCCCGTGGCCAGCACCGCGGGCCCGGCCGGGCTGTCCACCCGGGTCCCGGTGAGCCGCAGGTCGGCGGTCACGCGGACGCCGGCGAACCGGAGCACGCCGTCGGCGTACTTCCCGCTGACCAGCGAGTTCTTGATGGTCAGGGTTCCTGTCCGGGCCCGGTCCGCCCAGACCGCGGGCAGCACGCACTCCTCGAGCACCAGCCAGGGCACGGTGGCGTCCCGCAGCGTGAGCGGCTGGTCGAGCCGGCATCCGGTCAGCCGCAGGCCGGTGGCGCAGTCGATTCCGTCCAGGTCGAGCTGGCCGCGGATCCAGGCGCCGTGAACGCGCACTCCTTTTCCCCCGGAAAGCATCTCCGTCACCTGGGCAGCCTCAATGGCATGGGCCGCGCTAAGGGTGTGAACCTCGGCCAGGGAGGCCGGTTCTGAGCATTTCAGCTCAGTTGGCGTGCCGTGCTGGCCTGGTGCTTCGCAGGCGACGGTGGACGGCATAGGCAGAGAATATCGTGACTGGAGCGGGTTATTCCAAGCTCTGGCTCATGTGGCCGTTTCCGTCATCGTTGTCATCTTCCGGAGCTATAATCCGTGCCTTTTCCAGGTCTATAAATGGGTTAATTACCGACGAATCCGGGCAATACGCGAGAGCTGTGCGCGGCCGAACCGCCGGCGACCGGCGGCCCCCGGCCCGGCCGGCCGGGTGATCCCGGTTTAGCGTTAGCAGCATGGCAAAGCTCAGGGTGCTGTTCATCGGCGGCAGCGGGATCATCAGCTCGGCGTGCTCGCGGGTCGCGGTCGAGGCCGGCATCGACCTGTTCGTGCTGAACCGGGGGCGCAGCGCCGTCCGGCCGCTCCCGCCCGGGGTGACCATGCTGCGGGCCGACATACGGGAACCGGACTCCGTTCGGGCGGAAATCTCTGGCCTTGAGTTCGATGCGGTGGTCGACTGGGTGGCGTTCACCCCCGGTCACGTCCGCACCGACATCGACCTGTTCCGCGGGCGGACCGGGCAGTACGTGTTCATCAGCTCCGCCTCGGCCTACCAGACGCCGCCCGCGCGGGTGCCGGTCACCGAGTCCACGCCGCTGCGCAACCCGTACTGGCAGTACTCCCGTGACAAGATCGCCTGCGAGGACCTGCTGGTGACGGCCTACCGGGACGAGGGGTTCCCGGCCACGATCATCAGGCCCTCGCACACCTACGACCAGACGTCGGTGCCGTTCGACGGCGGGTGGACGGTGCTGGGCCGGATGCTCGCGGGCAAGCCCGTCATCGTGCACGGCGACGGGACGTCACTGTGGACGCTGACCCACCACGACGATTTCGCCCGCGCGTTCGTCCCGCTGCTGGGCCACCCGCGGACGATCGGCGAGGCCGTCCACATCACCTCCGACGACGTGCTCACCTGGAACCAGATCGCGGAGGCGTTCGCGGCGGCCCTGGGGGTGACCGCGCGCCTGGTGCACGTGCCGTCGGACGCGATCGCGGCGGCCGACCCGGAATGGGGCGCGGGGCTGCTGGGCGACAAGGCGCACTCGATGGTGTTCGACAACGCCAAGCTGCGCGGCCTGGTGCCCGGCTGGCAGGCGGTGATCCCGTTCGAGCGGGGCGCCCGCGAGATCGCCGGGTGGTACCTGGCCGACCAGGCGCGGCAGGTCACCGACGCCAGCCTGGACGCGACGATGGACAAGCTCGCCGCGGCCTGGACCGTATGACCACGACCGCCCGGGACGTCGTCGCGGCGGCCCGCGGGCTCGCCGATGACCTGCTGTTTCCCGGCGCGATGCGGGTCGACGGGCTGGACGCGATCCCGGCCGCCCAGCTGGACGCGCTGGCCGCGGCGGGCCTGTACGGGGCGCCGGCGCCGGCCGCGGCCGGCGGCCTCGGCTTGGACCTGAAAGACTCCTGCGCGGTAGTCGAGGAACTGGCCAGCGGCTGCCTGGCCAGCACGTTCGTCTGGCTGCAGCACCGCGGCCTGGTCACGACCCTGGCCGCCGGAGGTACGCCCGCTGGGCTACGCGACCGGTGGCTGGGCCCGGCCTGCCGCGGTGAGGTGCGCGGCGCGATCGCGCTGCACGGCACGATCCCCGGGCCACCGCTGCTGCGAGCGCGGCCGGACGGCGGCGGGTGGCGGCTCGACGGCGAGGCGCCCTGGGTTTCCGGGTGGGGGCTGACCGACCTGTTGCTGGTCGCGGCGCGGGGCCCCGACGACAGTGTCGTCTCGCTGATCATGGACGCGGCCGCCCAGCCCGGGCTCACCGTGACCCGGCAGCGGCTGGCGGCCGTCAACGCGAGCGTCACCGTCCGGCTGGGCTTCGACGGCGTCCTGGTACCGGGGGAGCGCTGGGCCGGGCAGGTCCCCTTCGACCCGGCCGAGAGCATGCGCCCTGACCGCCTGCGGATCAACGGCTCGCTCGCCCTCGGCCTGGTCCGCCGGTGCACGAGGCTGCTCGGACCGGGGCCGCTGGACGGCGAGCTGGCCGCCTGCCGGGCCCGGCTGGACGACGCTCTCGCGGCGGATCCTGACTCGATGGCGCAGGCCCGGGCGGCGGCCTCCGAGCTGGCCGTGCGGGCCGCGGCGGCGCTGGCGGTGCAGGTCGGAAGCCGGTCGGTCACCGCGGACCAGCACGCACAGCGCCTCGCCCGCGAGGCCATGTTCCTGCTGGTATTCGGATCGCGGCCCGGGATCAAGAATGCCCTGCTGCGGCGGCTGGGGGCCGGTACCGGCTGACGAGCGCGGCCTCAGCTGCAGACCAGGCAGCCGCTGTGGGTGGTGATCGGGAACCGCGAGAGATCGGCCGGCAGGGCGCCGAGCACGGCCGCGACGAGCGGTTCTGAGTCCGGCAGGCGGCTCCGCACGTACGCGGCGACCGGTTCGGGACTCGGCACCCGGAGCTCAGCTGCGAAATCATGCCTGGTCACTGACGTGAACGCGGAGCGCAGCAGTTCCTCGCCCTGATCCAGGCCGATCTGCTCGCGCGGCAGTGCCGACGGGCGGCCGAGGCTGGCCAGCGCCTCCGCGATGAGGCCGCGCAGCTCCCGCAGGTGATCCGCGCCGTTCAGGCCGACGATCGCCCGGCCGCCCGGGCGGGTGATCCGGCGCAGCTCGCGGACCGCACGATCCGGCTCCGGGACGTGATAAAGCATGTGCATGGCCAGGGTGAGGCCGGCCGCCGCGTCCCGGACCGGCAGCGCTGTCGCATCCGCGACCATCAGCCTTGCCCGCGGCGCGCCGCTCCTGGCCGCGGCCAGCATGCCCGGCGACATGTCCACGCCGAGCACCGGGCCCGCGTGCCCGCGGCGGGCCAGTTCGGCCAGGTAGCGGCCGTTGCCGCAGCCGACGTCGGCGACGACCTCCGCACCGCCCGGGGCGGCCAGGCTGAGCGTCTCGCGGGCCAGGTCAATCGGCGGCTGCTGGTAGGCATAGATGGACTGCCTTGCGGCCAGGTTGACGTCCGTCTTGTACTGGACGTCCCGGAGGTAGGACGGGTCCGTCCAGCGGTACGCGGCCGGCCCGGGATCGGTCATCCGGTGCTCAGCGAGCCGATCCGCCGGCGATCTCGTACGACCAGAGCTCGCTGTGGCTTCCCACCGAGGGCGGCGCCTCGCCGCCCGCCCGCTCAGCGGCCGACCGGTGCCCGTGCGCGAACGCGGGGGAGCTCACCCAGGCCTTGAATGCTTCCTCGTCCCGCCACCGGGTCACGACCAGCCAGGTGGTCCGCTCGTCGGTCGGCTTGAACAGCTCGAAGCCCTCGAAGCCGTCCTGGTCGTCGACCGCCCCGGCCCGGGCGGCGAACCGGCGGGCCAGCTCGTCCCCGCTGCCGGCGGGCACCGTAATCGCGTTGATCTTCACTACCGTCACCTTGTCAACGTACCAATCAACGTCAGGCGTCGAGGTTTTCCTTGCGGATGTACCAGACGTGCCAGGTGATCAGGAGGGCCAGCGAGGCGAACCACTCCACGGAGGTGACTCCGGAGATGAGGTCGATCGGCAGCGTGTAGACAAGCACGACGTGCACCACCGCGTTGGCCAGCAGCACGGCGCCCCAGACGGCCGTGTCGATGCGCAGGCCCCGCCGGAACCGGGCGTCGGTGTCCCAGCGGGCCGCCCACGCGGCCGCGCCCTCGGCGCCGCGCTTGACCTCGGCAATGGTGCGGCCCAGGGTCAGCTGGGCAGGCTTGCCGGTCAGCACCGTGACCAGCATCCACAGGCCGAACAGGCCGCCCAGCGCGGCGGTCCATCCCTCCCGGATCGCGAGGGTGCGCGGGTCGTCCGACAGCAGGCCGAGCACGACGGACAGCGCCAGGACGCTCAGCGTGAACACGGCGAGGAGGTCGACCCGGCGGTTGCGCGCCACGGTCCACCCCACGTAGGGCACGGCCACCAGGACGCCGGCCATCAGTGCCCACCACTGGCTCACGCCCGCGGCGCGCAGGCCGTAGAACAGCACCATCGGCACGATCACCTCGAACACGACGGTCAGCACGTTGGCGCGGATCACCCGGCGCAGTCCCGTGTCGGCTGCGGGCTTCTCGTACGTCATGTCAGGTGCGGGCTGCTCGTAGGTCATCATGACGTTTCCTTTCCTGGATGGACGGCGGTCGCGTGCACGCACAGGTCGGCGAGCTCGCGGCCGATGCGGGCGAGCTCGGCAGGTTCGGGCACGTTGGCAGCGGCCGTGACGACGACCGCGTCCAGGCCGCTGGTCAGGGCGGTCGTCACGGTCCGGATGTCGAAGGGACGGAAGGCGCCCGCCGCCTGGCCACTGCGGAAGTGCTCCTCGAACACGGCCAGGCGCTGGTTGACGCCGGCGCGCTGCGCGGGGACGTTCCGCACGATGTCGATCAGCGCCCGGACGGCGGCGGAGTGCACGCCGACCAGGGCGACGTTCGCCTCGACGTAGGCGCGCAGCACCGCGACGTAGCCGTCGGCGGCGGCGATCCGGGACTGCATGAACGCGTCGGTGACCTGCTCGATCTCGGCCACACACGCGGCGAGCAGGTCGTCCTTGCCCGCGAAGTGGTAGCTGATCATGCCGGTGCTCGACAGGCCCGCGTGCTTCGCGATCTGGCTGAACGACGCCTTGGCGTAGCCGATCTCGGCGATCACCTCGATCGCCGCCGTGACGATCTGGGCCCGCCGGGCCGACTCGGTGAAGGTTCTTGCTTGCATAAGCAAATCTTAGCGTGGTCAAGCAAATCGGGCAAGCCTGCAGCCCGCGAGACTGCCGGACGGCTCACGCCCGGACGGTGATTGAACAGCGCGACCCGGGGTAGGCGCAGCTGATGGCCCAGGCGGGAGCGGTCCTCGGCGGGCGTTACGTGCTCGAGGAACAGATCGGCAATGGCGGTTACGGACAGGTATGGCGGGCGGCGGATACGGTGCTGTCCCGGTCCGTGGCGATCAAGCTGCTGCACGTGCGGCATGCCGGGAACGGGGAGGCGGTAGCCCGGTTCCGCGCCGAGGCGCGGCTCGCCGCGGCCCTGTCCCACGAGAACATCGCACAGGTCTACGACTACAGCGAGGGGGGCGGCGGCCATCCGCCGTACCTGGTGATGGAACTGGTCGCCGGGTCCTCTCTCGAGACCGTGCTGGCCGACGGCCCGCTGGATGCCACCCGGACCCTGGGCATCGTCGCGCAGGCCGCAGCCGGCCTGCAGGCCGCGCACGCCGCCGGGATGGTCCACCGCGACGTCAAGCCAGGCAACCTCCTGCTCACCCCGGGGGGCACCGTCAAGATCACGGACTTCGGCATCGCCCATACGGTCGGCTCGGCTTCGGTCACGGCCACCGGCGAGCTGATCGGCACGCCGGCCTACCTGGCGCCCGAGCGGGCGATGGGGGAGCAAGCGGGGCCGGCCAGCGACCTTTACGCGCTGGGGATCGTGGCCTACGAATGCCTGGCCGGCACCCGGCCGTTCGACGGGCCGCCGCTGGAGGTCGCCCTAGCCCACCGGGACCGTTCGCTGCCTACGCTGCCCCCGCGGGTAGCCCCCGACCTAGCCGCGTTCGTGATGCGGCTGACCGCGAAGGATCCCGCCCGGCGTCCCGGCGACGCCGCTGAGGTCGCGGCGTGGGCGAGGCTGCTCCTTAGCGGCATCGGCACCAGGCCGGCCGCCGTGTACCGGAGCCAGGACATCGCGCCGCCGGACCGAGACCGGTCGCGCCGCCGCGTGATGATCGGTTACGCCTGTGCTGCGGTCGCCGCCGTCATCGTCATCGTGGTGGCGAGCGTCATCGGGTTCGCGTCCCCCCTGCGCCCGGTGACCGCTTCCCCGGGCCCGGCACGAACGCCTTCTTCATCCCCGCCGACGCCGTCGCGCAGCGGCGGCGTCGCCGCTCCGCCGGCTGGCCGCTCCGCGGCGACCCCGGCCCGGCCTTCGACAGCGAGTCCCGCCGCTCGCAGGCAGCCGGTCGCCGCCACGGTCCCGGTTGCCTCCGCGGTCCACCATGGCCACGGCCCAGGGAACGGAAACGGAAACGGGCCGGGGAACGGGAAGGGGCCGGGGAACGGGAAGGGGCCGGGGAACGGGAAAGGGCCGGGGAACGGAAACGGCCCCGTCAAGGACAAGGGCAACGGGAACGGCCGGGACGACTGAGGCCGGCGTGCGGAGTGCTTAGCCTCCCGGTTCCCCCCGGTCCCTGGCCGGGATTTCCTTGCGGAACTGGCGCGTGGTCAGCCCGAACCAGCGGCCGGTCGTGCCCTCGTCGTGCATGCCCAGCCGGCCGGCAACGGCCTGCGAGCGGACGTTGTCGAGGTCGGTCAGCGCCAGGACCTCGCCGATCCCGGCCGCTGCCGCCGCGGCGAGCACCGCTTCGGCGGCCTCGGTGGCGAACCCCTGGCCCTGACAGCGCGGATGCAGGTGCCAGCCGATCTCCACCAGGCCGGCCGGGCCGCCGGCGTCCGTCAGCGGCATCAGCAGGAGCGTCCCGGCCGGGGGCTGTCCCGCGGGGGACAGCGGGACCATGGCCCACAGGCCGAGCGGCGGGTCGAGCCGGCCTCCCGCGGCGATCCACCGGGCCAGCCGCTCCCGCGCCTCGTCCGCGGTCGCCAGGGCGCGGCGCGGATGGGCCCCCAGCCACCGCGTGACCTCGTCGAGTGAGTAGAGATCGAAGAACGCGGGGAGGTCGGTTTCCTCCCAGTGCCGCAGCAGCAGGCGCGGTGTCCGGGTCAGTTCCACCGGCGCTACCGGCCGTCGTGACGTTCGTGGAGGAGCGCGAACCGGGCGCGCTGGGACTCGAGCATCGCTGCCTCCGTGGTCGCCCCGTCGTCGTAGGCCGGGGAGACCAGCGGGGCGGCGTGACGCACCTCGATCACGATGATCGCCTTGGCCCGGCCGGCTAGTTTCGAGCCGTCCGCGCGCATTCGCTCGACGCCCTCGCTGAACGTGGCCGAGCCGGGTTCGTGGATCACCGCCGGGCCCTTGAACCGGTAACCCTTACGGACGAAAGGGTCGACCACGTTAACCTCGACCGACGACCCGGCCGCGATGTTCGCGGTCGTCTGCGGCGAGCAGATATCCGCGAAGAACAGGTGGTCGTCGTCCCACACCCGGGTCGACCCCCGCGGGGAGAGGTTCGGCGAACCGTCCGGGCAGACAGTCGCGTGAAACGCGAGCTTCTGCTCCTCGACCAGCCGCTTCATGTCGTCGGTGAGAATTCCCATCAGCCGCCTGCCTCGGTCTCGGTTCCCGCTCACGCTACCGCCGCTGATTTCACTGCGGCGAGGGTGCTCCCGGCGCGGTCAGCCGCGCGGCCTGGAGGGCCAGGTAACGGCGCTCGGGCAGGCTGGTCGTGCGGCGCGCCGCGGCGAGGTAGTCGGCCGCTGCCGCCTCGGTGTGGCCGGCTAGCTCGCGCAGGTGCGCCCGGACGGCGAGGAGCCGGTGATGCCGGGCCATCCGCTTGTCCGCCTCAAGCGCCGCGACCACCTCCAGGCCAGCCTGCGGCCCGCGCACCATGGCCAGCGCCACGGCGCGGTTGAGCGCGGTGAACGGGTTCGGCGCGGCGAGTTCCAGCAGGTCATACAGGCCGAGGATCTGCGGCCAGTCGGTCTCGGCCATTGTCGCGGCCTCGTCGTGGACCGCGGCGATAGCCGCCTGCAGCTGGTAGGGGCCGACCTCGCCCCGGGGGAGGGCGGCGCTGATCAGCGCGACCCCCTCGGCGATCGCGGCCTGATCCCACCGCTGCCGGTCCTGCTCGGCCAGCGGCACCAGCGACCCGTCCGGCCGGGTACGCGCCGCCCGGCGCGCGTCGGTCAGCAGCATCAGCGCGAGCAGGCCGGTCACCTCGCCGTCGTCCGGCAGCAGCCGGTGCAGCCAGCGGGTGAGCCGGATGGCCTCCTGCGACAGCGCGGGCACGGTCAGCGCTTCTCCCTCGCTGGCCGTGTAGCCCTCGCTGAAGACCAGGTAGAGCACGTGCAGTACCGCCTGCAGCCGTTCGGTCCGCGCCGGGCCGGACGGCAGGGTGAAGTCGAACCCGGTCCCGGCGATGGTCTGCTTGGCCCGGCTGATCCGCTGGGCCATGGTCGGCTCGGGAACGCCGAACGCCGCGGCGATCTGCGCGGTCGACAGGCCGCCGACCGCGCGCAGCGTCAGCGCGATCTGGCTGGGCGCGGACAGGTCCGGGTGACAGCAGCCGAACAGCAGGGCCAGCGAGTCATCGCGGTCGGCGGGCCCGGCGTCAGCCGGGGGACCGAGTAGCTCAGACGGCGGTGTCGCGACCGCGATCAGTTCCTCGCGGGTCCGCCGCGACTGCTCGCTGCGGACCTGGTCCGTCAGGCGGCGCGAGGCCACGGTGACCAGCCAGCCGCGCGGGCTGTCCGGGGTGCCGTCCCGCGGCCACTGCAGCGCGGCGGCGAGCAGCGCCTCCTGGCTGGCGTCCTCGCACAGGTGGAACCGCCCGTATCCGTACCGGCGCACCAGCGCGGCCAGGACCTGCGGCGCCAGCTCGCGCAGCAGGTCCTCCGTCCCGGTCCGGGCCGTGCTCACACGTCCGGCTTGGCCTCGTGCATCACCGGCCAGACCTCGACCGGCTCGGCGTCCGCGAACGGCATGTCCGCCGCGATCTGCAGCGCCCGTTCCTCGCTCTCGCAGTCGAGCAGGTAGAAGCTGGCCATGTACTCCTTGGTCTCCAGGTACGGGCCGTCGGTCACGGCCGGCTGGCCGTCCACCCGGCGCACCAGCCTGGCCTGGGCCGCGTCGGCCAGCCCGTAGGCGCCGAGCAGCTCGCCGGTCTCGCGGTAGGTGCGGTTGAACGCGTCCTGCCGGGCGATGGCCTCCGGCCGCTCCTGCGCCGGGATCGACGCCCACTTCTCCTGGTTCCCGTAGATCATCAGCAAGTACTTCACTTCACGCAGGATAGCCTGCGGGCCATGATGGTCTCGTGACGGCAGGGAGTCCCAAGAGCGACGAGCAGCCCGGGGTGGCCTTTCCCGCCGCCGCGGACGGCCGCCGGAGCACGTCCGCGCTGGGCCAGGCCGTCGTCGCCGACGCGCTGGACCGGGTGGACCAGGCCGGGGCGCTCGCCGCCCGGCAGGAGGCCAGCTGGCGCGCGGGCTACCTGGCGCACTTCCGCAGGCTGGTCGAAGCCGGGCTGACCTCGAGGCAGGCGGCGGTATCGGTGGCCCGCGACGGCCTGGCGTCGCTGCACCAGCGGATGCGCGTCATCGGCCCGGACGGCGCCGAGAGCGGGCTGGGCACGCTGATCTCGGCGGCGCCCCGCAGCGAGTTGGACACCGTCACGGTGGTCGGCGCCGGGGGGCCGGAACGCGTGCTGTCGGTCCCCTACCGGGGGGAGCGGCTGAGCGGCGACGCCCTACTGCGGCGGCTGGAGGCGTGGGTTGCCGCCGGCATCGTCGAGCCGTCGTGCGCAGACGCCGTCGCGACGGTGGCGGCGAGCCCGCAGATGCTGGCCCTGCCCGGCCGTACCGTCGCCGTGCTCGGCGCGGGCGCCGAGATCGGTCCGCTCCCGGTGCTGCTGAGCTGGGGCGTCCGGGTGGCAGCGGCCGACCTGCCGAGCCCGGCTATCTGGGAACGGGTGCTCGGGATGGCGCGTGGCAGCGCGGGAACGCTGCTCGTCCCGGTCGCGCGCGGAGGGCCGGACGACGGCGCAGGCGGAGGGACCGGTACCGCCGCCGACGGGCCGAATCTGGCCGAACGGGTGGGCTTCGACCTCACCGGCGACGTTCCCGCCGTCACCGACTGGCTGGCGGGCATCGAGGGGCCGCTGACGCTGGGCAACTACGTCTACGCCGACGGCGCGGCCAACGTCCGGGTGGCCAGCGCCGTCGACGCGCTGACCGTGCGCCTGGCGGCCGGGCGCCCTGACGTCTCGCTCGCGTTCCTCGCCACGCCCACCGACGTGTTCGCCGTGCCCGCCGACGCGGTCGCCCAGTCGGCGCGCGCCTACGCGAACCGGTCCCCGGTCGCGAAGCTCGGCGGCGGCCCGCTGCGGGCGCTGTCCGGCGGGCGGCTGCTCCGCCCCGCCTACCCGCCCGGGGCTGATCCGGGTATCTGCGACAGCCTGATCGCCCAGCAGGGCCCGAACTACGTGCTGGCCAAGCGCCTGCAGCGGTGGCGCGCCACGGTTGCCGCCGACGGCGGCGCGACCGTGTCGATGAACGTCGCCCCGCCGACCCGCACCCGCTCGGTGACCAGGAACCGCGTGCTGGCAGCGGCGTATGCCGGGGCCGGCCGGTTCGGCGTCGAGGTCTTCGAGCCCGATACCACCCGGACGCTGATGGCGGCGCTGCTCGTCCATGACCTGCAAACCGGCGGCGGCCGGGCCCAGGATCATCCCTGGCAGGATGAGGCCCGCGCGGCCGCGCACGGCGGCCTGTGGCGGATCGCCTACACCCCGCGCAGCGCCCTCGGGCTGGCGGCGCTGCTCGGCTACGCGGCGGCCCGGCGCTCGTTAGCCGATCAGCGGCAGGCGGTTGTCCGGGTGCGCCGCGCGTCCCGAGGCGGCCAGCACCCAGGCGAGGTCGTCGGCCAGGTCATCCGGGCGCTGGCCGATGGTCCGCCGGGCCAGCAGGTCGTCCAGGATCGACGCGGTCAGCGCGATCCCCGCCGGGGTCGCGATCGGGTCCCGGCCCAGCGCCAGGGTCAGGTCGAGGCCGTGCACCACGGCCTCGACGACCCGGCTGGCCGCGAACTCGTCCACCCGCATCGGCGCGAAGTACCCCGGCCCGGTGGTGCCGGCCGGCACCGCCCGGCATCCCTCGATGGCCCGGCCGAACGTCGCGGCCAGGACCCCCGGCATGTCCGCGGGCGTCCTGCCCTCCACCATGGTGTAGGCGTACTGGTAGACGACCGGCCCCGTCTCGGACCGCGGGTTGATGAAGAAGCTGGCCCGGTCCCGGGCCGGCTGCAGGTCGCCGCGGCCCTCGAGCAGCATCGCGGTCAGGCCGATCGAGATGTCGAAATGCCCGGCCAGTTCGAATACGGTCCAGTGCGGCAGGTCCTCCTGCACGGGCACCAGCTGAGTGGACGCCGCCCATTCCGGCCCGGTCAGTCCGCGGAAGGCCGCCTCGACCCGGTTCAGCTCGCCGGCGAGCGTGTCGATCGTCGCCTCGTACGCACTCATGATCACCTTGTATCACCCGCCGGGGTCCCTGTCAGGAGGCTGGCATCGGGCAATTACAGTTCGGCCACCGGCATGTCTTTGTGTGACTACCGATTGATATGGTCGGCCAATGATGATCTCTCATGGGCCAGGCCGGGCCCGGCGGTTCGCCGGCCTGCCGCGCAAGGCAGCAGTGGTCGCGCTGCTGTGCATTCCGCTGGCCGCGGCGGGCTGCAGTTCATCCAGCAGTTCGTCCGCGGCCTCGGGCGGGGCGAGCAGTTCCGCGGCGGGGTCGCCGTCCGCTGCCGCCTCGTCGTCCGCGACGGGATCGGGACCGGTCAACGTCCTGTACGCCGGGTCGCTGGTCACCTTGATGCAGAAGCAGGTCGGGCCGGCCTTCCAGACGGCGACCGGCTACAGCGTCTCCGGCATCTCGGCCGGCTCCAAGGACCTGGCCGCGGAGATCAAGGGCAAGGTCCACCAGGGTGACGTGTTCATCAGCGCCAGCCCCAAGACCACCAAGACGCTGATGGGCGCCTCGGGCGGCAACTGGGTGTCGTGGTACGGCACGTTCGCGACGTCGGCGCTGGTCATCGGGTACAACCCGAAGAGCAAGTTCGCCACCGACCTGAAGACCATGCCGTGGTACAAGGCCATCACCGAGCCGGGCCTCAAACTCGGGTTCACCGACCCGGCTACCGACCCGAAGGGCGTGCTCGCCGTCCAGGCGATGACCGACTTCGCCAAGTCGAAGAACCTGCCGGCGCTGCCGGCGCTGTCCGCCAAAAAGTCGGACATCTTCCCCGAGGAGACCCTGGTCGGGCGGCTGCAGTCCGGTCAGCTCGACGCCGGGTTCTTCTACACCGCCGAGGCCACCGCGGCCAGCATCCCGACCGTGCCGCTCACCGGCGAGGACCTCAAGGCCACCTACACGATTTCCGTCCTGAACAAGGCGCCGCACGAGGCGGGCGCCGAGGCGTTCGTCAATTACCTGCTCGGCTCGGACGGGCAGGCTGCCCTCAAGCAGGACGGGTTCGCCCTGGTCAGCCCGCCGACTGTGACCGGTTCCGGCGTGCCGTCCGCGTTGCAGAGCGTGCTGCCGCCGTCTTGACGTACCGGGCTTCACGCAGCCCGCTCACCTGGCTGGGCGGGCTGCTGGCCTTGTACCTGATCGTTCCGCTCGTCGCTTTCCTGATCAGGCTGGCCGCTCCCGGTGACCGGGGCTTCGGCGTGCCGGGGCTGTGGCCGGCGGTGGAAGTCTCCGTCGTCAGCGCCACCATCACCTCCGTGCTGGTGGCGCTGTTCGGCATTCCGCTGGCGTACTGGCTCGCCAAGTCGCGCGGGCCGGCCGTCGCCGTCATCGGCGTCCTGGTCCAGCTGCCGCTGGCGATACCGCCGGTGACCAGCGGGCTGGTGCTGATCTACCTCGTCGGTCCCTACACCACCCTCGGCCAGTTCTTCAACGGCGGCCTCACCGACTCGGTGATCGGCGTGGTCCTGGCCCAGACCTTCGTCGCCTCGCCGTTCCTGATCGTCGCGGCCCGTTCGGCGTTCGCGGCCATCGACCCGGCCCTCGACGACCTCGCCGCCACCCTCGGGCACCGGTCCCTGGCCCGGTTCTGGCGGGTGAGCCTGCGCGTCGCGGCCGCCGGCATCCGGGCCGGGCTGCTGATGACCTGGCTCCGCGCGATCGGCGAGTACGGCGCGACCGTGCTCCTCGCCTACCACCCGTATACGCTGCCCGTCTTCACCTACGTGCAGTTCTCCAGCACCGGCATCCCCACCACCCAGGCCCCGACGGCGCTGGCGCTCGGCATCGCCATCGTCGTGCTGCTCGCCAGCCAGCTGCGCCGGCCGGCCCGGATCCGGAAGGCCGAGGTGGCCCGGCCGGCCCCGCCGGCCCCCGCGCCGCCGACCACCGTCAGCTTCGATCTCGACGTCACGGTGGGGTCGTTCCGGCTGACGGTGGCCCACCGGGCCGCCAGCCACCGGATCGCCATCCTCGGCCCCTCGGGCGCCGGGAAGTCGATGACGCTGCGCGCCCTGGCCGGCCTCCTCGGCCGGGACGCAGGTGAGGTGCGGTACAGCGGCCACCTGGTCTCGGCGGTGCCGGTGGAAGCCCGTGACCTCGGTTACGTCCCGCAGAGCATGGCGCTGTTCCCGGACCGCACGGTCTGGCAGCAGCTGCTGCTCGCCCCCCGCGCCGACCCCCGGCTGGCCGCCTGGTGGCTCGGGACCCTGCACCTCGGCGGCCTTCAGGACCGCCTGCCGGACCAGCTGTCCGGGGGGCAGCGGCAGCGGGTCAGCCTGGCCCGGGCGCTGAGCCACAGCCCCCGGCTCGTCCTGCTCGACGAGCCGTTCTCCTCGCTCGACGCGCCCGTCCGGGACGAGCTGCGGCGCGAGCTCAGGCGGCTGCAGAACGACGCCGGCCTGTCCACGGTCCTCGTCACCCACGACCCGGAAGAGGCCGCGCTGCTCGCCGACGAGATCCTCGTCATCGACGGCGGGCAGCTGCTCCAGGCCGGACCGCGGGCCGAGGTCTTCAGCCGCCCGGCGTCGCCCGCGGTGGCCCGGCTGCTCGGCATCCAGAACCTGCTCACCGGCGTGATAGCCGGCCCGGGCGTGATCACCGCGGGGACGCTGCGGATCGCGGCCGCCACCGGGGACCTGCCCGCGGGCAGCGAGGTCCTGTGGTGCATCCGTCCCGAGCGCATCACCGTCGGCGATCACGGCGGCTACGGCGCCGAGGTCGTGGACGTCGCCGATATCGGGACCTTCATCAGCATCACCGTCCAGCTAACCGGCGGTCCTGAGCTGCGCATCAGGACCGCCGACGCGGCCGGGCTCGAGCGCGGCGACAGCTGCCGGCTCGGCCTCGGCCCGGAGTTCATCTCGCTCTGGGCAGCCAGGCCCGGGACCGATGATTTCCGCGCCCGCAGCTAAGCCGCCCGCGCCGGGCCGCCGTGGATGGCGGCGGTCTCGCGGGCCAGCTGACGCCACCCGACGAGGCTGAACGCCAGCCGGGCGGGCGGCGGGACCGGCCACAGCAGCTCGTCCTCGCCGGTGTGGTGCGCGTGCAGGAAATCGAGCATCTCACTGGCGTGGGCCGCGACCCGGGCGGCCCGGGCCCGGTCCCGCGTGGCCCGGAACAGGCCGGGCAGGCCGCCGACCTCGCGGCGGATCACGCGGTGGATGAGCAGCATGTCGCGGGTGTCGATGCCCGTCGTGGCGGTGTTCATGGTCTGGATCCCCCTGGGGTTACCGGTGCCGGATAGTCACTGGAAGGCGGGCTGGCCGGCGTGCACGACCTCGTAGATCGCCGGGGTGCTGGGGAACTCGCGCCACTGGGGCTGCTGGACGAGGCGGAAGAACCCCTCGTCGTGGGCTGCCCGCCAGGCCTCGGCCGATTCCCAGGTGGCCACGTTGACGTACTGGTATTTCGCGTCGCCGGCCAGGGCCCGGTGCAGCTGGTGACCCTGGTAGCCCGGCTGGTTCCGCATGTAATCGTTGACCTTCTGCCATTCGGCCAGGAATGCCTCGCCCCGGCCCGCCGGGACGTCGAATGACCGAGATCGCGGCCCAGC
This sequence comes from Streptosporangiaceae bacterium, assembly GCA_025934635.1. The sequence goes on along the minus strand of JAICWX010000019.1, from coordinate 28,946 downwards.
CGGCCGCACCGGCCCCGCCGGGCCGGGCGGCGCAGCGGCGTCGCACCCGCAAGGCGATCGTCGAGGCGGCCGGCCGGCTGCTGGCGGCCGGCGCCGACCCGTCCATCAACGACATCGCGGCCGCCGCCGACGTGTCCCGGCGCACGATCTACACCTATTTCCCCACCCTCGACCAGCTGCTGCTCGACGCGGCCATCGGAGGCATGGACGTCAACGTCGAGGCGGCCGTGGACGCCGCCGGCGACCAGGACGCGCGGGCGCGGATCTGCACGCTGATCGGGGTGCTGAGCGACGGGATGGCGCAGACGCTGCCGCTCGGCCGCAAGCTGATCAAGCTGACCGTCGACGCGCCCCCGGCCGGCCAGGATCCGGGCCGGGATCCCGCCGGGCCGGCCGTCCCCAGGCGCGGCTACCGGCGCGTGCGCTGGATCGAGCAGGCCATCGAGCCGATCCGGCCGCAGCTGGACCCGGACCGGTTCGAGCAGCTCGTGTCCGGGCTCGCGGTCATGATCGGCTGGGAGGCCTTCATCGTGCTCTACGACGTGCGCGGCCTGACCCCGGGCCAGGCCCGCGCGGTCATCACCAACGCGGCCCTGGCCCTCATCGACGCGGCCCTGCCGTAACACCCGCACCAGCACTCGCGCCCGTCACCGGTCTCGCCCGCGCCCGCTCCCGGCCAACGACATCGATGCTCCATCAATGCCGCGGGAGCAGCATGGATGCTCCATCAATGCCGTTAACGCAACTCGCTGAGCCGCCCCCGGATACGGCGGGCTGACACCGAGCGCACCACAGGCACCACCCATCCCACCCGCGTGGCCTCAGGCCGGCACCGAGAGCGACAGCCCGAACTGAGCGGCCGCGTCCGTCCACCACGTGCACATCGCGAACCCGGCCGCGGCCAGCTCGGCCGTGATGCCCTCGCGGCGGAACTTGGCCGACACCTCGGTGCGCATCTCCTCGCCGTCGGCGAACTCGGCGGTCAGCCCGATGCCCGGCAGCCGCACCGTCTGTGCCGCGCAGGACCGCAGCCGCATCTCGATCCACTCGGCCCCGGCGTTCCACACGGCGACGTGCTCGAACGCGTCCAGGTCGAAGTCGGCGCCGAGCTCGGCGTTCAGCACCGCGAGCACGTTCTTGTTGAACGCGGCCGTGACCCCCGCCTGGTCGTCGTACGCGGCGACCAGCGTGGCCGGGTCCTTGACCAGGTCGGTGCCGAGCAGGAAGAAGTCGCCCGGCCGCAGCTGCGCGCGGACCCGGCTCAGGAAGGCGGCCCGCTGCGCGGGTTCCAGGTTCCCGATCGTGCTGCCGAGGAACGCGACCAGCCGCGGCGCCGGCGCCTCGCCGTCGGCGGGGAAGCCGAGGTGCTCCTCGAAGTCGGACACCACGGCCCGCACGTCGAGCCCCGGGTACTCGGCCGCCAGCGCCTGGCCCGCCGCGACCAGGGCCGCCTCGCTGACGTCAACCGGCACGTAACAGCGCAGCGTGCCCTCGGCCCGTAGCGCGCCGAGCAGCAGCCGGGTCTTGTCCGACGACCCGGAGCCGAGCTCGATCAGGGTCCGCGCCCTGGTCTGCGCGGCGAGCTGGCCTGCCGTGGCGCGCAGGATCTCCCGTTCGGCATTGGTCGGGTAGTACTCCGGCAGCTCGGTGATCTTGTCGAACAGCGCGCTGCCCTGGGCGTCGTAGAACCACTTGGGCGGCAGCGATTTCGGCTCCGCGGTCAGCCCGGTCCGGGCGTCGGCGCGCAGTGCTTCCTCGAGGAAGCCGGGCGGTAGCCGGCGGTCGAGGGATGTCATGTGATGGCGATCCTTTCGTTGCCTGATATCTCGCCGGCCGAGCTGACATCATCCAGCCCGGTCACGCTGACCCGCTGCGGCGTCGCGATGAGGACGGAGCCGTCGGGCACCTCGGTCCAGCCGGGATCGTCGTCGCCGGGCTCCGAGGCGACGAGCACGGCGCCGTCGCCGCGCCGGCAGAACAAGGTGTCGCCGGCCGCGGTCGCCGCGATCACCTGGCCGTCCGTCAGCAGGAAGTTGAGCCGCCCGTCCAGGCCGGCCGACCGCACCGCCGCGACGGTGCCCGCCAGGGCCTGCGCGGCGGGCAGGCCGCGCTCGAGCCGCTGCCGGACCAGCGCCCACAGCAGCGCGGAATCCACCCGGGCCTCCAATCCGAGCAGCGCTCCCGCGGGCAGCGTGGCGGCCAGCCCGGCGGCGGACGCCGGCCAGCCCGCCAGCACCCCGTTATGGCTGAACAGCCAGCGGCCCGCCGCGTACGGGGCGGCCGCGGCGGTCCCCGGGTCGGTGCCCGCGGTCGCGGAGCGGACCGCCGCCAGCAGGGCCGCCGCCGACGTCACCCGGGCCCCGTCGGCGAAGGACTCGTCTCCCCAGATCGGGACCGGGCGCCGGTACCGGGCCGGGACCGGGTCGCCCGGTGCGTACCAGCCGACCCCGAACCCGTCCGCGTTCACCGTCCCGTGCCGCTGAAGGCGCGGTGCCCACGCCTGCCGGTACAGGCCGTGCGGCGGGTCGATGATCACCGAGCGCAGCGTGGCCGCCGGCCCGAGGTAAGCCAGGTGCCGGCACATCAGGCGGTCTCCGGCGCCGCACTCCGGGCGGTGCGGAAGCCGGCGAAGATCTGCCTCCTGACCGGGTAGTCCCAGTTGCGGAAGGTGGCGCGGCCGGCCACCGGGCTGACCCCGAAGGAGCCGCCGCGCAGCACCTTGTACTCCGGGCCGAAGAACACCTCGGAGTACTCCTTGTACGGCCACGCCTCGAAGCCCGGGTACGGCCCGAAGTCCGAGCCGGTCCACTCCCACACGTCCCCGATCAGCTGCCGGGCCCCGCACGGCGCCGCCCCGGCGGGGTAGGAGCCGGCCGGCGCCGGGCGCAGGAACACCTGGCCGAGGTTGGCCACGGACGCGTCGGGCTCCGCGTTGCCCCACGGGTACCGGCGGGTCAGGCCGGTCGCCGGATCGAACCGGGCCGCCTTCTCCCACTCGGCCTCGGTGGGCAGCCTGCGGCCGGCCCAGCGGGCGTACGCGTCCGCCTCGTACCAGCTGACGTGCAGCACCGGCTCGTCCGGCCGGACCGGCTCCGGCCGGCCGAACACCCGGCGCGTCCACTGGCCGCCGTCCCGCCGCCAGTACAGCGGCGCGGTCAGCCCGGCCTGCTGCCGGTGCTCCCAGCCGGCCCCGGTCCACCAGCGCGGGTCGTCGTACCCGCCGTCGTCGATGAACTCGGCGTACGCGCCGCCGGTCACCGGGGTGGTGTCCAGGTAGAACGGCGCCACGTCGACGGCGTGCGCGGGGCGCTCGTTATCCAGCGCCCAGGGCTCGGTCGAGGTGCCCATGGTGAACGGGCCGCCGGGGACGAGCACCTCGGCCGGCAGCCGGGACGCGTCCGCCGGGGCCGGCCCGGGGGAGGCCGCGGCGAGCACCGGGGCGCCCGCGCGGATCTGGTGGGTGATCAGCATGGTCTCGTCGTGCTGCACCTCGTGCTGGGCGATCATCCCGAACGCGAACCCGTCGCCGAGCAGCCGGGCGCCGGTGAACCGGACGCGGTCGAGCAGGTCCAGGACCCGCCCGCGTACCTCGTGCCCGTACGCCCGGGCCTCGCCCGGCGCCAGCAGCGGCAGCGTCGGGCGCTCGGACCGCGGGTGCTCGAACGCGTCGTAGAGCGGGTCGATCTCCGGGTGCATCGAGTCGCGGCCGCCGACCTCGCGCAGCAGCCAGAGCTCTTCCTGGTTGGCGATGTGGGCGAGGTCCCAGACCAGCGGGGACATCAGCGGCGAGTGCTGTCTGACCAGGTCGTCCTCGTCCACGGCGTCGGTCAGCAGCGCCGTGCGCTGCCGTGCGCCCGTCAGTTCCCGCGCGATAGCCGCGCGGAGGGATTCGGGGTCGAGCTGGAACTCCGTCACGGTGAGACTCCGTCCAGTTGGTCGTCGGCAGGACATCGGTCTTTCAGTACGTAGCGCTCGGCGAAGTCGGTGACCGCCCGGCGGACCGCGGCCGGCGCGCTCAGCCGGGCCAGCGCGGAGCCGGCCGCCTCGAAGCACCGCTGGGCGGCCTGGCCGATCAGCGGGTCGGCCGGGCCGTGCCGCGCCGCCCGCAGCCACGGGTCATGGGCGTCCGGCGAGCCGTCCCAGACGGGCTCGGCCGCCGCCAGCGCGGCGTCCGCGGCGCGGTCGTCGTCGGCCAATGCCGTGACCACGGCCGCGGGCACGATCCAGCCGTCGCCGGGCTGCGCGTCGATCATCCGCAGTTCCATGTGCCCGCGCGGGCGGACCGGCGGGAACAGCGTGGACAGGTGGTATTCCAGGTCCTCGGGGGTGGGTGCGCGCAGCGGCCCCGAACCGGCGTCGCGCAGCCAGTCGCGGAAGGTCACCCCGGCCGGCGCGGTCCAGTCCTGCGAGCCGGGCTCGCGGACGCACATGAGCTCGGCGTCGAGTGCGTAGGCGGTCCAGGCGTCGCGCGGATCACCATCGGCCGCCGGCTCGGCCGGGGCCCAGGGGGCCCGGGTCCGGCCGGGGTCCATGTTGGCCCACACCTGCTGCCGGGCCGAGCGCCAGCCGGTCGGCTTCCCGTCCCGCAGCGGGGAGTTGGCGAACGCGGCCACCAGCACCGGGCCGATGGCGTGCAGCAGCCGCCAGCGGGAGCGGTAGCCGGACGGCCCGCCGCCGTCGTCGCCGGCGTCCAGGCACACCTGGACGGACGCGGTGCCGCACATCATCTGGCGGCCCCACGGGCCCTCGCGGTCGAAGAACTCCTCCATCGCGGCGTAACGCGGGAGATCGAGCAGGCGGCGGGGCGGGCGGAGCGGGTCGAGGCCGTAGCCGCAGAGCTCGAGGCCGGCCGCCGCGGCTGCGTCACGCAATGCGGCCAGGTCACGCCCGGTCACCGCGTGCAGCTCACTGAGGGTTCCGGCGGGGGCCGAGCTGAGCTCGAGCTGCCCGCCCGGCTCAAGCGTGAGCGAGGCACCGGAAGGAAATTTATACGGAACGGGCTGGGGTGCTTGCCCCATGTAGCCTTCATCGCCTGCGGCCCCGAAGCCGGCCAAGGTAGCGGCTACTTGTTCCGCCTGGACCGGTAGCGCGGGATCACGGCGATCGCGCACTAGCCACTCGAGTTCGACGCCTACCTGTTCCGGCGGGCCTGTCTTGAAGCAGATACCGTGAACCTGCGCTTCCGCGTCGGCTTCGGTAAACCGCGCCCCCTTTATCACGATTTCAACACTACCTGACCTATCCGGGCCGACCGCGTAGCCCGGGCCCCGGCGGGTCGGCTCCCAGGTAAGTTTCAGTTTCGGGTGGTAATTTGCGGCACACCGCGCGATCGATGGTGACGTTCAGTTGCCAATTCAATGACACGCCGTAGTGGCCAACATGGCCGTCGGCACGTTCCTGCTCTGGCAGGATGGAACTCAATGAAGGCGCCGTCCGTGAAGATTCCGCTGCTCTCCCGGGGGAAGGCTAGCGAGCCACCCGGCATCGTGGCTGTCGCGCGCGTGGATCACCGGACGAAGAACATCACCAAGCGCCTCAACCCGGGCGAGATCGCGGTCATCGACCACGCCGACCTGGACCGGGTCAGCGCCGAGGAACTGATCCGGCGCAAGGTCGCGGCCGTCGTCAACGCCTCGGTCAGCATCACCGGGCGTTATCCCAACCTGGGCCCGAAGCTGCTGCTCGAGGCGGGTATACCGGTGATCGACGGAGCCGGGCAGGACGTGCTGGTCAAGATCACTGACGGCTCGGTCGTCCGCATCGACCAGGAGACCGTCTACCTCGGCGATGCCGTCGTGGCCAAGGGCACGCCGCTGACCGAGGACCTGGTGCAGGCCTCGATGACCGAGGCCCGGGCCATGATCGGGGTGCAGATCGAGTCGTTCGCCGCGAACACGCTGGAGTTCCTGCGCCGTGAGCACGAACTGCTCACCCACGGCATCACGCCGCCCGACATGGAGACGGACATGTCGGGCCGGCACGTGCTCGTGGTCGTCCGCGGCTATCACTACCGCGAGGACATCGCCGCGCTGCGGCCCTATATCCGCGAGTACAAGCCGGTGATGATAGCCGTCGACGGCGGCGCCGACGCGCTGATCGAGGCCGGCTACCAGCCGGACGCCATCTTCGGCGACATGGACTCGGTCTCGGACGAGGCACTGTGCTGCGGCGCGGAACTCGTGGTGCACGCCTACCCGGACGGCCGCGCGCCCGGCCTGGCCCGCGTGCGCGACCTCGGCCTGGACGCCATCACCCTGCCCGCCCCCGGGACGAGCGAGGACGTCGCCCTGCTCGTCGCCGACGCCAAGGGGGCCACCCTGATCGCGGTGGTGGGCACGCACTACACGCTGGAAGAATTCCTCGACAAGGGCCGGCCGGGGATGTCCAGCACGTTCATCACGCACCTGCGGGTCGCCGGGAAACTGGTCAACGCGCGGGGCGTGCATCAGCTGTACCAGAGCCGGATCTCCGGCTGGTCGCTGCTTGTCCTGGTGCTCGCCGCGGTGGTGACGGTGCTCGTTGCCGTGGTGTTCTCACCCGCGAGCCCCGTCCTGGCCCGGTATTTCGAAGCTACCTGGCATTCCTTTACCTACTGGCTGACCGGAAAGCTCTAGTGATCGATTTTCGCTATCACCTGGTCTCCATCGTGGCGGTGTTCCTCGCGCTGGCGATCGGGATCGTGCTCGGCTCCACCGAATTGCAGGGGCCGGCTTACAACCTGCTGGACAAGACCACCTCCAAGCTGCAGAACGAGCTTGGCCAGGTGAGCAGCCAGCGGGACGCGGCTCAGCAGCAGGCCACCGAGGGCGAGATGTACGCCCAGGCGGTGGAGCCCACCGTGCTGCGCGGCCTGCTGACCAAGCAGCGGCTGCTGATCGTCACCGAGCCGGGCGCCCAGTCGTCGGTGGTCAGCGGGATCAGCACCGCCGCGCTCGCCGCCGGGGCCAGCATCACCGGCCAGATCAACCTGGCGACGAAGTTCTTCGACACCAGCGGCACGACGCAGGACAGCCTGAACGTCACCACGACCGATGTGGCCCAGACGGCCGGCATCACGCTCGACAGCAGCGCGACCTACCAGCAGCAGGCCGCCCAGGTGATCGCGAGCGAGATCCTGGCCAAGGGGGACGCGGGGTCCGCCGGCCGGCCGCCGGCCGGCGACCAGGGCACCGACGCCGCGACGATGCTCCAGGCCTACGCCGCGTCCCAGTTCCTCAGCACCACCGGGCAGCCGGGTAACAGCGCCACCCTCGCGGTCGTCGTGACCCCGCAGAACCCGCCGTCGGACGGCAGCGCCGACCAGCTCGACCAGGTGCTCATCCCGCTGGTCACCGAGCTCGCCGCCAAGGGCTCCGCGACCGTGGTCGTCGGCTCCTCGGCGGGCTCGGGGGCGGGCAGCCCGATCGCGGTGCTCCGCTCGAACAACGTGTCCAGCCAGGTGTCCACCGTCGACAACGCGGACCTGGTCGCCGGGCAGACCGTCGCCATGCAGGCGCTGGCCGTGGGGCTGGCCGGCGGCAAGGCCGGCAGCTACGGCTTCACCGCCAACGGCGCCACCGCCATCGCGCCGAGCCCGGCGCCCTCCCCGTCTGCGTCTGCGTCGGCGTCGGCGAGCGCAACGCCTACCTCCCCGACGAAGAAGAAGGTCAGGAAATGAGGCGAGCGGGATCGGCCGCCGCGGCCGGGGCCTGTGCGGCGGGCGCGGCCAGGCTGGCCTACGCGGCCATGAACCGCCGCCCTCCGGGCGGCCCGAAGGCCTGGTCCCGGACCAACCACCGGGGCGAGCCGGTCACCTTGCTCGAGGGGCCGGCCGCGGCGGCCGGGGCGATCGCCGGCGTCCTGGCCCAGGCGGCCCTGGCGCCCGGCTCTTCAGGACGGCGCCGCGCCGCGGGCATGATCGCGGGCGGGGCGGCCGCCGCGGCGTTCGGAGCCTATGACGACCTGGCCGGCTCCGGGGACCGGCGGGGCTTCCGCGGTCACCTCGGCGCGCTGCGCCACGGCGAGGTCACCACCGGCGCGGTGAAACTGGGCGGCATCGGCGCCGCCGGGCTGGCCAGCGCCGCGCTGACCGGCGGCTCGCCGGCCGACGTGGTCATCAACGCGGGCCTGGTCGCGGGCGGCGCGAACCTGCTCAACCTGTTCGACCTGCGGCCCGGCCGGGCCATCAAGGTCGCGGGGGTCTCCGGGGCCCTGCTGGGCGCGGCCGGCCAGGACGGCGTCGCCGCGCCGCTGGGGGCGGCGCTGGCGCTGCTCCCCGAGGACCTGGGCGAGCGGGCCATGCTCGGCGACGCCGGCGCGAACGCGCTCGGCGCGATGCTCGGCGCCGCCGCGGCCGGCCTGTCCCGGCCGGCCCGGATCGCGCTGCTGGCCGGGATCGCCGGGCTGACCGCGGCCAGCGAGAAGGTCAGCTTCACTAAGGTGATCGCGCGCACCCCGGCCCTGAACTGGCTGGACATGCTCGGCCGGCGGCCCGCGCCGTCGCCGCCGCTGTCCGTCCCGCCGCAGCAGTCAAATTCACAGCTGGCCGGGGTCACGATCCCCGCTCAGCGGCCCGAACCAGCCGGGTGAGCGCTCCCGTCGCCGAGCGGGGGAGTGCCCGGCCACGGGGCGGGGGGATAGGCCGCGCGGCGGTGCTGATCGGCGCGATCACGATGCTCGCGCGGGTCATCGGGTTCGGCCGCCAGGTCGTGTTCGCGCATACCGTCCAGGCCTCGTGCCTGGGTACCGCGTACACCACGGCCAACATGGTGCCGAACATCATCTACGACATCGTGGCGGGCGGGGCCCTGACCGCGGTGGTGGTGCCGGTGCTCGCGGGTCCGGCCCGCGCCGCCGCGCGCGGTGCGGGCGGGGACGCGGACCGCGAGCAAGTCCGGCAGATCTCAGCCGCCCTGCTCAGCTGGGCCGTCCTGCTGCTCGTCCCGGTCAGCCTGGTGGTCGCGGTCATCGCCCGGCCGCTGGTGTCGGTCCTGCTCGGCGGGACGCCCGGGTGCCCCCGGGCCGCCATGGTCACCCTCGGCGCGCGCATGCTGGTGGCGTTCGCGCCCCAGATCCTGCTCTACGGCCTGGCCGTGGTGCTGTACGGCATCCTGCAGGGGCACCGCCGGTTCGCCTCGCCCGCGCTGGCGCCGGTGCTGTCCAGCCTGGTGGTCATCGGCGCCTACTTCTGGTTCGGCGTCGCCGGCCGCGGTTACCAGGACCTGACCCGGCCGGTGCCCGCGCTGGCCTGGATCGTCCTGGCCGCCGGCACCACGGCCGGGGTCGCGGCGCTGGTCGCCACCCCCTTGTGGCCAGCCGTCCGGCTGCGCCTGAAGCTGCGGCCCAGCCTGCGGTTCCCGGCCGGGGTGGGGGCGCGGGTCCGTTCGCTCGCCACCGCCGGCATCGCCACGCTGATCGCGCAGGACGCCTCGGTGGCGGTCGTGATCGTGCTGGCCAACTCGCGTGGCGGCAGCGGCTCGCTAGTGCTCTACAGCTTCGCCTGGGCGGTCTTCTTCGTGCCGTACGCCGTGCTGGCCGTGCCCATCGCGACCAGCGCCTTCCCCGAGCTGTCCGCCCGGACGGCGAGCTTCGACGACACCAGCGCCACCTCGACCCGGGCGGTCACGGTGGCGTCCTGGCTGGGCGTGGCGGGGATGGCCGGGACCTGCGTCCCGCTGGCGCGGGTGTTCCAGTCCCACGTCAGCCAGTCGGCCGACGCCCGGCAGCTGGCGATCGCGCTGGCCGCGTTCGCGCCCGGCCTCGTCGGGTACGGGCTCACGGCCAACTTGTCCCGGGTGCTCTACGCGGACGGGCGCAGCCGCGCCTCGGCGCTGGCGGTCAGCGGCGGCTGGCTGCTGGTGATCGCCGCTGACCTGCTGATCGTCCCGTTCGTGCCGGGCCCGGCGGTGGTGCCCTGGCTGGGCGCGGGCACCACCATCGGGCTGACCGGCTCCGGCATCGCCCTGCTCCTCCTGGTCCGCCGGCACCGCGGCCCGGCCGCGCTGCGCGGCTGCGGGCGCGCCTCGCTGGCCGGGCTGGCCGGCGCGCTGGCCGGGGCCGCGGCCGGGCTCGGCGTGTCCCTCGGCGTCCGGCCGGCCGGCTTCCTGCCCAGCGTCGGGGTCACGCTGCTGGCCAGCGCGGCCGTCCTGGCGGCGTTCCTCGCGGTGCTGGCCGTGACATGGAAGGGGGGAGGGGAGGCGGGTGGGGACCTGCGGGCCGTGATCAGGAAGGTGGTGCGGGCGTGAAGGTCGCGTTCGTGCTCGGGACCAGCACCGGCGGGACCGCCCGGCACGTGAGGATGCTCGCGGCCGGGGCGGCGGCGCGGGGCGTCAGCGTCGAGGTCTTCGGCCCGGCCCGGACCGACCGGGATTTCTCCTTCGGCGCCCTGGCCGGCGTGGAGTTCACCCCGGTCGAGATCGCGGACCGCCCGCGCGTGCGCCGCGACCTGCAGGCCATCCGGCGGCTGCGCCGCCTGGCCGCCGCCTGGCGGCCCGACGTGGTGCATGCGCACGGCCTGCGGGCCGGCGCGCTCACCGCGATCGCGCTGGCGCTGGTCCGGCCCACCGTCTACGCACCGCGCCCCGCGCTGGTCGTCACCGTGCACAACGCCCCCCCGGCCGGCGGCGCCACCGGCGCGGTGTACCGCGTGCTGGAGCGGATCGCCGCGCGCAGCGCCGACTCGATGCTCGGCGTCTCCGCGGACCTGGAGGACCGGATGCGCGCCGCGGGTGCCCGCCGGGTCGGCCACGCCCCGGTGCCCGCGGCGCTCCTTCCGGTGGCCGCCGCTCCCGGGTCCGGCGTTTCCGCGGAAACGCCCGCTGGCCTTTCGCTGCCCGGTGACCCGGCTCCGGACCGCCCCCTGGTGCTGGCGGCCGCGCGGCTGGCGCCGCAGAAGGGGTTCGCCACCCTGCTGGAGGCCGCGGCCAGGTGGCGGGACCTCCAGCCCGAGCCGCTCCTGGTCATCGCGGGAGAGGGGCCGCTGGCGGCCGAGCTGAAGAGCGAGGCCGGCCGCCTCGGGCTCGACGCGCGGTTTCTCGGGCACCGCGACGACATCCCGGCCCTGCTCGCCGCCGCCGCCGTGTTCGTGCTGCCCAGCGTCTGGGAAGGCCAGCCGCTCATCCTGCAGGAGGCGCTCCGGTCCGGGGTGCCCGTGGTGGCCACCCGGGCCGGCGGGACGCCGGCGCTGACCGGCGAGGACGCCGCCGTGCTGGTCCCGCCCGGTGACGCCCGGCGGCTGGCCGACGCGGTGCGCGCCGTGCTCACCGACGAGGTGCTGGCCGCCCGGCTGCGCAAGGCCGCCGCCGCCCGCGCCCTCACCCTGCCGGACGAGGACGCCGCCGTGTCCGCCGCGCTCGCCGAGTACGACGCCGTGACCCGGCGGCGCACGCCCGCGTGAGCCCTCTGATCCTGGATACGCCCGGGTCCTGTTACCCGCGGCCGAAGACCGGGACAGCGTGCGCCGGCGCCGTGATCGTCTCCGGCTGGCCGATGTCGAGGAAGCTGACCCAGGCTGATGCACGCTCGAAGCCGTGACGTCCCGGCCCGGATGGTCCCAGCTTCACCGTCATGTGGCCGTTCTTGATCACGAAGAACTTCTGCCGGCTGCCCGTCGTGACGGGCTTTCGCGACGTCAGGTGCAGCTGGCGGATGACCCCGTGGCTGTCGACCCAGACGTTCAGGGAGGTCACCCGCCCGATCGGCGCGGCCTCGCCGGGCAGCGCGCCCAGCCCGGGCAGGTGACCGAGCCGGGTGGCACGCAGCTGCTCGACCCGGACGCCGCCGATGACCTGGTAGCCGACCCGGACGAACCGGGCCGCCGGGTCCAGCACGCGCAGCAGCTGACGCGGGTCCGGCGCGGACACGGAGGTCACGGCGCGGATCTCGGCCGGGTTGGTCTCCCGGAGCCAGCGCAGCGGGTCGCCCGGGTGCTGGACGAAGCCCGGGCCGTAGTAGTACAGCCGCCCGCCGGCGAAACGGTTGACCGACGAGCCGTTCGGCGGGGCGCTCTGGTCAGTGACGTCATTCCAGTCGCGGCCGGAGAACGTGATGTCGTCGGTCCCGGCGCCGTGGTCACCCGGGTCAAGCGATGAGGTATCGGAGTACGTGATCCGCATATGACCGGTATGCGTCAGCGCGGTCCCCGACGCGGCGGCGAACTGGCGGACCATGGCCGCGGTGAGCACGGTGCCAGCCTGGCCGGACCGTTCCGGGGCGGCCGGGCCGCCGGGCCAGGCGACGGCGATGGCGGCGGCGATGCCGGCGACGGCCACGGCGGCCCAGTGCCGGCGGTGCCTGCCTGGCGCCGTGGCGGGACCCGGCCCGGCCGCCGCCGGGCGGGCCGTGATCTCGGCGAACGAGACCGGGTCGGCACCGCGGTCGATCAGCTCGCGGATCTGCTCGTTCAGGTCAGCTGTCATTGGTTACTCCCAGTCGGGCGCGCAGCCGGGCCAGGCCCCGCTCCGCGTGGTTCTGCACGGTCGTCTGCTTGATGCCGGTCAGCTCCGCCACCTCGCGCAGCGTGCACCCGTAGCCGTGCACGAGCACGACGGCCACGCGCTGCCGCTGGGACAAGGCGGCCAGCGCGCCCGGCAGGCCGGGCTCGAACCGGTGCTCGGCCCAGCCGGGAGCATCCCGCAGGACCGGAAGGCGCCGTCGCCGGCGGCGGCTCTGCGCGACCCGGAACAGGTAGCCGGGCAGGTTCGCGACATCCCGCAGCCGCTCCCAGTGCTCCCAGGCCCAGGCGAGCGCCTCGGCGGCCGCGTCCCGTCCCTCCTCGAACCCGTAGGCGGCGATCAGCGCGCGGCGCAGCTTCGGCTCGTTCTCCCGGAAAAACTCCTCGAAGGCCTGGCCGCCCGGGGATGCCGGAGCGGCTGCCGCCGGATGCGCACCAGGGGTTGCGCGGGCCATGGGCCACTCCCTGCCTAGGTCGCCGGTAGTCCTCTCTCCGGATAGACCACCGAGACCGGCGTCTTTACCACAGCACGCCGCCGATTCCGGGGCGGCATTTTCCCGCTCGCGGCGGCTCCGCTCGCTATGGTTCCGCGGGCGGGGACCACAGGCCCCGCATGTGCTCCCAGTCGGCCTCGTCCGGGGATTCGGCGGGGGCGATGTACCGGGCGCCGGGAAAGGCCCGGGCCGGCCGGGTGAAGCTCCCGCGGGCCACGAGGCGGTCGATGTTGGCCCGGTAGATCTCGTCGACGTCGGCGTGCTGCCGCGGCTCGGCGTCCAGCCAGAGGTTCTTCGGGTGGACCGGCTCCTCGTACATGCGCCGGAAGATCTCCGTCCGCAGGTCCTTCATCCAGTTGGAGTTGAGGTTCATGGTGCGGAACTGGCGCAGGGCCTCGATGTCGATGATCCCCGCGACGAACGTGTTGGCGCCCGAGGTGGTGTGCCCGAGCACGTTCCCCTGGTAGTCGACGACGTGGGAGTTGCCGCCGCCGATGTCGTACGGGTGCTCCATCTGCGGGTGCACGTACACCGGGCCGACGTTCGGGCAGATCATGTAGACGTTGTTGAAATGCGCGTGGGCCCGGTTCTGCAGCAGCCAGGTCCCGCCGGGCTCCATCCCCATCTGGGTCATCGGCACCGCCTCGCTCGGGCGGTAGACCACCTCCGCGCCGTTGAACGCGAGGGCGCGGACCGCCTCCGGGTACTCCCCGTCGGAGCAGCAGATCGTGCCGATATTGCCGATGTCGGCGGTGCGCAGCACCGGGTAGAAGGCGTCGATCCCGTCGCCGAACAGCTCCACCCAGCGGTCGTAGACGTCATGCGGGACGCACGAGCGCTCCCGGCACCACAGGTGATTCTTGGCCGCCTTGTGGACGATCTCACCCTGCGGCGAGATGACGAACAGCGTGTTGAAGAACCGGTCGTCGATGACCTCGGGCCAGCGCGCCTTGCACTGGACCACGATGTAGGTGCTGTACTGCCGGGCGAGCGCGGCGAGCCGGTCCGTCTCCGGCCCGGGAATGTCGATGAACAGCTCGCGCGCCGCGGTGACGTGCGGGATGTCGAAGATCTCGTCGGTGAACCCGGTCAGCGCCCCCTCGGCCAGGGCGATCAGCCGCACCGGCATGTTGATGCCGATGATCGACACCGCGGCGTGGATGCCGTCCTCCACGATCTGCAGGTTGCGCGCGATGTCCTTGCGGCTGCCGATGCCGTGCACGATGGTGGAAAGCCCCACGGCCATATAGGGCGCCACCTGCTGCTGCGCGGGTTCGTTCACATGTGCCACCTTCGCCGGCGGGGGGACAGTACGGGAAACTCAGATGCGTCCCTGTAGGTGATCCTGGCATCGTGGTCATGGCCGCGCGCAGCCGAGGCGCCCGAAGGGGACAGGTCATGGCAGTCCAGCAGCGCCCGGACCAGGCCGGACGGCGATAGCGGAAGCCCCGTGGCTGCCGTCAGGGCACCAGCCAGTCCCGAGCGACGCGTACGGCCAGGTCCTCCAGCAAAGGGCCCGCCTGCTCGCGGCAGCGGGTGAGGTCGGGCTCGATGTCGGTGAGCGCGTAGGCCCGCGCGATGCCCGCCGAGCGGAGCTGGTCCGGGTTCAGCGAGCAGACGCCGGCCACCGCCACCACTGGCAGGTCCGGCCCGGCCGCGGCGGCCGCCCGCGCCACCCCGGCCGGCGCCTTCCCGCGCAGCGTCTGCTCGTCCAGGGCGCCCTCCCCGGTGATGACGAGCCGCGCCCCGGGCAGGTGGCCGGTGAACGACAGCAGGTCCAGCATCAGCTCGATGCCCGGCTGGGTGGTAGCGCCGAGGAAGCTGAGGGCGGCGAAGCCCAGGCCGCCCGCCGCGCCCGCGCCGGGCTCGTCGCGCTTGGCGAAGCCGAGCGCCTCCTCGGCCACGTCCGCCCAGCGGGCCAGGCCCTGCTCGAGCAGCGCCACGTCCGGCGGGGAGGCGCCCTTCTGCGGCCCGTAGACCGCGGCCGCGCCGTGCGGCCCGAGCAGCGGGTTATCCACGTCGGTGGCCGCGATCACCTCGGCCCCGTCCAGGTCCCGCAGCCGGCGGACGTCGATGCGGTCCAGCCTGGCCAGCGCCGCCCCGCCCGGCGGCAGCTCGGCGCCCGACGCGTCCAGCAGCCTGCCGCCGAGCGCGGTGACCAGGCCGGCGCCGCCGTCGGTGCAGGCCACGCCGCCGAGGCCGAGCACGATCCGCTTGGCCCGCATACGGAGCGCGGCCACGATGAGCTCCCCGGCCCCGCGGCTGGTCGCGGTCAGCGGGGCCGGCGTGCCGCCCGGCAGCCTGGTCAGCCCGCACGCCTGCGCCGACTCGACGACGGCGGTCTCGTCGAGCAGGGCGAACGACGCCGTGACCGGCTGCCCGGTCGGCCCGCGGACCCCGATCTCGACTCGCCGGTACCCGGCCGCCTCGGCCGCGTCGACGGTGCCGTCACCGCCGTCCGCCACCGGCGCCTGGACGACCGCCAGATCCGGGCGCACCCGGGCCAGCCCCGCGGCCACGTGCCCGGCCACCGCAGTGGCGGTAAGAGTTCCCTTGAACTTATCCGGAGCGACCACCACGTGGCTCATGGGGCTATGACATCACGCGGCAGGGCGGCCGTCACCCGGGAGAGATCAAGCCGTTGCCTCCCAGCGGCGCCGGATCGCCGCGAGGCCGTCGTCGGTCAGCGACCCGTACAGGCGCAGCCGGGCCACGCCGCCGTCCGGGAAGATGTTCAGCCGCACGTGGGTGGACCTGCGTCCCGCGCTGACCTTGAAGGCGTGCCGGGCGTCCCCGGTCACCAGCACCCGCGGCACGATCTCCTGCCAGGTCACCGCCTCGGAGTCCGCGGCGATCTCCTCGAAGGCGGGGTACCCGCTCGCCGAGCAGGCGTCCGCCGAGCAGGCCTGCGGGTAATTGCCGGTGAAGAACGCGGTGTCGACCACGATGGAGCGCACCACGCCCGGCACGCCCAGCCGGACGATCACCCAGTCGCGCGCCGAACGGTCCGGCGGCGCACCGCCGGGCCCGCGCCGCCGCCTGGTCTCCCACCCGTCATACACCTGGCCCTTGGCGTCGTAGGTCTCCGGCACGAAGACCGGCGCCGTCGCCTTGGTCAGGTTCTCCTTCGCGGCGAAGAACTCGTCGCTGGCCGCCACGACGGACCCGCGCAACCGGAGCAAATCGGGGAGAAGCTGCTCATTCATAGGGGATTCATCCCCGTTTTAGCAGCCGTCCAACGGGAGTTTCTCCGTCACCTTCAAGCAGCCCCTCATCACCGAGCAGCGCAGTACCGCGCAGCCACGTCTGCCTCACCCGCCCGGTCAGTTTCCGCCCGGCATACGGGGTGACCGGGTGCCGGTGGTAGAGCCGGGCGGGGTCCACCACGTAGGTCTCACCGGGATCGAAGGCCACCATGTCGGCGTCGGCGCCGGGTGCCAGCCGTCCCTTGGCCGTCAGGCCGGCCAGCGCGGCCGGGGCCGACGCCATCCACCGGGCCACGTCGTCCAGCGTCCGGCCGCGGCGCTGCGCGACCGTCCACACCGCCGACAGCCCGAGCTGCAGCGAGGCGACTCCGCCCCAGGCGGCGCCGAAGTCCCCGCCGGCGTCGGTTTTCAGCTCCGGCAGGCAGGGGGAGTGGTCGGACACCACGCAGTCGATCACGCCGGCCTCGAGCGCCCGCCACAGCGCCTCCCGGTTGATCGCGTCCCTGATCGGCGGGCAGGACTTGAACTCGGTGGCGCCGTCCGGGACCTGCTCGGCCGCGAAGTACAGGTAGTGCGGGCAGGTCTCGGCGGTCAGCCGGATGCCCGCCGCCTTCGCGCCGGAGATCATGGCAGCGCACTCGGCCGCGGACAGGTGCACGATGTGCGCCCGCGCCCCGGTGGCCGCCGCGGCCGAGATCACCTTCTCGATCGCGCGGCGCTCGGCGACCGGCGGGCGGGATGCCACGAAAGCGCCGAAATCCCGCCCGGAAACCGGCTTGATCTCCGCGCCGTCCTCGGCGTGCACGATCAGCAGCGCGTCCACCTCAGCCAGCGTGCCGAGGGCGGCCCGCAGCCCGGCCGGGTCCAGCGGCGGGAACTCGGGGACCCCGGAGTCGAGCAGGAAGCACTTGAACCCGACGACCCCGGCCTCGTGCAGCGGGCGCAGGTCGGCCCCGTTGCCGGGCACCGCCCCGCCCCAGAACGCCACGTCGACCCGGCATTGCCCGGCCGCCGCGGCGCGCTTTTGCTCCAGCGCCGCCACCGAGGTCGTGGGCGGCAGCGAGTTGAGCGGCATGTCGCAGATCGTGGTCACCCCGCCGGCTGCGGCGGCGCGGGTGGCGGTGGCGAACCCCTCCCACTCGGTCCGGCCCGGCTCGTTGACGTGCACGTGCGTGTCGACCAGCCCGGGCAGCAGGGCGAGGTCGCCCAGGTCAACCTCCCGGGCGGCGTCCAGCGGGGCGTCGTAGCCCGCGACGGCCGCGATCGACGCGCCGCTGACCGCGACCGCCGCCGCCTGCGTCCCGCCGGGCAGCACCGCCCGCCGGGACCGGACCACCAGGTCATACGCCACGGGTCACCTCCAGCCGAAGCTTGTCGAGCTGTCCGCCGGATCGGACGGCTTGTACTCGCAGCCGATCCAGCCGGCGTAATCCTGCGCGGCGAGCTGCGCGAACAGCGCCTCGTAGTCCAGCTTGCCGGTACCGGGCGCGCCGCGGTCCGGCACGTCGGCGACCTGGATGTGCGCGATGTCGCCCGCGTGGCGGGCCAGTACGTCCGGCAGGTCCTCGCCCATCTTGCCCAGGTGGTACAGGTCGGCCAGGAAGGCCAGGTTGGCCACCCCGGCCTGCGCCCGCACCCGGTTGATCACCTCGAGCGCCCGCTGGCTGGAGACCAGGGCCGCGCGGGGGCTGTCATGGGAGTTCAGCGCCTCGACCACCACGGTGGCCCCCGCCGCGGCGGCGGCCCGCGCGGCCAGCACGAGGTTCTCCGCGGCCAGCTCGTCCTGCTGCGCGGCGGACAGGCCGCCGGCCCGGTTCCCGTACAGCGCGTTGAGGATGGTGCAGCCGGCCCGGGCGGCGATGCCGGCGCAGACGTCGATGTTGTCGCGGAACGCGGCCGAGCCCTCCGGCAGCGACAGCAGCCCGCGATCGCCCGCCGCCATGTCGCCGCCGGCGAAGTTCAGCAGGGCCAGGCCCACCCCGGCGTCGGCGAGCGCCCCGGTGAAGGCGTCGACCTCGCGGTCCGCGGGAACCGGGTCGGCGAACGGCCACCAGAACTCCACCGCGCCGAACCCGGCGGCCCGCGCCGCCGCGGGCCGGCTCAGCAGCGGCAGCTCGGTGAACAAGATCGAGCAGTTGACGGCGAACCGCAGTCCCTGTGTGCGCACGGGGACCAGTCTCTCAGGCCGGCCGGTCAGCTGCCCCGGTAGGTCGAATACGCGTAGGGACTGAGCAGCAGCGGTACGTGATAATGCTCGTCCCGGCCGGTGATCTCGAAGGTGATGGTCACCTCCGGGTAGAACGACGCGACGCCGCGGGCGCCGAAGTACGCCCCGGTGGCGAACGTGATGCGGTAGACGCCGGGCTCGAAGTCCGCGCTGCCCCCGTCGCCGGCCAGCCGCAGCCGCCCGTCGCCGTCGGTCTGGCCCTGGCCGGCCGGGCCCCAGCCGCCGCCGTCGCCGCGTTCCAGCCGGATCCGCACGCCCGCCGCGGGGCGCCCGGTCGTCGCGTCGAGAACGTGCGTGGACAGCGTCATAGGCCCAGCTGCTTCGTCAGGCGGAGGCGGGTGATTTTCAGCAGTTCGGCGCGCACCTCGGCCCGTTCGGCCTCCGGGTCGTTCTCCAGCCTGGCCCGCAGCCTGGTCAGCATCTCCTGACCGGACAGGCCGGTGGCGCAGATCAGGAAGATATGGCCGAAGCGCTGCTCGTAGGCCCGGTTGCCGTCAGCCAGCCCTTGCTTGACCTCGTCGGTGGCGGCCGCGGCGCCGGACTGCTCCGCCGCCGACACCGTGCCGGGGCCGGTACGGTCACCGATGCGCGGATGCCCGTTCATGCTCTCGACGATATCGTCCCAGCTCAACGTGGTGAAGGCGACGTCCACCGCGGCCATCAGCGCGGCCGGGTCCGGGTACGGGCGGCCGGCCGCGACGGCCTGCGCGAACCTCGTGGAGGCGCAGCAGGCGTAGACGTCGCGCTCGGCGTCCGGTGCCGGGGCGGCGTTGAAGGAGCCGAGGGCCGGGCCCGGATTCGCCATACGGACATCCAACCAGGCCCGGCCGGCCGCCGGGTAGCCGGCTGCGGCCGGATCGCCGGTAACCTGACTCAGGCTGATTTGTAGCTTTCGCTAAACAAGAGCCGGTTAGGTGCGCGGGAACGCTTCACCGCGGGAGGTGATTCCGTGCGGGTCAAGGACCTGTTCGACGCGGCTGGCCTCGGGCTCAGGCTGCTGACCGACGTGGCCGGCCTGGACCGGACGATCCGGAACGTGTACACCACCGACCTGCCCGACCCCAGCCGCTACCTGACGCCGGGCGCCCTGGTGCTGACCGGGCTCATGTGGTGCCGCGAGCCCGGCGACGCCGACCGCTTCGCCGCGGCCCTGGACCGCGCCGGGGTCGCGGCGCTCGGCGCGGGCGAAGCCCTGGGCCAGGTGCCGGCCGAGCTGATCCGGGCGTGCGCCCGGCACGGTATCCCGCTGATCGCGGTGCCGGCCGAGACCTCGTTCGCCGCCGTCACCGAGGAGGTGGGACAGCAGCTGAACGGGGACCGGGCCACCGCGATGACCCGGGTCCTCGGGCGCCGCCGGCTGCTGCTGTCCGCCGTGGCCGAAGGGGCAGGCCTGGACGCGATGTTCCGGCTTATCCGCCGTGAGCTCGGCGCCGAATGCTGGCTGCTGACCGGGCTCGGCCGCGTCGTGGGCGGGACCAGCCCGTCCCTGCCCGGGCCGCTGGCGCTCAGGCTGGCGTGCGAGTACCTCGAAGCCGGCCGGCTGCCCGCTGTCGCCGAAGTAGACGCGCCGGGGGCGGCCGGGGGCCGGTACTCGCTGTTCGGGGTGGGCGGCGAGCCGAGGATCACCAGCTGGTTCCTGGCCTGTGCGGGCCGCGAGCAGGACTGGCCGCACGAGCTGCGGGAGTCCGTGACCGAGCTGGCTGCGGACGTGGCACTCGAGCGGGCCCGGCTCGATGCCGCCCGGACCGGTGACCAGAAGCTGGCCGAGGCGATCATCGGGATGCTCGGCTCCGGCGGCGAGAACGCAGCCCCGGCCGAGATCGCCTCGCTGATGCGCGCGGCCGGCCTGGCGCCGGACGGCCGC
Organism: Streptosporangiaceae bacterium; assembly: GCA_025934635.1. Next base: position 8,725 of record JAICWX010000019.1, on the reverse strand, counting down.
TACGTGGTGATCGCCCTGGCGGCCGAGGCGGACCGGGTGACCGGCCCGCATGCCGGCCGGTGGCGCGGTGACCTGGCCGCGGAGCTGGTGCTGGCGCTCGCGGACGGCGCCGTGGCCGCACCGCTGGGGGAGGAGATCATCCTGCTGGTCCCCGCTCCTGAAGGCAGCGCCCCTGAAGGCAGCGCCCCTGAGGGCATCGCCCCTGAAGATCCCGCGCACCTGCTCGCGGCCGGGATCCGGGCCGCGGATCCGGTCGTTTCATCCGACCGCTCCCGGATCAGGGTCACCGCGGGCGTCAGCGCCCTCGCCGACGGCGTGGCCGCGCTGGGCGGCGCGCTGCAGGAGGCTGGCAGCGCGCGCCGGCTGGCCGCGCTCCGCGGCCCCGCGGCCGTCGCCGTGGTGACCAGCGACGAGATCTCCTCGCACGAGCTCCTGCTGGCCACCGTGCCGTCCAGCGTGCTCCGCTCCTTCCGGGAGCGCCTGCTCGGCCCGCTGCTGGCCTACGACGACCGGCACCGGGCCGAGCTGCTGCCGACGCTGCGGGAGTTCCTGGCCTGCTCGGGGTCCTGGAACGCGTGCGCAGCGCAGATGTACGTGCACGTCAACACGGTGCGGTACCGGATCAGGCGGATCGAGGAGCTGACCGGGCGGGACCTGTCCCGGCTGAATGACCAGGTGGATTTCTTCCTCGCGCTGCAGATTCGCTAGCGTGTCCGGATGGTGAGAATCCGGGCTGGCTCGGCCGCGGATGCCGCGCAGATCGCGGCGGTCCAGCGGGAGACCTGGTTCGCCGCCTACGCGGACATCATCGCGGCGGAGGTCATCGACCGCGTCACCGTTCCCGATGACGGTGCCCGGGTCCGGCAGTCGTTCCGGACCCGGCCCCGGCAGCGCATGCTCGTCGCCACCGGCCCCGATCCCGATGCCGCCGGGCCCGGCACCAGCGAGATGGTCGGCTACGCGGCCTACGGACCGGAGACGGACGTGCTGAACGCGCCGTGGCCGCACCCGCTGACCGCGGACGGCGCGAGCGGCCGCGTCGCCGAGCTCTACGCGCTCTACGTCCGCCCTTCCTCGTGGTCGACCGGAACCGGGCGGGCGCTCATGGAGCGGGTGCTGGCCCGGACCGGGGCCGCCGGCTACCAGGCCATCACGCTGTGGGTGCTGCGGGACAACCAGCGCGCCCGCCGCTTCTACGAGCGGGCCGGATTCGCGCCGGACGGTGCCACCAACGTGCTCACCGGGCTCGGCGGCATCCTCGAGGTCCGCTACCGTCGCCAATTTGAGCTGGAACTATAACGAACTCTTCCGGGTCTCATAAAAACTATCTCTTGGACTTCTAGATCACGACGCGGCAGGCTGGAAGGGAAGCGAGACGACCGGAAGGGAGCGTCATGACGGACGCCGCGAAGAACATAGCCGCCACCTACTTCGATGCCTGGAAGGCGCGGGATTTCACCCGGCTGCGCTCGGTGCTGGCCGATGACGTGGACTTCGCCGGGCCGCTGGCCCGGGTGCGGGGCGGCGACGACTGCCTGAAGGGCCTGCAGGGCATGGCCCAGATCATGACCGGCCTCGACGTGCGCAAGGTGTTCCTCGACGGGGCCGACGTGCTGACCTGGTTCGACCTGTCCACCAGCGTCGCCGAGACGGTCCCGGTGGCCAACTGGATGCACGTCGAAGACGGCAAGATCACCCGGATCAGGGTGGTCTTCGACGCCCGCGGCATCACCGGCGGATCCTGACGCCCGGGCCGCCGGCTCAGTCAGGTGACTCAAGCGCCAGCCCGTACCGGGCGGCGAGCATGGATCCAGGACACCGAACCGCGCGCCAGCTGGAGGACACCGCCATGACCAGGACTCCCGTCGTCTTCATCCACGGCCTGTGGCTGCACGCCACCTCATGGGCGTCATGGGCCGAGCTGTTCACCGAAGCCGGGTACGAACCGATCGCGCCGGGCTGGCCCGGCGATCCCGACACGGTCGAAGCCGCCCGGGCGAACCCCGACAGCATCGCCGACCACGGCATCGACGACGTCACCCGCCACTACCAGGCCATCATCGACACGCTGCCGGCCCGGCCGATCCTGATCGGCCACTCGTTCGGGGGCATGATCTCCGAGAAGCTGCTCGGCCTGGACTACGGGGCGGCCGCCATCGGCATCGACGCCGCGCAGATCAAGGGCGTGCTCCCGCTGCCCCTGTCGGCGCTGCACTCGACCCTGCCGGTGTTCAAGAACCCTGCTAACAAGCACAAGGCGGTCTCCCTCACCGCCGAGCAGTTCCGCTACAGCTTCGGCAACGCGGTCAGCGAGGAGGAGTCCAACGCGCTGTACGAGCGGTGGGCGATCCCGGCGCCGGGCAAGCCCCTGTTCGAGGCGGCGGCGGCGAACTTCTCGCTGCACTCCCCGGCCAAGGTCAACACGGACAACGAAGGACGCGGGCCGCTGCTGCTCATCATGGGGGGCCGCGACCACACCGTGCCCGAGGCGATCACCAAGGCCACCGTGAAGCAGTACCGGCACTCCTCCGCCGTCACCGAGCTCGAGGAGTTCTCGGACCGCGGCCACTCCCTGACCATCGACAGCGGCTGGCGCGAGGTCGCTGACGTATGCCTGGCGTGGCTGGCCAAGCAGGGGCTGTGACACCGGCGGCCGGGCCCGCGGCGGACACCATGGTGGCGCTGCGGGCCCACGCCTGGGGCGGACCCGAGCAGCTCGTCTGCGAACAGGCCCCGGCCCCCGTGCCGGGGCCGGGCGAGGCGCTGGTCGCCGTGCACGCCGCGGGCATCACGTTCGCCGAGCTGACGGTCCTGGACGCCTCCTACCGCCTCCTGCGCGCCGGGGGACGCTGGTCACGCTCGGTGCCCCGCCATCGCAGGAACGCGAAGGGATTCGGCGCGCACGCCATGTTCTTCGTGGTCACGCCTGACCCGGGCGAACTGGCCCAGCTCGCGAAGCTGGTGGACGAGGGCCGCCTGCGTACCGTGCTGAGCCAGGCCTTCCCGCTCCGGGACGGCCGCCTCGCCTTCGAGAGCGGCGCCCGCCCGCGCCCGCCCGGCAAGACCGTCCTGACCGTCCGCTGACGTCAGGGACGGGACCGCAGCGTGGCCACGCCGTCGCCGGCCAGGTCGTCATCGGCTGCCTTGCGGCCGGTCATGGCCAGGACCAGCGACAAGAGGGGACCGGAGACCTCCGGGCCGGTGCCGTGGCTCCAGCCGGCATCGGTGGCGCGCAAGGTGAGCCCGGCAATCCGGCTCTTCGAGCCGATGAGCAGGTTGGAGCCCTTGTAGAAGTCGGCGACGGCGGCCACCGCCCCGGCCGGGTACACGTGCTGGATGCCCACCGCCCGGCGGATGTCCTCGCTGTGCACGATCGTCTCGCCGAGCCACGTCGCCGTCGGGCCCGGCGGGTGCTTCACCGAGGTCAGCACCGACTCGAACCTGGCCAGGGTGTCGGCCGCGGAGGCCCCCCGCTGCGCCGCGACGCCCTTCTCCTGGACCTTGTCGAAGCTGAACCCGGAGCTGATCAGCTGGCCGAAGAACGCGGGCGGGCTCAGCGTGGCGCCCGACGTCAGGTGGGCCAGCACGTCGCGGACCGTCCAGCTGCCGCACAGCGAGGGCCGGGCCCAGTCCCCGTCGTCCAGCCCCCTCAGGTCGGTCGCGAGGGCCTTGCGCTCGGCGTGCACCACCGGCCAGATATCCATGGTTCCTCCCCAGGGCAGCCATATTTTCGCATCTGCCTGCATTGTTAGGTAAGTACTAAATTAGTTAATGGCCGAACAAGGCGCAAGCGTATAGTTTCCCGGGTGCGGCAGGCAAGGCACGTGACGGCAGCAGGTGACGGGCGGGACATCCAGAAGGTGCTGGCGGCGCTGACCTCGCCCGTGCGGCGCGAGATCCTGGGCCTGATCTGGGACCGGGAGCTTTCCGCGGGGGAGATCGCCGCCGCGTTCCCGGTCACCAAGCCGACGATCTCCCAGCACCTGGCGGTCCTGCGCGAGGCGGGCCTGGCCGAGAGCACCGCGGTCGGCACCTCCCGCCGTTACCGGGCCCGCCGCGATGCGCTCGACGGGCTGCGCGCCGCCCTCGGCAGCGAGGCGCTCGGCAGCGCGGACCGGTGGACCAACGCCGACAACGCCCCCGAACGGGCCGCCTCCCGCGTTCGCACCCGGCCATCCGTGATCGCCAGCACCGACGTGGCGACGAGCCCGGAGCTGACCTTCACCGCCTTCACCGACGCCGCGGTCTACGCGCGCTGGCTCGGCGTGCCCGTCACCCTCGAAGACGGCCGCTTCGCGTGCACGATGGAGTGGGGGACGAGCATCCGCGGCCGCTACGAGCTCATCTGCCCGCCGGAGCTCATCGTGATGCGCTGGGACTTCGAGGACGACAACGTCCCGGTCCCCGGCGGCGAGCTGACCGCCTACCTCCGCATCCAGCCGGACGGCCCCGGATCCCGTGTCGAGGTGCACCAGCTCGTCGAGACGCCGGCCCAGGCCGCGTTCATGGAGGGCGCCTGGGCCATGGTCCTCGGCCGCCTCAAGGCCGGCGTCACCCGCGCGAGCGACCCCGCCGAGCCCATGCCCCCGCGCCCCGCCCGCCCTAAACGCACCCCCTGAGCGTCACGTTCGCCCCTGACGCCACGTGCGCCCGGCCGCCTCACCGCACTCATCCAGGCTCTCGCATCGCTTTCATGACCATGGCCAGTTCTGGCTTCTGGGTGGCCATTCCCGACCACGATCATGAAACGCCCCTGCGCCGCTGCCGAATTCACGACCTCACTCGCCCAGCGGCCCCTCCCCCCTGCCATCATCAACATTCCTTCATGATCGCGAAGGGTTTTATATCAAGAAACGTAGTGAAGTCTTCATGATCATGAACCACATTGCTTTCGCCGCGGCGCGAGGCCACCGAGTCGCCGGGCCCGGAGCGCCTGCTAGGCGGAGCGGATCTTGGTAAACGCGGTGGCGTAAGCGGCGGCGATGTCGTCCAGGTCACCGGGGCTGAGCGCGGTGGACAGGTTGATCATGCCCCGGGGCGTGGTGTACACGCCGTTGAGCAGCAGGGCCAGGTGCAGGTCGGCCAGCTGTCCCGGGTCCCGGAGATGCACGTTCATGATCGACCCGGCCCGGGTGACCTCGGCCGCCACCCCCGCCGCCGACGCGCCCGCGTCGATCCGGGCGGCCAGGCCCGCCGCCGCCGAGTTCAGCCCGGCGATCGCCGCCCCGTCCAGGTACCGCAGCGTCATGGTCCCGGCCGCGGCCGCGGCCAGGTGGCCGTTGAAGGTCCCCGCGTGCGTGACGTAGCCCGGCGTCAGGGCCGCGACGGTGAGCTCGAGCAGGTCCGCCCGCCCGCCGACCGCGCCGATCGGGAAGCCGCCGCCGATGATCTTGCCGAGCAGCGTCAGGTCCGGGGCGAGCCCGAGCCTGCCCTGCTCGCCGCCGGGGCCGTTGCGCAGGCCCTGCACCTCGTCCAGCACGAAGAGCACGCCGTGCTCGGCAGCCACGCCAGCCACCGCGGCCAGGAATCCCGGCTCGGCCGGGCGTACCCCGCCCGCGCCGAGGAACGGCTCGGCGAACACGGCCGCGATGTCGTGGCCAGGCTCCGAGAGCAGCGCCGTCACCGCCGCCAGGTCGTTCCACGGCACCCGGGCCACGTCCGGGGAACCGGGCAGGAACAGCGTCGCGCTGCCGTGATACGCCCCGGCGAACACGAGCAGCCGCCGGCGCCCGGTCGCCCGCGCGACGATCCGGGCGGCCAGCAGCGCCGCCTCGGTCCCCGAGTTGGTGAACCGCACCCGCTCCACCGACGGCAGCCGCGCCGTGATCAGCTCGGCCAGCGCCACCTGGTACGGGTGCGGGCTGGCGAACGCGTAGCCCTGCGGCAGCAGGTCCGCGACCGCCTCGACGGCGGGCCCGAAGGCGCTGCCGTGCACCATCGCGGTGTAGTTGTTGACCAGGTCCAGGTAGACGTGGCCGTCCGCGTCGGTGAGCCGGGCGCCGTGTCCCTCGGTGATGATGACCGGGTACGGCGGGTAGCTGGTGACCGCCCGGGTCTCGCCGCCGGGCAGCACCCGCCGGGCCGCCGCGAACGACGCGGCCGAGCCGGGGGTGCGCTCGGTGTACGCGCGGACCAGGTCGCCGTCCGCGGCCAGCGGGCGGCCGACCACGTCGCCGGCCGGTGAGACGGAGGTCACCAGCCGCGTTCGCGCCACTCACCGAGGTGCGGGCGCTCGGCTCCCAGCGTGGTGTCGTGGCCGTGGCCCGGGTAGACCGAGGTCGCGTCGGGCAGCGGGCCGAACAGGCGCTCGGTCACGTCGTTGAGCAGAGAGGTGAAGTTCTCCGGCGAGCTCGTCTTGCCGACCCCGCCCGGGAACAGCGAGTCCCCGGTGAACACGTGCGGCGAGGCGGCCAGGCGCCCGCCCGCGTCGTACAGCACCGCCAGGCTGCCCGGCGTGTGCCCGCGCAGGTGGACCAGCGACACCGCGGCGTCGCCGAAGGTCAGCACCTCGCCGTGCTCGGCCCGGTGCCCGACCTCGACCGGCAGCTCGCCGGCGTCGGCCGGGTGCGCGACCAGCACGGCCCCGGTGTGCTTGGCCAGCTCGGGCAGCGCCTGCCAGTGGTCGTAGTGCTGGTGCGTCGTCACGATCGTGCCCACCGGCACGTCGCCGATCATCTCGATCAGGCGGCCGGGCTCGTTGGCCGCGTCGATCAGCAGCCCCTGCCCGGTGCTGGCGTCGCGCAGCAGGTACGCGTTGTTGTTCATGGGACCCACGGCTATCTTGGTGACGATCAGGCCGTCGATCTCACGGGTGTCGGACGGACCGCCGACAACGACTTCTCCGGTATAGGTCACCACAAAACCTTATACCGAACGAGGCAGGCTTCCCCGTCGGCGCCACCGCCTTTGCGCACCTGGGTGTACGCCGCCTGGGCTGGAGGTTCTCGTGAAACTGCTCGTCCTGGCCGGCCATCACGTGCACGAGCTGCTGACCTACCGCGAGTGCGCCGAGGTCATGCGCGAGGCCCTGGCGCAGCGGGCCCGCGGCCAGATCCAGCAGCCGCTGCGGACGATGGTGCCGCTGCAGGATGCGGCCGGCTTCATGGGCCTGATGCCGGCCTACTCGCCGCACGCCGGGTACGGGCTCAAGGCGCTGGTCATCACGCCGGGCAACCCGGCCATCGGCAAGGACGCGCACCAGGGCGGGGTGCTGCTGTTCGACGCGCGGACGGGGGAGCCGCGGGCGCTGGTCAACGCGTCGGCCGTCACCGAGATCAGGACGGCGGCCACCTCCGCGGTGGCGACCGACCTGCTGGCCCGGCCCGGCGCGGCCGAGGTGGCCATCATCGGGACCGGCGTGCAGGGCCGGGCGCACGCGCGCGCCCTCGCGGCGACCAGGGAGCTGACCGGGATCCGGCTGGCCGGGCGCGACCTGGCCCGGGCGCGCGCGGCGGCCGCGGAGCTGGCCGGGCAGCTGGACGTGCCGGTGACCGCGTATGACGACGTGGCCGCCGCGGTCGCCGGGGCGGGGATCGTGGTGACCGCCACCAGCGCGGCCGAACCGGTGCTGCGGCGGGCCTGGCTGGCCCCGGGCACCCACGTCAACGCGGTCGGCGCGTGCGTGCCTACCGCCCGGGAGCTCGACACCGCCATCATGGCCGAGGCGGCCGTCTTCGCCGACAGCCGCGAGTCGGTCAGGAACGAGGCGGGAGACTTCCTGATCGCGCAGCGCGAAGGCGTGGCCAACCCGGTCCGGGCCGAGCTCGGCGAGCTGCTCACCGGCACCGCCCCCGGACGCGCGGACGACGGCGAGATCACCGTGTTCGAATCACTCGGCCTGGCCGCCGAGGACCTGGCCGCCGCCAGCTACCTGTACGAGAAGGCCAGCCGCCTCGGGGCGGGGACTGCGGCCGACTTCTAGCCCGGCACTCGAAAAAAGCGGCGACCCGCGGGCGCATCCGGCCGCGCTTCGCTATCGTAGAAGGCAGCGGGGGCGGGCATAACGGCGGCTGGCCGAGCGCTCATACAGTGTGCGGCGCTTGCGCTCCGCCGGATGCGGAGTCTCAAGAATGTCAGACCCCCCGGCTACCATCGCCAAGCGACCGTCCGTGCACTTTACGAGCCCTAAGAGAGCAGAGGCGCAGTGGCTGACCGGCTAGTCGTTCGCGGCGCCCGCGAGCACAACCTGAAGGATGTCTCGCTCGACCTGCCGCGCGACGCCATGATCGTGTTCACCGGGCTGTCCGGCTCGGGCAAGTCCAGCCTGGCGTTCGACACCATCTTCGCCGAGGGCCAGCGCCGGTACGTCGAATCGCTGTCCGCCTACGCGCGCCAGTTCCTCGGCCAGATGGACAAGCCCGACGTCGACTTCATCGACGGGCTGTCGCCCGCGGTCTCGATCGACCAGAAGTCGGCCAGCAGGAACCCGCGTTCGACCGTCGGCACGATCACCGAGGTGTACGACTACCTGCGGCTGCTGTACGCCAGGATCGGCAAGCCGCACTGCCCGATCTGCGGCCGCCCGATCGCCAGGCAGACCCCGCAGCAGATCGTGGACCGGGTGCTCGAGCTGGAGGACGGCACCAGGTTCCAGGTACTCGCCCCGGTGGTGCGCGGCCGCAAGGGCGAGTACGGCGAGCTGCTGAAGGAGCTGCAGACCAAGGGGTACTCGCGGGCCCGGGTCGACGGCACGATCGTGCGCCTGGACGAGGCGCTGGCCGGCCAG
>JAICWX010000654.1 GCA_025934635.1 Streptosporangiaceae bacterium | reverse complement strand
TAGTCACTATGAAGCGGCCGGCCCCCGGTGACCGCTCGTAGGCCTCTTGGCTGATGTCGTGGGTCGCCGGAGTCTGGAAGGTGCAATCACCCAGCACCGACGCCACAAGGGCGGGGAGGGAGCCGGCCGCCATGTCCAGTCTGACATCACCGGCGGGGGCGATCCGTCTGGGGATGGACACCTCCAAGAACACGATCGTGGTCGCGATCCTCATGCCGGGAGAGGAAGTCCCGGTGATCGACCGGATGTGGAACGAGGAAGGCTCGGTGCGGCACCTGGCCGGGCGGTTCCCTGACCGGGCCGCGCTGCGGGCGTGTTACGAGGCGGGCCCGTGCGGCTTTGAGCTGCACCGGCTGCTGGCCTCGATGGGGGTCGCCTGCGATGTGGTGGCGCCGTCGCTGATCCCGCGCCGGGCCGGGGACCGGGTCAGGACCGACCGGCGGGATGCCAGCCGGCTCGCCCGGTTGCACCGGGCCGGCGAGCTCACCGCGATCCGGGTGCCGACCGAGGCGGAGGAGGCGGTCCGGGACCTGGTCCGGGCCCGGGGCGGCGCTGCTGGCCGACCGCGAGCGCGCCCAGCAGCGGATCACCGCGATGCTGCTGCGCCACGGCCGGGTCTGGCGGTCCGGGTCGTACTGGACCCAGGCCCACGAGCAGTGGATCGCCGCCCAGCGGTTCAGCGAGCCGGCGCTTTCCGCGGCACTGGCGCATTACCGCGCCGCGCTGGACACCCGGCAGGCCGAGCTGGACGCGGTCGAGGCTGAGCTGGCGCCGTGGGCCGGCCGGGAGCCGCTGGCGGCCGCGGCCGCCAGGCCGGGCTGCTATCGCGGCATCGCCGAGCTGACCGGCCTGGTCCTGGCCGCCGAGGTCGTGGACTGGCGGCGGTTCCCCTCGGCCCGGGCGTTCATGTGCTTCACCGGGCTGGTGCCCGCCGAGTACTCCAGCGGCGAGCGCACCCGCCGCGGCTCGATCACCAAGGCCGGGTCCGAGCCGGCCCGCACCGCGCTGATCGAGGCGGCCTGGTCCTACCGGTTCCGGCCCGCCATCGGCGTCACCCTGCGCCGCCGCCAGCGCGACGCGGACCCGCAGACCCTGGCCCGCTCCTGGCGGGCGCAGCGCCGGCTGCACGCCCGCTACAAGGCGATGACCGCCCGCGGCAAGCCCGCCGGCGTGGCGGTCACCGCGATGGCCCGCGAGCTGGCCGGCTTCACCTGGGCCGAGATGACCAGCTGATGACCTTCCCGAGCCGGTGGCCTGCCGGGACGCTCGCCGCCGCAGGAACGATCCCCGCGCGCACTATGAACGCATCCGCGACCCTCGGAATTAGTCAGGGGCACCATCCTGCGAATAACCGATCTGCGATCCCGACACGCGTATATGAGAGTGGCAGTGGCCACGGCCACGATGCCGCCCCGGCAGGCCACCCCCACCCGCCCCGCGCGCCCCCGGACCCGGCCACCCCGGGAACCCCATGCCCTTCCCCGCCGATTGTCCCGGCGGGCGGGCCGCCCGGCGTCAAGGGCGCCTTCGGCGTCGCTGCGCGAGCGCTGCGCGCCCCTGGACCCCCGGGGACCCGCCCGCGTGATCTGGCAGCGATCAAGGCCATGGGGCCAGCCCGGCACGCCCCGCACCGGTCAGGCCAGCCCAGGAAAACGTCAGATCACGGCACAAACCAGGCACAGCAGCAGCAAAAGCTTGACAGGCCGCTTCATATGAGT
>JAICWX010000473.1 GCA_025934635.1 Streptosporangiaceae bacterium | reverse complement strand
GCGCAGCCGGGCGGCCAGCACCACGTAGGAGAACGGCTTGGTCATGTAGTCGTCGGCGCCGAGGTCGAGCCCGTCGGCCTGGTCGTACTCGCCGTCCTTGGCCGACAGGATCAGCACCGGCACCCAGTTGCGCTCGGCCCGGAGCCGCTCGCACACCTGGTAGCCGGACAGGCCCGGCAGCATCAGGTCGAGCACCACGGCGTCGTAGCCGCCCTCGCGCGCCTGGTGCAGGCCGTCCACGCCGTCGTGGGCGACGTCGACGACGAAGCCCTCGGCGGTCAGGCCGCGGCGCACGGCCGAGGCCAGCCGCCGCTCGTCTTCCACCACTAGCACCCGCACCGTCCCAGTGTGACGCACATGTCCGGATGCCGTTGCCGGCCTCTCAGGGTGCTCACAGTCGCGGCGATGCACTGTAGGAGGCATGGTTCAGGTACCGAGGCTGTCATCGCGACGGGCCAGGTGGGCGGTTCCGGCCGGCGCGCTGGTCGTCACCGGCGGGATCCTGGCCGGGTCGCTCATCACCACGGCCCAGGCCGCTCCCGGCCTGCCCGCGCGCACGCCCGCCCAGCTGCTCGCCCAGGTCGCCAACGCCACCACGCCGCCGCTGACCGGCACGGTGGTGGAGACCGCGTCGTTCGGGCTGCCCGCGCTCCCCGCGACGGGCAGCCCCGCGTCGCTGTCCTCGCTGCTCACCGGGTCGCACACGATCCGGGTGTGGTACGCGAGCCCGCGGCACTTCCGGCTGGCCGTGCCGCAGTCGCTGAGCGAGAGCGACGTGATCAGGGACGGCCGCACCGCCTGGCTGTGGCAGAGCACCCTGAACAAGGTCACCAAGTACACCCTCCCCGCGCACGCCCCGGCCGAAAACACCGTGCCCGATCAGCCGGTGACGCCGCAGCAGGCGGCCCAGCAGGTGCTGGCCGCGGTCGGGCCGACCACCGCGGTCAGCGTGGCCAGCAACGTGTCGGTGGCCGGGCAGGCCGCCTACGCGCTGGTCCTCGCGCCCAAGGACCACCGGTCGCTGGTCGGCCAGGTGCAGATCGACGTGGACGCCCGCAACGGCGTGCCGCTCCGGCTGCAGGTCTTCGCCCGCGGCGCCAGCACCCCCGCCTTCCAGGTCGGCTACACCGCCATCCAGTTCGTCACCCCGGCCGCCGCCGACCTCACCTTCACCCCGCCCCCCGGCTCCTCGGTCAGCCAGGTGAACCTGGGCAGCGGCGACCACGGCCAGGCGCCTGACACCTCCGGCTACGCCACCATCGGCAAGGACTGGCTGACGGTGCTCAGCCTGCCGTCCGCCGGCCTCTCCCCAGCCGGGCCGGCGTCCGGCGACCACTCACCCGGCGACAGCTCCGCCGTGCTCAACGCCCTGCTCGGCTCGGCCACTCAGGTGCACGGCGCCTGGGGCAACGGCCGGCTGCTGCGCACCAGCCTGGTTTCGGTGCTGATCACCGACTCCGGCCGCGCCTACGTCGGCGCCGTCCAGCCCAGCGTCCTCTACGCCGCGGCGTCGGCCAACCCGGCCGCAGGGAACCATTGACCGCGATCTCGACCAGCGGGCTGACCAAGCGCTTCCGCGGCGGTCAGCTCGCCGTCGACCATATCGATCTCACCGTCCCGCCCGGCGCCGTCTACGGCTTCCTCGGGCCGAACGGCTCCGGCAAGACCACCACCATCCGGATGCTGCTCGGGCTGGCCTTCCCGACCAGCGGGACCGCGGCGCTGCTCGGCGTGCCGATGCCGGACGGCGCCACCCGGGTGCTGCACCGGGTCGGCTCGCTGGTCGAGGGACCGGCCTTCTACCCGTTCCTGACCGGCACCGCCAACCTGGCCCGGTATGACGCGGCCGACCGGGCCGCCGATCCGGCCACCGCCAGGGCCCGGATCGAACAGGCCCTGGACCGGGTGGGCCTGCTGGCCGCGGCGGGCAAGCGGTACCGGCACTACTCGCTGGGCATGAAGCAGCGGCTGGCCATCGCGGCCGGCCTGCTGCAGCCCCGGGACCTGATCATCCTGGACGAGCCGACGAACGGCCTCGACCCCCAGGGCACCCGGGAAGTACGCGCGCTGATCAGGCAGATCGCCGCGGACGGCATCACCGTGTTCGTCTCCTCCCACCTGCTGGCCGAGGTGGAGCAGATCTGCACCCACGTGGGCGTGATGCGGACCGGGCAGCTGGTCTTCCAGGGCTCGCTGGCCGAGCTGCGCCGCACCGGCGCCGCCCGGGTCACGGTGCAGACCGCCGACCCCGAAGGAGCCGCCAAGGTGCTGGCCGGGCTCGGCCTCACCGGAGTGGAGCTCACCAGCACGGGCCTGGCCGACGCGTCCGGTGTCGCCCACGGGGGCGGCGGCACCGGCGATTCCACCACGGGCCATTCCAGCACCGGCGAGGCCTCCGCCGTCCTCGGCGACGCCTCGCCCGAGCAGATCTGCGCCGAGCTCGTCCAGGCCGGGATCGGGGTCCGCGGCTTCGCGGTCACGTCGCCGAGCCTGGAGGACCTGTTCGTGGGGCTGACCGGGGAGGGCTTCGATGTCAGCGGCTAGGTTCTACCACTCCGAGCTCCGGCTCGTCCTGCTGCGCCGGCGCAATCTCCTGCTGCTCGCCGTCACCGCCGTCTTCCCCCTGATCATCGGCATCGCGCTGCGGCTGGCGGCCCCGCACCCGCAGGGCGGCGGCGACGGCGGCGGCCCGGCGTTCTTCAACCAGCTGGCCGGGAACGGCGTGTTCCTCACCTTCATCGCCCTGTCCACCCTGCTCATCCTGGTGCTGCCGGTCGTGGTCGCGGTCGTCGCGGGCGACTCGGTGGCCGGCGAGGCCGGCTACGGCACGCTGCGCTACCTGCTGGCCGTCCCGGCCGGGCGCACCCGGCTGCTCGCGGTCAAGTTCGGCGTGATCGTGACGTTCGGGCTGTGCGCCACGTTCATCGTCTCGGTGGTGGCGCTGCTGGCCGGCACGGTGCTGTTCCCGGTCGGCCCGGTGACCCTGCTGTCCGGGACCACGGTCTCGCTGGCCGACGGGCTGCTCCGGCTGCTGTTCGTGACCTTGTACGTGGCGGCCGCGATGGCCGCCCTCGGCGCCATCGGGCTGGCCATCTCGACCCTGACCGAGCATGCCATCGGGGCCATCGCCGCGGTCATGATCCTGGTCGTGACCAGCGAGGTGCTCGACAACGTGCCGCAGCTGGCCGCGATCGGCCCGTACCTGCCGACGCACTGGTGGCTCTCCTTCGACGCCCTGCTGCGGGCCCCGGTCGACACCACCACCCTGCTCCACGGCCTGCTCTCGTTCGCCGCCTACGCCGTCCTGTTCGGCTCCTTCGCCTGGGCCCGCTTCACCTCCGCCGACATCACCAGCTGACCCCGGTTCGTGATTTCCTGGACCACGGGGGCTCGGCTGACGGGAGGATCTCATGACCAGTGATGTGCTCGACGAGGCGTACGTCCGGCTGCACCAGTGGGGGCCGGAGTGGGGCGGCGACAACGGCCTGAGCAACCACGGCCCGATGGCCGTCGAGGTACTGACCCGGCGCGGCTACGGCGCGCAGGTCGGCCCCTGGCTGGACCGGTACGTGGCGCGCCTGGTGGACCTGCCCGGTGAGGACGACCCGATCACCGAGGACAACTGGCGCCAGGCGATGGGTCAGCTGAACCGCGTCGGCGACTGGGTCGCGTTCTTCCGCCGGGCTGTGCGCGCCGAACCGTGGCCGCGGGTAATGGCCGCCTGGTGGCCGCGCCTGCTGCCCGCTATCGCTTCCGGCGCGACCCACGGCCTGATCCGGGCCGGCCACGCGGTCCGCACGGTCCTGGCCGGCGACACCTCGCCGCAAGCAGTCGACGAGATCGCCCACGCAATGGGCTACTGGGCCGCCCGCGCGATCTTCGTGCCCGGCCTCGCCGCCCCGGCCGGGTCGCTCGACGCCGCCGAGGCACTGGCCGAACTGCCCCGGCTGCCGGAGCAGAGCGGGGAGATGCGGGACCGGTTCGCCCGGCTGGCCGACCTGCCCGCCTGGACCCCGGCGCTGACGACGCTCCGCCCCCCGGCCACGTCCGCGGAGGTGCCGGAAACACTGGCCAGCCTGGTCGAAGCGGGGGCCCGGCAGTACGCCACCCACGGCTACGGCAGCCCGGTCCTGCTCGTCCACGTCGCCACCGCGCCGAACGCGATGATCCAGCTGCTGCCCGCCCTGCCCGAGGCGTTGTGGCCGGCAACCCTGGCCGCGACCTGGGCCGCGTGCGCCGCCATCACCGTCGCCTACGCCCCCTCCGAACCCCAGCCGGCCCCGCCCGCCCCCGCCGTCAGCCCCGAGAACCTGATGGCCCGCGCCACCGACCACGGCGACGAGCACGTGATCAAGCTGACCGACACCGTCCTGGACGCCCATGCCCGCGGCGGCGACCCGACCCTGCTCGCCGCCGCCACCCGCTGCGCCGACCTCATCGACCCGGCGGAGTTACCAGCTGAAATCCTCTTCCCAGAACTCGGTGACGCCGCGGGGCGAGGACGAGCGGCTGGTCTCGGCGTCGCGCAGCTCCACCCGGCGGATCTTGCCGGAGATGGTCTTCGGCAGGTCAGCGAACTCCAGCCGCCGGATCCGCTTGTACGGCGCCACCTTCCCCCGGCAGAACGCCATGATGTCCCGGGCCAGCTCCGGCGACGCCGAGCGCCCGGCCGCCAGCAGCACGTACGCCTTCGGCACGGCCAGCCGCACCGGGTCCGGTGACGGCACCACGGCCGCCTCGGCCACCGCCTCGTGCTCGATCAGGATCGATTCCAGCTCGAACGGCGAGATCCGGTAGTCCGAGGCCTTGAAGACGTCGTCGGTCCGCCCGACGTAGGTGATGTAGCCGTCATCATCACAACTCGCCACGTCGCCGGTGTGGTAGTACCCGCCCGCCATCGCCCGGTCGTTCAAAGCGGAATCGTCCAGGTACCCGGTCATCAGCCCGAGCGGCCGCTCGGACAGGTCCAGGCAGATCTCCCCGTCCCGGCCGGGAGAACCGGACACCGGATCCACCAGCACCACCGAGTACCCGGGCAGCGGCCGCCCCATCGAGCCGACCCGGACCGCCTGCCCGGGCGTGTTGCCGACCTGCGCCGTCGTCTCGGTCTGGCCGAACCCGTCCCGCACCGTGATCCCCCAGGCCTTGCGCACCTGCTCGATGACCTCCGGGTTGAGCGGCTCGCCGGCCGCCACGCACTCGCGCAGCGCGGAGATGTCCGCCGACCCCAGGTCGGCCTGGATCAGCATCCGCCAGACCGTCGGCGGCGCGCAGAACGTCGACACCCCGCACGAACCGAGCGCGTCGAGCAGCGAGGCGGCCGAGAACCGCGGGTAGTTCAGCACCAGCACGGTCGCGCCCGCGTTCCACGGCGCGAACAGGTTGCTCCAGGCGTGCTTGGCCCAGCCCGGCGAGGACAGGTTCAGGTGCACGTCACCCGGCTGGATGCCGACCCAG
>JAICWX010000427.1 GCA_025934635.1 Streptosporangiaceae bacterium | reverse complement strand
GGCGTTGCCGCCACCGCGACCCAGGGTGAGGGCGTTACCCTCCAGCCGTGTGGCGTCTCGGCCAAGACGGTCTGGATCATCGACGCCAACGACTCGCCCGCCACCCTGCGCGCCGGTTACGTCCCGCTGATCAACGGCTCGGACACGAACTTCTCGCACCCGTTCGTGATGAGCTACCCGGCCAACGGGTTCCCGACCGACAAGCCGCGTCCGCAGATCCAGGTCAAGAACCTGACCGGCTTCACCAACGGCCGTGGCACCCAGGTCGGTTCCGTTGACGACACCCAGCTCTGGGGCGCTGACTTCGGCGTCCTCCGCTAGGAGAACCTGAGGCTCAGAACCTGAGCGACAAGCACCGAGCACCAAGCAGTGGCGTCGGCCCAGTGGGCCGGCGCCACTGCCATGTCCGGGGTACGTACGTCACATTCCGTTGAATTACGGAACGCCGGCAACCATTGACCCCCTCCAATGCGTCCTTCTAGGTGGACACGGAACGTGAGGATCGATTAACGTTCCGTGTCTAGTCACTGTGCGTACGCAGGGCGACCTCCATTGGTCGGCTTCGCGCGGTGGCAGCTCGACAGTCGTGCGCAGGGCACGCTGCCGTTCCAAGGAGGAACATTCCATGTCCATGAAGAGCAAGGCCATCGCCGCTGCGGCGACGCTGGCCCTGGTCGGCGGCGTCAGCGCCGTGGCGGCCATCTCGGCCTCCGCGGCCACCCCGTCGTGCGGCCGTGACTGCATCGACCTGTTCAGCCGCGAGTTCGGTCACCACAGCACTCCGAACTACGTGCTGGACGTGCTGCGCCAGGGTGCCAAGGTTGGCCAGCCGGTCATCCTGTTCCGCACCAGCAACAGCGACCCGGCGGAGGACTTCACCACGTCCTTCCAGGGCAGCACGTCGGACTTCTTCGCGGCCGGCCTGGTCTCGTCCGCGGTGGCGCTGCACTACGGCTGCACGGTGGGCCCGTTCGTCACCTGCGCCAACGGTGTCGACGACCCGGCGTTCGAGCAGGAGTACGCGCCTTACGGCGTGGACAGCGGCCTGTGCGTCGGCGTTGCCGCCACCGCGACCCAGAACGAGGGCGTCAGCCTTCAGCCGTGTGGCGTCTCGTCCAAGACCGTCTGGATCCTGGACCTGAACGACTCGCCGCAGACGCTGCGCAGCGACTACGTGCCGCTGATCAACGGCTCGGACACGAACTTCTCGCACCCGTTCGTGCTGACCTACCCGAAGAACGGCTTCCCGACCGACCGGCCGCGTCCGCAGCTGCTCGTGCAGAACCTGACCGGGTTCTCGCACGGCTTCGGCAGCCCGATCGGCTCCGTGCAGGACAACCAGCTCTGGGGCGCTGACTTCGGCGTTCTCCGCTAGGAGAGCCTGAAGCTCAGAACCTGAGCGACACCAGTGGCGCCGGTCCCCTCGGGGGTCGGCGCCACTGCTGTTTTGCATGGAATGTCCCGGTAAATGGCGTGACAAGGGTCATACTGGATATTCGATGGACACCAAGACACGAAACATGACAACCAAGTCGTCATATAGCGCGTCTATTAAATGAGCGACCAGAACAGCCGCCCCTGTCCTGGTCAGGCCGGCTCAGCCGTGGTGCACGGGGCACCGCGGCAGGTCCCGAGGAGGAACCAGGTACATGTCCATCAAGAGCAAGATTCTCGCGGGTGCCGGCGCGCTGGCACTGGCCGGCGGGCTGGCGACAGTCGGCGCGATGAGCGCCAGCGCGGCCACGCCGCCGTGCGGCCACCGCTGCATCGACATCTTCAGCCGGGAGTTCGGTACGCACCACCACCCGAACTTCGTGCTCGATGTCTGGCGTCAGACGGCCAGGGCCGGCACGCCGATCATCCTCTACCGCACCAGCAACACCGACAAGGCCCAGGACTTCACCGTCTCCAACCAGGGCACGGTGTCTGACTTCTTCGCCGCCGGGCTGGTGTCGGCGTCGCTGAACCTGCACTACTCGGCCGACCAGGCGTACGAGTTCGAGTACTCGCCGAACGGCGTGAACAGCGGCCTGTGCGTCGGCACCGCGAGCACCGCGGCCAACGGCACGCCGGTCGTGCTGGTTCCGTGCGGGGCGTCCGCGAAGAGCGTCTGGGTCGTCGACTCGCGCGACGCGATCGGGCGCGGTTACGTGCCGCTCATCAACGGCTCGGACACCAACTTCTCGCACCCGTACGTGCTGCACTACCCGGGCAACGCGTTCCCGACGGACACGCCGCGTCCGCAGCTGAACACGTGGAACCTGCAGAAGTACTCCAACAACTCCGTGTTCGACAACGAGCTGTGGGGCGCTAACTTCGGCGTGCTGCGGTAATTGTTCCTCCTGAACGCCGGCCCCCGGGACCTCCCGGGGGCCGGCGTTTGCCTATCCGGGCATGTTCCGCGGGCAATCCGGGTAGGACCGAACCCGTCGTTACTTTCCGTAGCAGAGGGGAGCGGGCATGGGCCAGGACAGCCGCCGGCACGGGCCAGCCGCCCGGGCCGCCGCCTGCCCGCGCTGCAACCGGCCCCTGCACGAGCCCACCGCGTGGTCCAGCGCCTGGCGCTGCGACTGGCACGGCGAGGTCCATCCGCTGCTCCCCGCGTTCAGCCCGTCCCGCGACGGCCTGGACGGGATGCTCCGTATCCTGCGGCTGGGGCCCAGCCATCTCGACACCGCCGGCCCGGACCAGGCGGGCGTCCCGGCCTGGCTGCCGTGGCCGCTTCCGGCCGGCTGGCTGGTCGCGGGCTTCGCCGGAGCGGGCGACGAGCGCACCGGGGTGCACGCCAGCGCGGTGGCCCTGACCGGCCCGAACCCGGTGGGCGGCCCGGCCGACATGATCGTGGTGGCCGAGGAACCCGGCGTCGGCCTCGGCGCGGGGCTGGCGGGCCTGGACAGCGTCGACCCAGGAGCCGGATTCGCCTGCGACCCGGCGGTAGCAGCTGCCTCGTTCGGTAATCATGATTTTCCGCTCTGGCAGGTAGCCTCGCCGGACCGGGCGGTGTTCGCCGGCGAGGTGGAGGGCCTGTGGCTGTGGGTCGTGCTGTGGCCGGACACCGCGGGCGTCCTCCTGGTCGAGCCGATAGCGCTGCGTGACCTGCGGGATCCCGGCCAGGAGCTGGACCTGCCGTTCGGGGCCGCGTCGGCGCGGCTGCCCGCCTGACCGGCCCGGCGGCGCGAATGCGGGCCGACCTGCATGTGCACAGCAACGCCTCGGACGGCACCGATCCGCCCGCCGAGGTGATGCGCCGGGCCGCACGGGCCGGTCTCGACGTGGTAGCCCTGACCGACCATGACACCGTGGCCGGCCACGCCGAGGCCCGCGCGGCGGCCGGGATTCAGGGTTCCGTGGCCCTCCTGCCCGGCATGGAGCTGTCCTGCCGGCTGGACGGACGCTCCTTGCATATGCTGGCCTACCTCTTCGACCCGGACCAGCCCGAACTCGCCGCCGAACTCGCCCGGATCCGCGATGACCGGGTGATCCGCGCCCGCGCCATGGTGGACCAGCTAGCAGGCCTGGGCGTGGACATCAGCTGGGATCAGGTCGCGGAGATCGCCGGCCAGGCCGTGGTCGGGCGCCCGCACATCGCCCGCGCGATGACGGCCAGCGGCGCTATCGCCGCGCCGCGCGAGGCCTTCACCCGCGACTGGATCGCCGACGGCGGCCGGGCCTACGTCGGCCGCTACGCCCTCGACCCGGTCCGCGCGATCGGCCTGGTCCGGGCGGCCGGCGGCGTCACCGTGCTGGCCCACCCGCGGGCCGGCCGGGACACGTTCGTAGCGGACGAGCAGGTGGCCGGGCTGGCCGCCGCAGGCCTGGCCGGCCTGGAGGTCCACCACCCCGACCAATCAGCGACCAAACGGGCGGGGCTCCTCGCCCTCGCCCGCGACCTCGACTTGGTGGCGACGGGCGGCAGCGACGATCATGGCTCCCTGACCGGTTACCGCCTCGGTGCCGAAACCACCGCCGCCGAAGCTTATGATGCCCTGGTATCTGGAGCCCGCCCGGCCGTCTCCTTATCGTCAGGGATGGCCTTTCCGCATCGATGCGCACCGGCGCCCGATCGGCCGCCCGGCCCGAAGGGGAACCCCATCATGAGCTTGCGCTGCCACTTCGACGCCGATGGCTGGCTCGCCGGACCGATCAGCATCTCGCACCACCTGACGCCGAACCGGTACCAATCCGGGTTCGCCGCCCGGGCCCGGGGCATGGTGCAGCACACCGAGGACGGCTTCGAGGCCGGCACGTTCTCCACCTTCATGAATCCGGGCAGTGAGGTGTCCGCGTTCTTCAGCGTCGGTACGGACGGGACCGCCCACCAGTACCTGCCGGTGGGCCACGGCTACGTGGCCTGGGCGCAGGTGGCCGGCAACCCCAACTGGTACAGCTGCGAGTGCGAGGACAAGCTGCACCCCGGCACGCCGATGACCGACGTCCAGGTCACCGCCGTCGCCCAGATCTACAGCGCCCTGGCCGAGCGCGACGGGTTCGGCTACGCCATCACCGACGACACGGTGAACGGCCGCGGCCTGATCACCCACGGGGACGGCGGGAACGCGTGGGGCGGTCATCCCGACTGCCCCGGCCAGGTCCGCAAGGCGCAGCGGCCGGAGATCCTGGCCCGGGCGCGCGCCGTCCGCGACGGCCTGGACATCTGGATCTGCCAGGGCGCCAAGAGCCTGCACGATCTCGCCGGCGATTCGCTGGGCGGCCCGGTTCACCAGGTCCTCCAGCTCACCGCCGAATACTCGCCGGCCCAGCTGTTCTCGCCCGGCCTGTCCCGCTACCTGAACGGCGTCTTCGCCGCCGACTCCAGCAACGTCCCGGCCGGCGCCACCGTGTACTGCCCGCGGGCGGACGGCAGCGTCGTCCCGGTCACCAGCCCCGGCGACCAGCCGCTGCAGGCCCTCGCCGGGGCCCGCGACACCCAGTGCTCGAGTATCGTGCGCGCCACCGCCGAGCACTCGCCCGGCGCCAAGTTCGCCGACGACCTGGCCGCTTACCTGGACGCAGTCTTCAGCACCTCCGCCACGCACCTCACCCAGGGCATCCGCCTCTTCTACCAGAAGTAAGGGCGTTCCAGCCCGGCGGCCTGGACCCCAGCCACTGTGTCCGCGTTACCGCAAGCCGCTCTCGGGCCCCCGGGTGACGTTCACGCCGTGCGCCGCGCCCCGCCGGCTCTCCGGCCCGCCCCAGCCACCCGCGGCCTGGATTCCTCGCCACAGCTGCCCCATCCGCAACACAGTCCGCGCCTGCCACCCGCCGCGGTCCTCGCCCGCCCCCGGCAACGACATCGATGCCCACCGATGTCGTAATAGCAGCATCAATGCTCCATCGATGCCGTTAGCCAAGGTGCTGGCGTAGCCATATTGTCGTTTCTTTTCTCCCCGTTCCGCCGATAGCACTTTCGCGGCGTCCCGAGTCCTGAGCGTGCCCTAGGGTGACTGTGGTAAGAAAGGTCGGCGGCAGCCATACGAGGGAAGGAAGCGGCCGGATGACCACGCGTATCGATCAGTTCTCGCCGCCGGGCAGCGAGATCAACACCTGGCTTATCGGTGATGACGAAGAGGTCATCGTCATCGACCCGGGCACCGACGCGGCGGGCGTACTCGACGCGGTCGGCGACCGCGAGGTCCTCGCGGTCATCTGCACCCACGGCCACGCCGCCCACGTCACCGCCGCGATCGAGGTGGCCGAGCGGGATGAGGCGGCCGTTGCCTTGCACCCGCGGGACCGGTTCGTGTGGCGGGAGACGCACCCGGACGACCCGGCCGACATCGAGATGGCGGAAGGCGGCGTCTTCGAGGTCGCCGATGTCCAGCTCGAGGTCATTCACGCTCCCGGCCACACCCCGGGCTCGGTCTGCCTGTACTGCGAGGACCTCGGTGTGGTGTTCACCGGCCACGTCATGCTGGCCGAAGGGCCGGCCGAGCCCGACGACGACGACTTCCCCGACCTCGCCGGGCAGCTGAACGCGATCGGGGAGAACCTGCTCACTCTGCCCGAGGACACCCGCGTCCTGCCGGGCCAGGGGCCGGAGACGACGATCGCTGCGGCGGAGAAGAAGTTCGACTCCTGGGCCACGGCCGGTCCCGCGATCTCATCCCCGTCCAGCCTCGGCGACTAGCACCGATGGAGCAGCTCGGCTTCGAGGCGATGCCGCGGCGGCTCTACACGTGCACGCCGACCCGGCTGTCGGCCTGGCTGGACTGCCCGCGCCGGTACCGGATGAGCTACCTGGACCGGCCGGTGCCGCCCAAGGGGCCGCCGTGGGCGCACAACAGCCTGGGCGCCAG
>JAICWX010000616.1 GCA_025934635.1 Streptosporangiaceae bacterium | reverse complement strand
TGGTGCCTGGCGATGGCTGCTAACCGTCCTGCGCTGGCACCGCCGCCTGGTCACCCGCCACTGGACCTGCCCGCACCGAGTGGGACGGCCTGACCACCCTGTCGCAGACCTGTCCCGGAAGCGGATGAAGCGCAGGTCCGTCCTCGCCGGCCTCATCAATGAGCATGAGCGAGCCGCATAGAAGACCGGGTCAGGGCCGGTGGCCGAGTTCTGGAACCCCACAGGGCCGGCCGAAGCCACAACCTTTGATTACCCTGGGTTACCCGGGCAGTTCCAGTGTCTTCCGCCGTCCGGCGACAGCGACCGTCCCGTGACAAGCCCGCCCGCTGAGATTGGTTTAGACCATTACCGGAGCATGTTTGCTCCATGTTTGCTCGGATGCTCCGGTACACCCCGGCAGCGCCCGGTATCTCCCGGCACGCCGACTCGCGGCGACCTGTACAGAATGGCACGTCACGGCATTGCCTGATACCAAATGAAAGAGATAAATCGAATGCAGGAGCGGACTCTTAATCTGCGGGTTCGGGGTTCGAGTCCCTGGCGGCGCACCTGTACTGACCTGGAGTTTCATCGCTCTGGGTCATTTTATCTGCCCGGTTTGCCGCCGTGCCCGCTCATACGCACGGCCCCGGCGGCCCGGTCTGCCCGGCCCCGCACGGGGTGTACGTGGCCCTGATCCGCGCGGTGCACGCATTCGCGCCGGGCGACGCATTCGCGTGCGGATGCCGGCAAAATAGGGCTATGCCGCCATCCGCTCCCCAGCCGCAGACGCCGGCGGCGCCGCAGCAGCAGGTGCCGCAGCGGGACGTCGCGATCCTGGACGGCGTGCTCGAACGGGTTACGTTCGCCAACCCGGAGACCGGTTACACGATCGCCCGCATTGCCCCGGACCGGGGTACCGGCCGCGGTCCGGTCAGCGCCAGCACGGAGCTGATCACCGCGGTCGGCCCGCTGCTCGGCGCGCAGATCGGCGAGTCACTGCGGCTACGCGGCCGCTGGACCTCGCACATGAAGTACGGCCGCCAGTTCGACGTTCACTCCTACACCACCGTGCTCCCGGCGACCGAGCAAGGCATCAGACGGTATCTCGGATCCGGCCTGATCAAAGGCATCGGTCCCGTCATGGCCGAACGGATGGTCAGCCACTTCGGCGTCGACATCATGCACATCATCGACGACGAGCCCGGCCGCCTCATCGAGGTCCCCGGCCTCGGCCCGAAGCGCAGCACGCGCATCACCGAGGCCTGGGCCGAGCAGAAGGCGATCAAGCAGGTCATGATCTTCTTGCAGGGCGTCGGCGTCTCCACGTCCCTCGCGGTGAAGATCTACAAGAAGTACGGCGACGAATCGGAACAGACCGTCCAGCAGCAGCCGTACAAGCTCGCCTCCGACGTGTGGGGCATCGGCTTCAAGACCGCCGACACGATCGCCGCTTCCGTCGGCATCGCCCGGGACAGCCCCGAGCGCATCAAGGCCGGCCTGGCCTACACGCTGTCGGAGGCCGCCGACGACGGCCACTGCTATCTCCCCGAGCCCAGGCTCGTCACCGACGCCGCCAAGATCCTCGAGGTCCCCGCCGACCTGATCGTCCCGCGCGTCGCCGACCTCGCGGCCGAAGAGGGCGCGGTCATCGAAACCCTGCCGGACCCCGATGCCGCGGCCGCCGGGCCGCTGCGGGCCGTCTACCTCCCGCCCTTTTTCCACGCTGAACGATCCCTGGCCGCTGCCCTCCGCAGCCTCCTCGCCACCGGCCATGACCGGCTGCCAGCCTTCCAGTCCGTGGAGTGGGACAAGGCCCTCGGCTGGCTCAAGACGCGGACCGGCGCCGACCTCGCCGCCGAGCAGGCCGATGCGGTCAAGCTGGCCCTCACCGCGAAGGTCGCGGTGCTGACGGGCGGCCCCGGGTGCGGGAAGAGCTTCACGGTGCGCTCGGTGGTGGAACTGGCGCGGGCGCGGAAGGCGAAGGTGGTGCTCGCCGCCCCGACCGGCCGCGCCGCCAAGCGGCTGGCCGAGCTGACCGGCCACGAAGCCGCGACCATCCACCGCCTGCTGAAGCTCCAGCCGGGCGGTGACCCGGAATTCGACCCGGGCAACCCGCTGGACGCCGACCTGGTCGTGATCGACGAGACGTCGATGGTCGACGTGATCCTGGCGAGCAAGCTGGTCAAGGCGGTCGCGCCGGGGGCGCACCTGCTGCTGGTCGGGGACGTGGACCAGCTGCCCTCGGTGGGCGCCGGCGAAGTGCTGCGAGACTTGATCCGGGCGCGGACACTACCCGTCGTCAGGCTGACCAAGATCTTCCGGCAGGCGCAGCAGTCCGGGATCGTGATCAACGCGCACCGGGTCAACGCCGGGCGGCCGCCGTACCCGCCCGCCCCCGCACCATCCGGCGCGGAAGTCAGGTCATTTCCTGACTTCTACTGGTTCAACTCAGACGAGACCGAGGCGACCGCGGAACTGGTGGCGGACATCGTGGCGCGCCGGATACCGGCCAGGTTCGGGCTCGACGCGCGGCGGGACGTGCAGGTGCTGTGCCCGGTGCACCGCGGGCCGGCCGGCGCGGGCAGCCTGAACCTGCTGCTCCAGGAGGCGCTGACCCCGTACCGGGAGGGGGCGCCCGAACGGCGGTACGGCGGGCGCGTGTTCCGGGTCGGCGACAAGGTCACCCAGCTGCGGAACAACTACGACAAGGGCGCGGCCGGCGTCTTCAACGGCACGACCGGGGTGGTGACCGGCCTGTCGCTCGAAGACCACTCG
>JAICWX010000365.1 GCA_025934635.1 Streptosporangiaceae bacterium | reverse complement strand
TGCGGCTACGGCAGCGACGCCGACGTGCTGTTCGTGCACGACCCGCTGCCCGGCCGGCCGGAGAAGGAAGCCTCGGACGCGGCCCACACGGTGGCGGTCGAGCTGCGCAGGCTGCTCATGCTGCCGGTGCCCGACCCGGCCCTGGTCGTGGACGCCGACCTGCGCCCGGAGGGCCGCCAGGGCCCGCTCGTCCGCACGCTGGCCGCCTACCGTGCCTATTACCGGCGCTGGTCGGCGCCGTGGGAGGCGCAGGCGCTGCTGCGCGCCGAGCCGGTCGCAGGCGACTACGACCTCGGCGACCGCTTCACCCGGATGATCGCCGAGTTCCGGTATCCGCTGGACGGGGTCAGCGCGGCGGCCGTCCGCGAGATCCGCCGGATCAAGGCGCGGATAGAAGCCGAGCGGATCCCGCGCGGCGCCGACCGCGCCCTGCACGTCAAGCTGGGACCCGGCGGCCTGTCCGACGTGGAGTGGACGGTGCAGCTGCTGCAGCTGCGGCACGCCCACGCGGTGCCCGCGCTGCGCACCACCCGGACCGGCGCGGCCATGGACGCCGCGGTCCAGGCCGGCCTGCTGGCCGCCGGCGACGCGGCCGAGCTGACCGCCGCGTGGCGGCTCGCCGCCCGCATCAGGAACGCGATCGTGCTGGTCGGCGGCAGGCCGGGGGACACCCTGCCGGCCCGGCACGCCGAGGCGACCGCGGTGGCCCGCCTGCTCGGCTACCCGCCGGGCGACGCCGCCCAGGCCCTCGAGCAGGACTACCGCCGGGCTGCCCGCCGCGCCCGCACCGTCATGGAGCCCCTGTTCTACGGCTGAGCCGGCGGACGAGGCACCGCTCCTAGCCGAGGCGCCCGTTGGCGCGCAGGGTCCGGAGGGCGTCCACGGTGATGAAACCGCGCCAGTCCCGTTCGGCGGCCGGCGACCAGGCCGGCCAGTTGAACGTCCAGCCGCCGTCGTCCCGCTGGCCCCGGGCCAGGTGGTCCAGGTGCGCGTCGACGGTCGCGTCGTCGAACAGGGCGCGGGCCAGCGAGTCCGGCTCGGGGGCGAAGGAGAGCACGCCGTGCACCTCTCCGGATGCCTCCGGATCCAGGCCCACCATCTCGCGGTCGAGGATCAGCGGCCCGACCCGGCCGAACGTCTCGCGGGCCCGGTCCCGGTCCGGCACGTGCTGGAGGAACGCGAGCACGCCGAACATCTCGTAGCCGCCGCCGATCCCGCCGGGCATGTCGGCGCCGAGCTTGCCGATCCGGTTCCACATCACCTCGGTGGCCCCGTCGAGCCAGGGGTGGCTGAAGCCACGGCTGTGCAGCGAGCCCGCGATCAGGCCGGTCGCGACCAGTGAAGCCGGATGCCCCTCCTCGGGCACCCACCAGGGCGCGTGCGGCCAGCCCTCCAGCGGCCCGGCTTCGACGAAGGCCGCCCCGCCCTCGGCGGGCGCCACCGTGACCAGCCAGTCGCAGCCGCCGCGGACCAGGTCCTCGTCCCAGGCATCGGCCTCGTCCAGGATGCGCAGGGCCATCTCCATGGCGGGAGGCTGGCTGCCCGGCGCCCGGCAGTCCGGCTCGAGCGCGTGGCCGAACCCGCCATCGGAGTTGCGGTAGGCGGCTACCGCGTCCCGCACGGCGCCCGCCGGGCCGTCCTGGAACATCCGGCCGAACCGGCGCTGGTCGACCACCCGGGCACTATCGGCGATGAAGGCGGCGGCCGCGTTGAAATCTGGAGTCTTCATCGGTCCAGCACACCACGCGCGCACCCGGCGCGTATTGAACGAAACGGCCGTCGTGGCATGCTGGACAGGTGGACATCGGAGCCATGCCGCCCGGCTACGTCGAATGGCCTGCTCCCGCCGCGCTGCGGGACGCCGTCAGCTGCCTGTGGGCGCAGGTGGCCGGCGACCAGGACCGGGCCGGCCTGGTGCTGCCCGACGGCTGCACCGACCTGATGTGGGCGCAGGGCCGGGGCGCGTTCGTGGCCGGCCCGGATACGGGTCCGGTGCCGACCACGATGGCGGCGGGAACGGTCATCCTCGGCGCCCGCTTCCGGCCCTCGGCGGGTGGCCCCGTGCTCGGGATCCCGCTCAGCGAGCTGCGTGACCAGCGCGTCGGCCTGGCGGACCTGCGGCCGGCCGACGCGCGCCGGCTGGCCGGCACGCTCGACCCCGCGACCGCCGCTGCCCGTGTCCTGGACGTGACCGGCGCCCTGGCCGGCGCCGCCCGGCTGGACCCCGCCGTGGCCGAGGTGGCGCGCCTGCTGCACGACCCGCAGGCGCGCGCCGAGGACATCGCGGACGACGTCGGGCTCAGCCCGCGCCAGTTGCGCCGCCGCTGCCACGATGCGGTCGGCTACGGCCCGAAGACGCTGCAGCGCGTGCTCAGGTTCCGCCGGTTCGTCTCCCGCATCGACGCCCTCGCACAGCGCCCGCACCACCCGGACGGCCTCGACCTGGCCGGTCTCGCCGTGCAGGCCGGTTACGCCGATCAGGCCCACCTGACCAGGGAATGCGGCAGGCTGGCGGGCCTGACCCCGGCCGCCCTGGCCCGGCAGCGGGCCGCCTAGCTCACCGCCGGCCCGGGCGGGAGCGCAGGACGGGCACCGCCGCCGGCGCCGCGGCCAGCGCCGCGGCGATCAGCGCGAGATAGGCGCCCGTCTCCCAGCCGAGCCCGGCCAGCGGCACGTCCAGGAAGCCGGTGAGCACCAGCAGGAACTGCAGGCTGGTGCCGGCCAGCAGCAGCGCCTCGTGCGCGACCGGCAGCGGGAAGGGAAACTCGCCCCAGCCGGACCGCAGCAGCAGGTACCCGGCGATCAGCAGGGCCGTGATCACCACCAGGACCAGGTAGCCGTGCGCACTGGTGCCGCTGACGCTGATGCCGGCGCCGAGCGTACTGAACCCGAACCACGGCAGGAACAGCGCGACCAGGACGACCAGGCTGGCGCCGCCCACGGCCTGATCGGCCCGGCTCAGCCGCCGCAGGTCGAGCCGGAACTCGCGCGGCGGGGCGGTCATCGGCGGACCGTGCTGGCCGGACGCCGCGCTCGGGATGTACTGGTCGCCGGGAGTCCGGGGGAACTGGCTGGCCGAGCCGGCCGGCGTCCCGCACGAGCCGCAGAAGGCCGCGTCCGGCCCGGTATCGGACAGGCACTGGGGGCAGGTCACGCGCACCACCCGCTCACCCCGGCGGGCCATTGCGGGAATACCGGAACTGTCGCGACTAAAGGCCTGAAAATGGTATTACCGTCGATTCTGGACACCCCTTGCCCATTCCTTGCCGATAAATTGCAAGTCCATTGCCGGGGGTAAATGCTACGCAGCCGGTCGCCGCCGGGCAAGCGGTATCCGCACCTTGGAGAATTCAGCTGATTGCGCAAATATGACATTCACCTGAATTTGGCGTATCGCCGAGCTGGCCGTATTGGGCCGGGCCGGATCAGCGCATGCCCTGCCACACCATGGCCGCTAGCCGGTCGATCGTGTCGATGCCGTACCGGTAGCTGGGATTCCCGGTGCTGAGCACGGCCAGCAGGTAGTCACGGCCGCCGCCGTGGATCCAGCCGACACTGTTGACCTGCCAGTCGCTGTCCGTGCCGTTCAGCGGCAGCCAGCCGTTCTTCAGGGCCACCGTGACGCTCGCCGGGACGCCGCCGGTTACGCCCCACCGCTGGCTCGGTGTCACGTTCTCCATCAGCGACAGCGCGTAATCCCGTGCGGCCTTGGTGAGCAGCGAGCCGGGCGAGACCAGCTGCTTGAGCAGGGCAATCTGGTCATCCGGGGTGCTCGTCGTCAGCCCCCAGCCCGGCCAGGGGAAACCCTGGCAGACCACGCACGGCGACGGCGTGGTGCGGGCCAGGCCGGCCTTGGCGTTGAATGAGCCGATCCGGGCCGGGCCGCCCGCGGCGTACCACAGGCTCGTCGCCGCGTCGTTGTCGCTGTCCTCGATCATCTGCCCGGCCAGTGACTGGTCGCTGGCCGACAGCCCGGTGCCGCCCTGTTCGGCTAGCAGGGTCTCGAGGATATCGAGCTTGACCACGCTCGCCTCGGCCTGCGGGGCGCCCTGGCCCAGGTCCCAGCGGCGGCCGGTGCCGATGTCGTAGACGGCGGCCAGCACCGTCCCGGTCCGGTCCGCCAGGTAGGAGGAGGCGGCCGCGCCGAACGGGTCCAGCTTGCCCGCCGCGGACGCCCGGGGCGAGGCGGAGCGCGCGACCGCTGTCCGGGCCGCGTGCGGCGACGCCGGCGAGGCCGCGACCCGCGCCGGCGAGGTCCCGTTCAGCCGCCCGCCGCCCGCCGCCGCGCTGCTGGCGCCGGCCGCGGCGCCGCCCGTCGCGCCCTGATCTCCCGAACCCGTTCCGGCCAGTCCCGCCAGCGTGCCCCCGGCGATGACGCAGACCGCACCGAGCATCACCAGCACCACCCGGACCTGCCGTCGCCGCGACCTCACGGCCGAGTGCCTCGAGGCCGAGTGCCTGCCTCTCCTTCCGGAGGACGACGTGCTGATCACCATCCGATCGCGAACCTGCCCGCCCGCGGGCCGGCCGGGCGCGGGCGGCTAGCTCGCGGGGCAGACCTGCTGGAACGGCTCGCTCCCAGCGTAGCCAGCCCACTGCCGCGGGGTGAGGCTTTGGCCCGCGATGGCGCAGGCGGCGGCCGGCAGGCCGGCCGGGAAGGCCACGTCCCACCGCCGGGTCGCGCCGCTGGCGGTGGTGGCCAGCGTGGCGCCGCCCGGGCTGAACGCCAGGGCGTAGACCGGGGCGGCTCCGGCGGTCATGGGGGTGCCGATTTCCTGCTGGGTGGCGGTGTCCCACAGCCGGGTGCTCCCGTCCGCGCCGGCCGTGGCCAGCGTGCGCCCGTCCGGGCTGAACGCGACCGCGGCGGTCTGGCCGGCCGTCGCTTCCGGCCTCCCCGCGGTCATCGGCACGCCGATCCGGTGACCGGTGGCGACGCTCCACACCGACGCGGTCCCGTCGGCCCCCACCGTGGCGAAGGTCGTGCCGCCGGGGCTGAACGCCAGCGCCTCCTGGTGCCCGGCACTCACCGCGGAGCCGGCCGCCGACTGGGTGGCCACGCGCCAGAGCCGGGCCCGGCCGTCCGTGCCGATGGCGGCCACCAGCGCGCCGTCCGGGCTGAAGGCCACCGGGCCGGCCGCCTCCGCCGCGGGCAGCCGGGAGCCGATCCGCTGCCCGGTCGCCGCCGACCACAGCTGCAGGCCGTCCGCGATGACGGCCAGCGTCTTGCCGTCGGGGCTGACCGCGAGCCCGGTCACGGCCCGCCGGACGTCGATCGCCGGGCCGGCCGGGCGGCCGGCCCGCACGTCCCACACCCGGACCCGGCCCCCCGAGCCCACCGCGACGACATCGCCGCGGGCGCTGAAGGCAGCCGGCCCGCCTGCTGCCACCTTGCCGGTAGCGACCGGGCCGGCGGACTGGCGGAACCGGGCCGGATCCCACAGCTCGATGGTCCCGGTCCCGCCGCCCGCGGCCAGCACGCCGGAGCCGAAGGCCAGCGCGCTCACCCCGCCCGGACCCGGCCCGGCCAGCGTGGCGCCGGTCTGCTTGTGGGTGGCGAAGGACCACAGCTCGGCGGACCCGTCGCCTTCCGCGGTGGCGAGCGTGGTCCCGGCCGCGCTGAACGACAGCGCCCTGACCGGGGCCCCGGTCACCAGGGTGGCGCCCCGCTGGCCGTGGGTGGCAACGTCCCACAGCCGGACGTCCCCGCCGTCGTCGCCGGCCGCGAGGAACTTCCCATCCGGGGTGAACGCGAGCGCCCCGACCGCGGCCGGGCCCGCCGTCATCGTCGTGCCCGCCTCCTGCCGGGTGGCCACCTCCCACAGCTGGACGGTTCCGTCGCTGCTGGCGGCGGCCAGCGTGGTCCCGTCCGCGCTGAACGTCACCGCCTGCACGGGCTCCAGGCCCGAGCTCATCGGCACGCCGAGCTCCTGCCGGGTGGCGACGTCCCACAGCCGGACGTTCCCGTCCTTCCCGCCGGTCGCCAGGGTGGTGCCGTCCGGGCTGAACGCGACCGGATGACCTCCGGTTACCTCGGAGGGAGGCACTCCGCCCGTGTCGGCCAGCGGCCGGGCGGTGATCGTGGCGTGATCCGAGAGATTCCAGGCGCCGACGGCCGCGGGTCCGGCGACCGCCAGGGCCTTGCCGCCGCCGGTGAACGCCAGCGCCAGCGGCGCCCCGGTCCAGGCCGCGGTGCCGATCAGGTGGTGCGTGGCGACGTCCCACAGCCGGATCGTGCCGTTCCGGTACCCGGCCGCCAGCGTCTTTCCGTCCGGGCCGGCCGCCACGGCGGTGACCGCGCCCGCCTGCGCCGCCAGGATGCCGCGGACCGGCTGGGCCAGCGACTGGAGCAGGCTGTAGCGCGCCTGCGCGGTCGGCGCGATCCGCCACGCCGCCCCGGCCAGCAGGGCGGCGGTGACCGGGTCGGCGGCCTCGAGCCCGGCGCTCTGCCCGGCCAGCCGCACCGACACGCTCTCGGTCCGCTGCCGGGCGGCGCTGTCACGGGCCGACCTGACGGCCAGGGCGGCCCCGGCCAGCACGGCGATGAGCGCCAGCATCAGGGCCCCGGCCAGCGTCCGGCGGCCCCACCGGCCCCGCGTGCCCGCCCGGTTGCTGGCCCGCAGGAACTCCGTCTCGGCGGCGGGCAGCGCCGGGTACCGGCCCGGGTCCGCGGCCCAGACCCGCGCCGCCTCCCGGGCCGCGGCGAGCTGGACGCCCCGGTACAGCCGCGCGGAATCCTTGCCGTCCTGCCGCCACCGCGCGGCGTCCCGGGCCAGCTGCCCGTACAGGACCAGGCTGGACTGGTCTTCCTCGAGCCAGCCGCGCAGCCGGGGCCACGCCTCCAGCAGCACGTCGTGCGCGAGTTCGGCCGTGTCCGCGTCCATCATCACCAGGCGCCTGCGGGCGAACGCGCCGAGCACCGCGCTGGCGTCGGCCCGCTGGCCCTTCGGCAGGCCCGCGTGCAGCTCGGCCACCGCTATCCGGCGGCGGGCGGGCCTGCCGTCCTGGCCGGCGGCCGTCATCCGCCGCAGCAGGTCCCGGGTGAGCGCCTGCTGCTTGTCCGGCAGCCCGCCGTAGATCACCTCGGCGCCGGCCTCGACCGCCCGGGTAACCCGGCCTGCCCGCTCGTAGCCGGCCCGGGTCAGCTCCTCACCGTCACGGTTTTCCCAGGTCAGCGCCAGTGCCTGGGAGACCAGCGGCAGCACCGCGCCCGGTCCGGCCGCGTGCGCGTCGGCCACGACGGCGTCGATGAGAGCGCTCTCGACGCGGACCCCGCTCGCCTGGGCCGGACCCGCGATCGCCCGGCGCAGGCCGTCCGGCGGCATCGGGCCGACCACCAGCGCCGAGTGCTCCATGACCCGGACGAGCTGGCTGTACGCGGCGCAGCGGTCCCAGTGGTCCCCGCGGACCGCGATCACCACCCGGGCCGGAGCCTCGCCGCGCAGTCCGGCCGGGCGGGTCGCCGCGGCGCCGACCGCGTCGATGAACGCCGCCCGCTCCCGCCTCTCGTCCGGGCCGTCCGCCGCGAAGACCTGCTCGAACTGGTCGATGATCAGCACCAGCCGGGCGGCGTCGCCCGCCGCGGCGGTGATCTCGCGGATCAGCTGGTGTGCCTCGCCGGGCGCGGCGGCCAGCCGGTCCCGGATCGCGGCCGGATCCCGGCCGTCCAGCGGCGCCAGCGCGGCCGCCAGGTCGGCCAGCGGGCGGGCGCTGACGGTGAGGCTGATCACCGGCCAGGCCGGCGAGCCGGGTACCTGGACGCCCCGGGCCAGCGCGGGCACCAGCCCGGCTTGCAGCAGCGAGGTCTTGCCGGCCCCCGACGCCCCGGTGACCATGACGATCCCGGTCCCGGCCAGCTTGCCCGCCAGCTCCGCGGTGAGCCGTTCCCGGCCGCGGAACACCGCCTCATGGGCCTGGTCGTAGGGGAGCAGCCCGCGGTACGGGCAGCCGGCCCAGCGGGTGCCCGGCTCCCCGGGACCGGCCGGTTCCGGCTGCCACTGGCGGGCGCGCTGCTCGATGACCGCGAGCTCTTCGCGGATCAGCCGGACGTCGGCCGCCTGCCGCCCGGTCTGCAGGCTGGCCGCCCGGAGCTCGGCGCCCTGGCCGCTCAGGCTGTCCTGGATCTCCCCGGCCGCGCGGGCCAGGTCGGCCAGCATGAAGGCCATGTCGCCG
>JAICWX010000262.1 GCA_025934635.1 Streptosporangiaceae bacterium | reverse complement strand
TTCCCGATCGAGTTCACCATCGATCACCTCGGGCCGATCACCCGCACGGTGGCCGACGCCGCGCTGATGCTGAACGTGATGGCCGGCCGGGACGGCTGGGATCCGCGCCAGCCCGCCGACCTGCGGCCCGCGGACTACGTCGCGGCCCTGGGCCAGGACGTGACCGGCCTGCGGGTCGGCCTGGTGAGTGAGGGATTCGGCCTTCCGGGCCTGTCCGAGCCGCGGGTGGACGAGACCGTCCGGGCCGCCGCGGGCCGGCTGCGCGAGGCCGGGATGGGTGTCGAGGAAGTCAGCGTGCCCTGGCACCGGCACGCCATGCACGTCTGGAACGTCATCGCCACCGACGGGGCCGCGGTGCAGATGGTCGACGGGAACGGCTACGGCTACAACTGGGACGGCCTGTACGACCCGGAGCTGATCGCCTTCTACGGCCGGCAGCGCCGCGAGGTGGCCGACCACTGGTCCGAGACCGTCAAGCTGGTTGCCCTCGGCGGCCGCTACTCGGTGGAGAACTACCAGGCCCGCCACTACGCGATGGCCCGCAACCTCGTCTTCGAGGTCCGCCGCCGCTACGACGAGGCGCTCAGCTCCTACGACGTCCTGGTCATGCCGACCCTGCCGATGACCGCCACCCCGCTGGTCACCGCGTCCGACTCCCGCGAGACCTACATCGCCCGGGCGCTGGAGATGATCCCCAACACGGCGCCGTTCGACATCAGCGGCCACCCGGCCATCAGCGTCCCGGCCGGCCTGGCCGACGGCCTCCCGGTCGGCATGATGATCGTCGGCCAGCGGTTCGACGACGCCACCTGCCTCCGCGTCGCCCACGCCTTCGAGACCCTGGTCGGCGGCTTCCCCGCCCCGCCCGGGCAGGCGTGACGCGTAACGGCTTGCGGGCGACTCCCGCCCACCGGGCCCCGGCGCCGGCCGCGTCCGAGGCCTGGTCCGGATGCCACTCGGTCACCCGGACCAGGCCGGGCGGCACCAGTTCGAGCCCGGCGAAGAGGCTGGCTACGGCGCCGTGATCGCGTGGTGTCCTCCAGCGGACAGGCCAGAGCCCATCGGGGGCCGGGAACCAGGTCGGTAAAATCGCCGTAATTACCTTAGTGGGTCGCGTACCGGACTTCTCGTAAATCGCGGTGTAATGGCGGAACCGTCGCCTCGGCGTCCAACTGATCATCGGACCAGAAGTTGATCAGTTCTTCCGTGGCGGGTAAGGCATGGCCTGATCACTCGCATCCACGTTCACGATGATTGAGAATTCACATTCCGCTCCGGCGGGGCCGGCCGCGGCTCTAGCGCCCGAACGGCCTATTGGGAATGCTGGCACTCTGGGCTAGGCTCAGTTCGCGATGGGATGGACCGGTCCGGACCGGGACATTCAGGGACAGTCGTCATTCCTGGTGGGGGAGTGCACTGACGTGACCAGCGGGCCTGAGGTTTAGCATGAGGAATCCTGGTCGGCGGCCGCCGCTGCCCGCCGGGCTGACGCAGCCCGAGCGGGAATTCGTCCTCGAACTGCGGCGGCTGACCGTTATCGCGGATTTGAGTTACCGCAGGCTACAGGAACTGACCTCATCCTTCCGGCCGGCCGCCGATGATCCGGCTTTCTACAGCAAATCCCAGTGGGGCCGGTGGCTTAACGGCCAGGCCATGCCGCCCCGCAATGCCATCAGGAACCTAGCCGCAACTCTCGCTGCCTCCGATGTCGACGCGAGCCATCTCCTGGAGCTGTGGTCGCGGGCCATCGCGCCCGTCACCGCGCCGCAGTCCGAGCCGGCCGGCGACCGCGGACCGGTGACCCCGGCCGGGACGCTGGTCGGCCGCGACGGTGAACTGGCGCTGCTGTCCGGCCTGGTCGGCCAGGTGGCGCGGGGCCGCGGCGGGGCGGTGCTCATCGAGGGTGAGCCCGGGATCGGAAAGTCCGCGCTGGCGGGAGCGGCGGTGGCGGCGGCGGCCAGGGCGGGCTGCCAGGCGTTCTGGGGGACGGGAGACGAACTGGGGCAGGCGCTGCCGCTGCTGCCGTTCCTGGACGGGCTGCGGGTCCGGGAGCCGTCGGCGAATCCGCGGCGGAACACGATCGTGGGGCTGCTCCGGGGCGAGCTGGAAGCCGGGCGGGGCGCGGACGTGCCGGCGGTGCTGGCGGAGCAGTTGCTGGCACTGGTGGCCGAGCAGTGTGCGGTGCGGCCCGTGATCCTGGTCGTGGACGATCTGCAGTGGGCCGATCCGGCCAGCATCGCGCTGTGGCGGCGGCTGGCGCGATCGGCCCGCCAGCTGCCGCTGCTGCTCGTCGGGCTGATGCGCCCGGCGCCGCAGCGGCCGGAACTGCTGGCGCTGCGCCGCGCGGTGGACAGCCAGGCCCGAGTACAGCTGGGCGGGCTGACCGGGGCGGCGGTGGCCGAACTGGTGGCCGCGCTGGCCGGCGGCCGGCCCGACGAGGGCCTGCTGCGGCTGGCCGGCGGGGCGGCGGGCAACCCGCTGTACCTCACCGAGCTCGTCGCCGCGCTGACCCGGAGCTCTAAAGTGGCCATCGCCGACACCGGGATTGCCACCCTCACGGATGCCGCCGCGCCGCGATCCCTGTCGGCGGCGATCGCGGACCGGCTTGACTTCGTGTCCAGGCCGGTGCGCGAGATGCTGCGGGCGGCGGCCCTGCTGGGGACGGAGTTCGCGGTGCCGGACCTGGCGGTCGTGCTGGCCCGGAGCGTGACCGACCTGGGCCCGCTGGTCGATCAGGCGTGCGCGGTCGGGGTGCTGGCGGAGTCGGGGCCGGGCCTGAGGTTCCGGCACCCGCTGATCCGGGCGGCACTGTACGAGGAGATGCCGGCGGCGGTGCGGGCCGCCTGGCACCGCGACGCCGGACGCGCCCTGGCCGGGACGGGTGCCTCCGTCGACCGGGTGGCCCGGCAGTTGCTGCAGGCCGTCGGCGGCCCGGCGGCGGGCGGCACCGCTCCGATCGAGCCGGTCGATGAGTGGATGCTGGGCTGGCTGACCGGGGCCGCGGGCTCACTGGTCGGCCAGGCTCCGGGGGTCGCGGCCGAGCTTCTCACCCAGGCGGTCGCTCTTTCTCCCGCCGATGCCCGGCACGACCGGCTGGCTGCCCACCTCGCCGACGCGCTCTACCGCATGGGTGACCGGGCGCAGGCCGAGCAGGTGGCCAGCCAGGCGCTGGCCCGTGCCGTCGAGCCCGATGTTGTCGTAGACCTGCACTGGACGCTGGCCCAGTGCTGGATGGTGGCGGGCTCGGCGGTGAAGTCCCTGGCCGCGCTGGATCAGGCGCTGGCTGCCCCGGGAATCTCGGCCCGGCACCGCGCCCGGCTGACGGTGCTGGCCGCGCGGATGCACTGTGAGCTCGGTGAGGCGGCCCGGGCCGGCCAGGTCGCCGCCAGCGCGCTGGGGGTGGCGACCGAGGCGGGCGACAACTGGGCCACGGCGTGGGCCCTGCACGTGCTGACGGTGGTGACCGGGATGCAGGGGCGCCAGGTCAGCGCGCTGCCGCTGTTCGAGCGGGCCATTGCCGTGACCGAGTCCGACCCGGCCCTGACCGACCTGCGGCTGCTCCTCCAGGCCAACCAGGCCGTAGCCCTCGGGAGCCTGGACCGGCACGAGGAGGCGCTGGCAGTAGCCGCCCGGGCCCGGGACCTGGCCGGTCAGGTCGGCACCAAGAGGCGGCTGGCCCAGGCGCGCAGCGCCCTCGGCCAGCTGCTGTTCGAGACCGGCCGCTGGGATGAGGCGCTGACCGAGCTGGGAACCACGGACACGAATCTCCACGAACCCGGGGCCGCCTGCTGCGACTTCGGCATCGCCGCCATGATCTGCTTCCACCGCGGCGAGAACGCCGCGGCCCGGCAGCACCTCACCGCTGCCGCCCGGCACGCCAGGCTGATCGGCCGCCGGGTCATCAGCCCGCTGGCCCTGGCCCGCAGCCTGGACCGCGAGCAGGACGGCGCATTGCCGGCCGCGCTGGCGGCGCTGGCCGATGCGTTCCACGGCGATACGGAGGAACTGGACGAGGTCGAGAACCTGCTGGCCGACGCCGTCCGTCTCGCGATCAAGACCGGCGACCTGGCCACCGCGCGGGCCTTCGAACAGCAGGCCGCCACTCTCGCCGCCGGCTCGCGGATCCCGCACCGGGAGGCCGACGCGCTCTACTGCCGCGCCCTGCTCGACCACGACGCGTCCCGGCTGCTCGCGGCCGCGGAACGGTACGGCGAGGCCAGCAGGCCGCTGCCGAAAGCAAAGGCGCTGGAAGCGGCCGCGAGGGAATTCGCCCACGCCGGCCACCGCGCCCAGGCGCGGACCGTCTTCGCCGGGGCCGTGCAGACCTACGCTTCCCTGGGCGCAGCCGCGGATCTCGCCCGGCTTCAATCTGCGCCGTGGTGAGAGATGCTATTCCTGGCCCTCGCCGGCCGCTTAATTTCCAGGTTTCCGGAACCTGATTTCCAGGTTCCTGGAAATAGCACCCCGGCGTCCTCATACAGGACTTGATAACCCGGTCCGCGGGTAAATTCTGGCCAGCCGTCTTTTTCTTATCCTAGGCAGAGTTGGCCACGGAGGTCCAGATGCACATCGGATCATTGCTGCTCGTCGTCTGGCTGGTCATCGGCGGTATCGCCGCCGGGCAGCGCGGCGATTTCAAGGGGTCCATTGGCTGCAGCAGTGCCAGCACGATCGCGGTGACGGTGCTCGCCGGCCCGCTGAATTACACCGGCGTGAACCCGCATATCAACTGCACCACACGCCATCCCAGCAATTAACCGGCGGTCAGCCCGGCGATGTCGCGGGCCGGCAGCCGTTTCTCCTGCCGGTATTCGACCGGCACGTCCGCCCCGGCGGCGCCCCGCTCGATGAGGTGACAGGCGAACAGGCCATTCGGAATGCCATCGAGGTCGATCCGGAAGTCACGGCCCCGTCCCACCGTCCTGATGCTGATCCTGGTCCGGGCATCGATGGTGATCCGCCGCATGTCCGTCCAGGCCATCAGGCGTGGCGCGGAACCGTCGGCGACCGCCGGGGCGGTAATGCCCTGCCGGTCGATCCGCACCGGCCCGAAGCTGACCGGCTCACCGGCGTCGAAGGCACCCAGCAGGGCGGGTACCACCCGTGCGGCCAGGACCGCGGCGGCCCGGTGGGCGAGCACGGGACCGCGCGTCGTCAGCTCGTTGCCCGCCTGGTCGCGCACCGTACTCGGGCCGATGTACGGGTCGGAGCCGTCCGGCCTGACGATCCGCACGCTGAGCGAGACCGCGTCGTCCCAGCGCACGACGCGCGGCTCGGGCTCGCCGGGGAGCAGCTGGATGACCCCGCCGGCGTAGAACGAGATCTGGTCCACGCGCCCCGGCCGGGCGTGCCAGATCCGCCACCCCCCGGCCGCGCCGGCCCAGGTCAGGGCCAGCGCGACGACCAGCCCGGTCGCGACCGCGGCCGGGTCGGATGAGATAAGCGCGATCACGGCGACCGGGGACAGCGCGATCGCCGCCGGGAGCATGATCCAGCCGAGCGTGCGCGACCACTGGCGCTTCGGCGAGTAGTACCGGATGACATGCGTCCGCTCGTACTCACCGAGGCCGTACTCCGCGCCGAGCGCGGCCGGGTCCAGCTTGCCTGGCACGTCCGAACCCCTTCCGGAAGCTCTCTGCCTACGGTACCGGCGGCCCGGGACGATGATCCCGACGATTACTGACCGTTACGCTTCCCAGAGTGAAAAATGTGGCATAACTCCGGTGTAAGCCGACGGCGGACAGCGGTGTCTCGTCGCTCGCGGGGGGATCGGAATGAGGAGACACCCATGAGCCCTGCTAGCCGGAGGGCGGCCCGGAAAGCGACCCA
Source organism: Streptosporangiaceae bacterium (assembly GCA_025934635.1). Next base: position 6,109 of record JAICWX010000262.1, on the reverse strand, counting down.
GCTGATCCGGCGCGCGCGGCCGGCGGCAAGACGCGCGGTCCCGGCGACGGTCGCCCTGCTGGTGGTGGCGGTCAGCCTCACCATCATGGCCGCCTCCCGCCCGGCCGCCGCGGCCCGGTCCGGCGCCGTCGGCTGGATTACCAGCTGGAGCGCCAGCCCGCAGGTAGCCGGGCCCGGCACGCTCGGGGCCCGCGGCTTCGACAACCAGACGGTCCGCGAGGTCATCTTCGCCAGCGCGGGCGGTAACCCGGTCCGCCTCGAGCTGACGAACGTCTTCGGCACCACGCCGCTGCACGTCGGCCGCGTGACGGTGGCGGAAGCGGACCCGAAGGAACCGGGCTCCGCGGCGGCGCTGGGCCAGGTCCACCCGGTGACGTTCGGCGGCAGCCCGTCGGTCGTGATCCCGGCCGGCGCGCAGCTCCTCAGCGATCCGGTCGCCCTGCGGGTGGCTCCGCTCGAGGACCTGGCGGTCAGCGTGTACCTGCCGGACCGGACCGGGCCGGCCACCTTCCACTCCGACGCCCAGCAGCTCAACTGGCTGGCGAAAGGCGACCACGCCGCGGACGCGGGGGCGACCGCGTTCACCACCTCCGCCCTGTCCTGGTACTACGTCAGCAGCCTCGTCGTCCGGTCCGCCGACGAGGCCGGGACCGTGGTCGCGTTCGGCGACTCGATCACCGACGGCGTGGGCTCCACGACCGGCGCCGACGCCCGCTGGCCGAACGACCTGGCCCGGCGGCTGGACGAGCTGGGCGGCCCGGCGCTGTCGGTGGCCGACGAAGGGATCGGCGGCAACCGGCTGCTGGGCGGCTCGGGCTGCTGCGGTCCCAGCGCCGGGGCCCGGTTCGCCCGGGACGCCCTGGACCGGCCGGGTGTCCGGGACGTCATCGTGCTCGAGGGGATCAACGACGTCGGGGTCGGGCTGGCCCACCCGGCCGAGGAACGGGGGGTCAGCACGGCCCGGATCATCGCCAGGTACCGGCAGCTGATCGCGGCGGCGCACGCCCGCGGCCTGAAGATCTTCGGCGCCACCCTGCTGCCGTACCAGGGCGCGGGGTACTTCACCGCGGCCGGCGAGACCATCCGCGAGCAGGTGAACGAGTGGATCCGCACCAGCCGCGCCTTCGACGGCGTCATCGACTTCGACGCGGTTATGAGCGACCCCGCCAACTCGCTGCGGCTGAACCCCATCTACGACTTCGGCGACCACCTGCACCCGAACGACGCCGGCTACCAGGCCATGGCCGACGCCATCAACCTGCCGATGCTCTTCCCGGCGGGCTTAAGCGCCGGGGCGGCCACGGGATGAAGCCGCTGGTCCGCCGCACGTAGTCGGCGTACGCGTCGCCCTTGGACCGGATCATGTGCTTCTCCAGCAGCTTCTTGCCGGTGTGCCGCACCAGCATGTTCGCCATGAAAACGGGGCAGGCGACCAGCAGCAGGCCCAGCCAGTGCGAGCAGGCCAGCAGCCACAGGCCGAACCACACCACGGCGTCGCCGAAGTAGTTCGGGTGCCGGGTGTAGCGCCACAGCCCGGTGCCGAGCACCCGCCCGGCGTTGGCCGGGTCGGCCCGGAACCGGCGCAGCTGCGCGTCGCCGACCGCCTCGAAGCCGAACCCCACCGCCCACACCACGGCACCGAGCCAGGTCACCGCCGAAAGACCAGCGTGCTCGTACATGGCCGCCTGCACCGGCAGCGACACGAACCACATGACCCGGCCCTGCATCCAGTAGATGGAGCGCAGCACGAAGACGGCCAGGTTCCCGCGGTTGCGCCGCAGCAGCGAAGCGTACCGCTTGTCCTCGCCCTGCCCCCGGTTGCGGGAGAAGATGTGCGCGCCCAGCCGCAGCCCCCACACCGCGGTGAGCACCAGCACCAGCCCCCGGCGCCCGGAAGAGCCCGACCCGGCTGACAAGAAGAACGACACCAGCGCGATGAGCACGAACCCGAGCGGCCAGATCGTGTCCATGATCGCGTGCACCTTGGTGAGCATCGCGTAGGCGAACGTCCCCAGCATCAGCACGGCCACCACGGCGGCCGTCACCGCCAGGTTCACGAACAGCGGTCCCCAGCTCACGATGTTCCTCCCGCCATCAGGTCGTTGAACGCGTCCACCGCCACGCGGTACTCATGCGGTGTGCCTGATCCGCTCTTAGCCAGGAGGGCTTGCAGCTGGTCCGGGCGAAGATCCGGCTCGTTCGGGAGGAAGGTCGTCTCCCACTCCACCACCGATGCCCGGCGCAGCCGGCCTCCGCCGGTGATGACGTACTCGCCGTTGAGCCGGCTGTCCGGGCTGGCCAGCGCGGTCAGCACCGGCGCCACCAGGTCCGGGTCCATCCGCCGGCCGACGGCCGGCGGTGTCGCCCCCTCGGTCATCTGGGTCAGGGCGTAGGGGAGCAGCAGGTTGGTCAGCACCCCGCGGGCCTCGCCCTCGGCCGCCAGCGTCCGGCCGAAAGCCAGCAGCGCGCCCTTGCTCGCGGCGTAGGCGGCCAGGCCGACGTCCCCGTGCAGCCCGCCGCCCGAGCTGACCAGGATGATCCGGCCGAACCCGGCCGGGCGCATCACCGCCATCGCGGCCCGGGCCAGCCGGACGCACCCCAGCAGGTTGACCTGGAGGATCTCGCCGAACTCCGCGTCGGGCTGCTTGTGGAACATGCCGGGCGTGCCGACGGCCGCGTTCGCCACGCAGATGTCCAGTCGCCCCCAGCGCTCCAGCGCCGCCGCGACCATGGCCTCGCCGCTGGCCGGGTCGGCCGCGTCGCCGTAGTCGGCCACCGCCTCGCCACCCAGGGCGGTGATCTCCGCGACGACGCGGTCGGCCGCCCCCGCCGTCCGGTGCCGGTTGTTGACCACGACCTTCGCGCCCTGCCGGGCCAGCGTCAGGCAGAACGACCGCCCCAGCCCCTTCCCGCCGCCGGAGACGGCCGCCACCCGCCCGGCCAGCGGCACGTAGGCATCAGGCACGGGGACTCCCTTCCCGGGCCAGCTGGTCCTTGCGCACGATGGCCAGGTCACCCGCCGACCGGGCTGCGAAATCAGGCACCGAACGGGCTTGGCTCACCACATCCTCGAACCCCTCCGCGCCCGGCGGCCGGTCCGCCCCGATGGTGCCTCCCGCCTGGTCTGGACGGCTCCCGATTACTCCGTTTACTGTAGCGGTCATGACCGAGAGCGAACCCTGGTCGTACCACCCCGACGGATCCCCGGTCTACGCGCTGGCCGACATCATCAGGAAACGTGCCGCCGCCACCCCGGACGCCATCGCCCTGGAAGCGGGCCGCCCGGCCTCGTTCGCCGAACTCGACCGCCGCTCCAGCCAGGTCGCCCAGGCGCTGCGGTCCTGCGGCGTCCGCCCCGGCGACCGCGTCGCCTACATCGGGGCCAGCGGGCCCGAGTTCGCCGAGGTCATGTACGGCGCGGCCAAGGGCCGGGCCATCTTCGCCGCGGTCAGCAACCGGCTGTCCGCCCGCGAGGTGCTGGCCATCCTGGCCGACGCCGAACCCCGCGTGGTCATCACCGGCCCGCCCGCCGCCCCCCTGGCGGCCGGCTTCGGCGGCACCGTCCTGGCCACGGACGGCGGCTACCAGTCCTGGCGCGACGCGGCGCCCGCCGAGGACCCCGGTGAGCAGGCCGGCCCCGGCGAGACCGCGCTGCTGCTGTACACCTCAGGTACCACCGGCGCCCCCAAGGGCGTCGAGCTGACCGGCCGCAACCTCGGCTGCGCCCTGCACGAACTGCACGCCGGCATCGACCTGGAGGAGACTTCGGTCTGCGCCGCGCCCATCCCGTTCTTCCACATCGCCGGCCTCGGCATGCTGCTGGCCGCCAACCTGAACGGCGCCAACCTGCTGCTCGACCAGGCCGCCGACCTGGCGGGCATCCTGCGGATGCTGGCCGAACGCCAGGTGACCCACGCCGTCCTGGTGCCCACCGTGCTCCAGCGGCTGCTCGCCCGGCCGGAGGCCAAGACCACCGACTGGAGCAGGCTCAGCTACGTCGTCTACGGCGCCTCGCCGATCCCGCTGCCCGTCCTCCAGGCCGCCACCGAGGTCATCGGCTGCAAGTTCCTGCAGTCCTACGGCCTGACCGAGTCGACCGGCGGCTTCACCCTGCTCGGCCCGGACGACCACGTGCCCGCCGCCGAGTTCGAGCACCGGCTGCGCTCGGCCGGCCGCCCGATGGCCGCCTCCCCGGTCCGCGTCGTCGACCCGGACACGCTCGAAGACTGCCCGCCCGGCCAGCGCGGCGAGGTCATCATGTCCGGCTCCCGGGTCATGAAGGGCTACTGGCGCAAGCCCGGGCAGACCGCCGAGGTGATGCTCCCCGGCGGCTGGCTGCGCACCGGCGACGGCGGCTCCTTCGACGCCGACGGCTACCTCTACCTGCACGACCGCCTCAAGGACATGATCGTCAGCGGCGGCGAGAACGTGTACCCGGCCGAGGTCGAGTCCGTCATGACCGGCCACCCCGCCGTCGCCGAGGTCGCCGTCGTCGGCATCCCCTCGGCCGACTGGGGCGAGTCCCCCTGGGCCGTCGTCGTCCTGGCTCCCGGCGCGTCCGTGTCCGACGCCGACCTCATCGCCTGGACCCGCGACCGGCTGGCCCACTTCAAGTGCCCGTCCGGCGTCACCTTCGCCCCGTCCCTGGCCCGCACCGCCTCCGGCAAACTCCAGAAGCAAGCCATCCGCGCCACCCTGCTGCCTGCCGGGGGTTAGCGGACAGGCACGTCGTAGACGAGCGCGTACCGCTCGACCGGGATGATGATGTCGGCGGTCTCCACGGCGCGCTGGTCGGTGTGGTAGACGCGGGCGATGGTGAGGACGATCGCCCCGGGGCGGATGGCGAGGCGCTGCGCCTCGGCGGCCAGCGCGGGCCGGGCGGCGACGGTCTCCTCGGCGTGAGTGACCTGCTGGCCGATGACGGCCATCCGCTCCACGACGCCCTTCCCGGCATGCGGCCCCTCCTCGGGCAGCATGACCGGAGTGCCCGTCGTCAGCGCGGCGGGCTCCCAGCTGACGGACAGCGTGACCGGCTTGCCGTCGCCGATGAAGGTGTAGGCGGTGCGTATGGCGGGGTCGCCAGGCTCGGCTCCGAGACGGACGGCGACGGCCGGGGTCATCGGCACGCGATCGGTGGAGGACTCCCACGTCCCGGGGATACCGCCAGCGGCCATATCCGCCTTGAACGGGGAGCCGCCGTGCCGGGACGTGTACCAGGAGCGGGTGAGGCGCTGCCGCTCGGGACGCTGCCTGACGTAGGACCCCGACCCGCTGCGGGCCTCGACAAACCCCTCGGCGACCAGGAGCCGGACGGCCTCGACGGCGACCCGGTCAGAGACGTCGTACCGGCGGGCCAGTTCGTGGCGGCTGGGCACCTTCGCGCCGGGCAGGAGGACGCCGTCCACGATGGACCGGCGCAGGTCGTCAGCGATCCGCTGATAGGTGGGCGAAGGCACGCGACAAGCTTGACGAAGGTGAGTACTCAGGTGCAAGCTGAGTACTCAGCTTTTGTCCGCCGTGCCGCGTAAGGAGCCGGGCCGTGGAGACCTCCGTCACCTTCCCCAGGCTCCCCGCTATCGTCCCATCCGTGCGCCGGTTCGTGCGCGGCATCCTGGCCAGCTCGCCCCGTGCCGGCGACATGGAGCTGATCACGGCCGAACTGGCTTCCAACGCGATCCGGCACACCCCGTCCGGCGCGTCCGGCGAGTTCACCTTAACGGTGAGCACCGAACCGGGGTGGGCGCGGGTCGAGGTCTTCGATGCCGGGACGGGCAAGTGGAACGGCCCGCGCGATGCCTCGGACGACGATGAGTACGGGCGCGGACTAGCCATCGTCGCCGCCCTCGCCGACAAGCTCGGGCACGATGTCCGCCCCGACGGGCAGACGGTATGGGCCGAGGTCGTGTGGTGAGTCGTCAGCCTCTCAACGTCCGCGCGATGCGTCCGAGCGCGAGTTGCCCGCCCGGTACGACACACGTCCCGGGAGCCTGTATGCTAACTCCGTTCCGGCAGACGGGTTCGCTGTCGCCGGTAGCGGGGCTGTAGCGCAGCTGGTAGCGCACCTCCATGGCATGGAGGGGGTCAGGGGTTCGAATCCCCTCAGCTCCAC
>JAICWX010000540.1 GCA_025934635.1 Streptosporangiaceae bacterium | reverse complement strand
GCCGGAGAGCCTGACTTCCCCACCCCCGGCTACATCGTCGAGGCCGCCCAGCGGGCCTGCGCCGAGCCGCGCTTCCACAAGTACACCCCCGCGGCCGGCCTGCCCGAGCTGCGGCAGGCGATCGCGGCCAAGACCGCGCGGGATTCCGGCTACCAGGTGGAAGCCAGCCAGGTGCTGGTCACGAACGGCGGCAAGCAGGCGGTCTACCAGACCTTCGCCACGCTGCTCGACCCGGGCGACGAGGTCATCGTGCCGGCTCCCTACTGGACCACCTACCCCGAGTCCATCGCGCTCGCGGGCGGGGTGATGGTGCCGGTCCTGACCGACGAGGACTCGGGCTACCTGGCCTCGGTCGACCAGCTCGAGGCGGCCAGGACCAGCCGGACCAAGATCGTCCTGTTCGTCTCCCCGTCGAACCCGACCGGCGCGGTGTACCCGCCGGACCAGGTCCGGGCGATCGGCGAGTGGGCCGCGGCGCACGGCCTGTGGGTCGTCACCGACGAGATCTACGAGCACCTGGTGTACGGCGACGCGACGTTCTCCTCGATCCCGGTCCAGGCCCCGGCGACCGCGGGCACCTGCGTGGTGCTGAACGGCGTGGCCAAGACCTACGCGATGACCGGCTGGCGGGTCGGCTGGATGATCGGCCCGCAGGACGTGATCAGCGCCGCCGCCAACCTGCAGAGCCACGCCACCTCCAACGTGAGCAACGTGGCCCAGGCGGCCGCGCTGGCCGCCGTGTCCGGGGACCTGTCCGCGGTGGCCGAGATGCGCACCGCGTTCGACCGGCGCCGGCTGACCATGTCCCGGATGCTGAACGAGATACCCGGGGTGATCTGCCCGGAGCCGCAGGGCGCCTTCTACTGCTACCCGAGCGTCAAGGGCCTGCTCGGCCAGGAGCTATCCGGGCGGCGGCCGCAGACCTCGGCCGACCTGGCCGCCCTCATCCTGGACGAGGCCGAGGTGGCCGTGGTCCCGGGCGAGGCGTTCGGCACACCGGGATATTTCCGGCTTTCCTGCGCGCTGGGCGACGCCGACCTGGAAGAGGGCATCAGCCGGATGGCCAAGCTGCTCGCGGAAGCCAGGTAGGCACGGCACACTGTCTGGATGCAGTGCTCCCCGCTCGCCTCCGGGCCGCCTGAAGACGCTGCCTTCCCTCGTCGCTCCTCCGTCGCTCCTCAGTCCAGGCAGCGTCGCGGCCCGGAGGCTCGCTCCCGGCCGCTGACCACGCTCCCTAAGGCGCATCTGCATCTGCACTTCACCGGCGCGATGCGGCATGCCACGCTGATCGAGCTGGCCCGCGACCGCGGCATCCGGCTGCCGCCCGCGCTCACCGAGGACTGGCCGCCGCGGCTGAGCGCGGCCGACGAGCGCGGCTGGTTCCGGTTCCAGCGGCTGTACGACGTCGCGCGCTCGGTGCTGCGCCGCCCGCAGGACGTGATCCGGCTGCTGACCGAGACCGCGCAGGACGAACGGGCGGAGGGCTCGCGCTGGCTCGAGATCCAGGTCGACCCGTCGGGTTTCGCCGGCCGGTTCGGCGGCATCACCGCGCTGATCGAGCTGGTCCTCGAGGCCGCCGCGGCGGCGGAGCGGGCCACCGGGGTCGGCATCGGCGTTATCGTGGCGGCCAACCGGACCAAGCACCCGCTCGAGGCCAGGACCCTGGCCCGGCTGGCCGCCCAGTACGCGGGGCACGGGGTGACCGGGTTCGGCCTGTCGAACGACGAACGGACCGGGGCGGCCGGCGATTTCGCCGCCGCGTTCCGTATCGCCGCGCGGGCCGGGCTGCTGCTGGCCCCGCACGGCGGCGAGCTGGCCGGCCCGGACAGCGTGGCGGCCTGCCTCGATGACCTGCACGCGCACCGTATCGGCCACGGCATCCGCGCCGCCGAGGATCCCGCCCTGGTCAAGCGGCTGGCCGCCGACGGCATCACCTGCGAGGTATGCCCGTCCTCCAACGTCGCGCTGGGGGTCGCGGCCGACCCGGCCGCGGTCCCGCTGCGCCGCCTGTTCGAGGCCGGCGTGCCGGTCGCGCTGGGAGCCGACGATCCGCTGCTGTTCGGGCCCCGGCTGGCCGCGCAGTACGAGATCGCCCGGTACGCGCACGGGTTCTCCGACGCCGAGCTGGCCGACCTGGCCCGGTCGTCGGTGGCCGGCTCGGTGGCACCCGAGCCGCGGCGGTCCGAGATGCTGACCGGGATCGACGCCTGGCTGACCGCTCCCGGGACCTGAACCCGCGCGGAATACCCGCGCCAGCGGCTACGCTTACTCTCATCCAGGCGTCGATCCGGCTATCACCGGGGAGCCCCCGGAAGAAAGGGCCACCCGTGGCCCGAGTAGAACCGGGCGGGTCCGGCCCGTTACAGCCGGCCGACGAGCGGTCGCCGGGTTCCCGGCGGCAAGCGAGGTGGTACCGCGGTACGCCCGCGCGGGAGCGGGCGCGTCGTCCTCGTGGAACGACAAGAGGCGAACCGCGAGGACCAGCACATGGCCGTTTACCCGCGTACCGGGGACACTGACGTACCCGCCCAGCCGCACTTCCCCGCCCTCGAGCGCGAGGTGCTCGGGCACTGGGCGGCGCAGGACACCTTCGTCAAGTCCGTCAGCCAGCGCCCGGCCGACCGTGAGTTCGTGTTCTACGACGGGCCGCCGTTCGCCAACGGGCTGCCCCACTACGGCCACCTGATCACCGGCTACGTCAAGGACGTGGTGCCGCGGTTCCGCACCATGCAGGGCTACCGGACCGAACGCCGGTTCGGCTGGGACACCCACGGGCTGCCCGCCGAAGTAGAGGCCGAACGCCTGCTCGGCATCTCCGGCAAGACCGACATCGTCGCGATGGGGATCGAGAAGTTCAACCAGGCCTGCCGCGAGTCGGTGCTGCGGTACACCCGCGAGTGGCAGGACTACGTCACCCGCCAGGCCCGCTGGGTCGACTTCGAGCACGACTACAAGACCCTCGACCTGCCCTACATGGAATCCGTCATGTGGGCGTTCCGCCAGCTGTGGGACAAGGGCCTGGTCTACCAGGGCTTCAAGGTGCTGCCGTACTGCTGGCGGTGCGAGACGCCGCTGTCCAACCACGAGCTGCGGATGGACGACGACACCTACGCCGAGCGGCAGGACCCGTCGGTGACGGTGAAGTTCAAGCTGGAGACTGGGGAGTGGCTGCTGGCCTGGACGACCACGCCGTGGACGCTGCCGTCCAACCTGGCCGCCGCGGTCGGCCCGGACATCAGCTACAACGTCGTGGAAAAGGACGGCGAGCGCTACATCCTGGCCCGGGACCGCCAGGACGCGTACGAGCGCGAGCTGGAAGGCGCGGCCATCACGGGCACGCTGACCGGCGCCGAGCTGGCCGGGCGCCGCTACGAGCCGCTGTTCCCCTACCTGGCTGACACAGAAAACGCGTTCCGGGTCATCCTGTCCGACGACGTCACCACCGAGGACGGCACCGGGGTCGTGCACATGGCGCCCGCCTACGGTGAGGCCGACTCCCTGGCCTGCACCGCGGCCGGCATCCCGACCGTGCTCACGGTCGACGAGCAGGCTCGCTTCACCAGCGTCGTGCCCGACTTCGAGGGCCAGCACGTGTTCGACGCCAACGCGCCGATCACCGCGAAACTGCGCGAGCAGGGCAGCCTGGTGCGCAAGGAAACGTACACGCACTCCTACCCGCACTGCTGGCGGTGCCGCAACCCGCTGATCTACAAGGCGGTGTCGAGCTGGTTCGTCGCGGTGTCGACGTTCAAGGACCGGATGGTCGAGCTGAACGAGCAGATCACCTGGGTGCCCGAGCACGTCAAGCACGGGTCCTTCGGCAAGTGGCTGGAAGGCGCCCGGGACTGGTCGATCAGCCGGAACCGGTTCTGGGGCTCCCCCATCCCGGTCTGGCAGAGCGACGACCCGAACTACCCGCGCACCGACGTCTACGGCTCGCTGGACGAGCTCGAGCGCGACTTCGGCGTCCGCCCGGACGACCTGCACCGCCCGGCCATCGACGAGCTGACCCGGCCGAACCCGGACGACCCGACCGGCCAGTCCGTCATGCGCCGGGTCCCGGAGGTGCTTGACTGCTGGTTCGAGTCGGGGTCGATGCCGTTCGCCCAGGTGCACTACCCGTTCGAGAACCGCGAGTGGTTCGACTCGCACTACCCGGGCGACTTCATCGTCGAGTACATCGGGCAGACCCGCGGCT
>JAICWX010000381.1 GCA_025934635.1 Streptosporangiaceae bacterium | reverse complement strand
TCTTGTAAACGGCAGGTCAGCGGTTCGATCCCGCTCACCGGCTCCCAGGCGTTCGCCTGCCCCGGGACCGTCTGCTGCGCGGAACGAGGCCGCTGCCCCGGACCCGGAGCAGTTGTCAGCGCAGACGCGGGCAGAGTGCTCCTTTCGCCAACTCGATCGTCCGTGGGGTGGTGCTCGAGGACCGGCTGACGTCCGCTCGAGGATGGGCTGCGCTGAGCTTCGTGGATTGTGGTTATCCGTTGGTTGCGGCGACTGATCCCCGCGCTGCGCGCCATGCGGAGACTCCGGCGATCCCTCGCGGACCGATACCGCAGCAACCGCCGATAACGCGCGCGCCGGCGTCGTGCCACCTGTCAAGCAAGTCCGCGGGGAACTCGACGACACCGGTGCCTTCGATCCATTCGTACCTCGCACCATCCCAGATGCGTCCCCAATTCGGGTACGCGACGAGCGGCAGGTCGGTCGCGGTGCGGGCATCGGCCAGTAGCGATTCGACGTGCTGGGGTGGCGTGCAGTTCACGCCGACCGCGGTCACCCGACCGGTGCGGGTGACGGCTCGCACCGCTTCGCTGATCGGCGTGCCGTCACTGAGGTGATGGTCGTCGCGGCAGCAGAAGGTGACCCACGACTCAGTGCCGGGCACCTCGGTCAAGAGCTCCCCGAGGATCGCGGCCTCGCGTCCGCTCGGGATAGTCTCGATCGCGAGCAGATCGGCTTCGGCGTCAACCATCGCGCGGATACGCCGGCGCTGCTCTGTGGCGACGTCATCGTCAGTCGCGCGGCTGTAATCCCCGGTGTACTCGGTGCCGTTCGCCCATACGACGCCGTAGAGTCCGACCGAGCCGGCGACGAACGTCTGCCGGTCCGCTGGTTGCGCGCGGCGGGCGAGGTCTACTGAAAGCGCCAGCAGGCGTGTGGCCTCGTCCGCGTCGATTCCAGCGTTCGCGAACCCTGCGTAGCTGGCATGGTAGCTGGCTGTAATCGCGACATCGGCACCGGCATCGACGTACGCACGGTGGGCCGCAACGATCTCGTCCGGCTCGTCGCGCAGAAGCCGCGCCGACCAAAGGCTGTCACGCAGGTCATGCCCCTGCTCCTCGAGTTGGGTGGCGAGGCCGCCGTCGAGCACGACGATCTCCTGGTCAAGCGCGTCTGCGAAGCTAGCCATCAGGAGGAAGTCCTTGTCTTGGTTGGTTACCGGGCTCTTGCTGCTCGTCGCCGCGCGGGCGGGCCGAGGGCACTCAGGACCGTTTCGCTGTCGCGAGCGTTTGCGCCGCGGCCAGGCTACCGTCCACCCGTTCGCCCACAGCCTCGCAATCCGCCTTGACCGCAAACATGCGTCCCGGCGGTCCAGCCGCGTCCAGGCGATGATGTACACGATGGCGACGAGCGGGCCAGGTCGGCTTCGAGCAGGCGTGTCGCCTGGCGCCATGGCGTTAGCCGGGCCTGCGTCTCCCGGTCGAGAAGCCGATAGCGCAGGAGAGACCCTGGCCACGTGGGCGCAGAGGGCTCCCTGCTTCGGGATAAGGGGTGGCCGGTTATAATCGCCAGAAGGATCATTTTTGGCTAGGATGGCGGTTGTAATCGCCAGTAAGCGAACCCCGTGCGGACTCCGGAGGGCGAGTATGAGCCTGGTTAACCGTCCGCTGTACCTGGACCGGATCGAACCCTTCATTGACGCCCCGGTCGTCAAAGTCCTCACCGGCCTGCGGCGTTCGGGCAAGTCCCGCCTGCTTGAACTCGTCGCCCAGCGCCTGCGCGACCGGGGGATCTCTCGGGAGCGGATCGTCCACCTCAACTTCGATTCCCTTGAATGGTCCTCGATCGCCTCCGCGCAGGCACTGCATGCCCACCTGGCCGCGGTGCTCCCGCCTCAGGGGCGTGTCTACGTCCTCCTCGATGAGATCCAGGAGGTCTCCGAGTGGGAGCGCCTCGTCAACTCACTTGTCGCCGAGGGCCGCACCGACCTGTACATCACCGGGTCCAACTCGCGGTTGCTGTCGGGCGAGCTAGCCACCTATATCGCCGGGCGCTACGTCTCTATAGAAGTGTGGCCGCTCTCCTTCGGCGAGTACCTGGCATTCGGTGCCGCCTACTCCAGCCGGGATATCAGCCGCACCGGTGAAGAGTTCACGCGGTTCCTGCGCTACGGCGGCTTCCCGGGCGTTCACGTCGTCTCACTCGAAGAGGCCGACGCGCGCTCGATGGTCACCGACATCTACCGCTCGACCCTGGTCCGCGATGTCCTGACCCGTCACGCCATCCGCGATGCCGACATGTTCGAGCGGGTCGCGGCATTCGCGATCGACAACGTCGGTAACCCGTTCTCCGCCCGGCGCGTGGCCGAGTTCATGAAGTCTCAGCGCCGCACCATCCGGCACGAGACCGTACTGAACTACCTGTCAGCGCTCACGGAGGCCTTCCTTGTCAGCAGGGTGCCCCGCTACGACATCCGGGGCCGCGCGCTGCTCGCGACCGATGAAAAGCACTATCTCGGCGATCACGGCATCGTCCATGCGCTGTTCGGTTACTCCGACCGGAGGCTGCCCGGGGTGCTGGAGAACATCGTCTGGCTCGAGCTACGCCGCCGCGGTTACGACGTCACGATAGGTAAGGTCGGCCCCACCGAGGTCGACTTCGCCGCCCGGCGCCAAGAGGACACCATCTACATCCAGGTCGCCACCACGATCGCCGCCTCGGCCGAGACCCGCCGCCGCGAATATGCGCCGCTCGAGGCCATCGCTGACAACCACCCCAAGTACGTGATCACCCTAGACCCGCTCGCCGGTGACAACACCGGTGGCATTCACCATCTATCGATCCACGACTTCCTGCTATCCGACACCTACTGACCACATTGCTCCCATGCGCGTGTCAAGCTGTGGCGGCTCCGCGGCGGGTTCTGCCCATTACGCCCGGTTACAGCCATTTACTTGCGCCTGCCGTCCGCGTGGAACGGTTCATGGAACGACGCGCCAGACAAGCCCAGCGCAACGAGTGCCATCCGTGCGATAACCCGTGCCATCAGTGCCGGTAGATCGCTCGCTGCAGGAGAGGCCGTAGTTCTTGTAAACGGCAGGCCAGCGGCTCGATCCCGCTCACCGGCTCCCCAGGTCAGACGGGGTAAAAGCCCTCCGTATGTCTCGGTTCGCGGAACTAATGTTGTTGGGGACGTCGCTGGTTCCGACCCAATTGCGCCCACCCGTCCTGTGTACTTTCCGGCGGGGAGCCCTGCGGTAACTCGACACTCGACTCGGTGTGCAGCACCCGGTCGGCGCCGACCACACGTTCCGGGCCGTGCAGCATGAACGAGCCGGTCAGCGGCAGGTTGTCCGACGCGCCGCCGATGCCGACGCATATCTCACCAGGCTCGACGATCCGGCGACCGGACCGGCCGGAGAATGCGACCTGGTCGGCATGCACCCGGAACCTCACCCGGCGTGCCTCGCCCGGCTCGAGCCGGACCCGGATGAAGCCTGCCAGCCAGCGCAACGGCCGGGCCACCGACGCCACCGGGTCGCTGAGGTAGAGCTGCACCACCTCGGCGCCCGCCCGCGACCCGGTGTTGCGGACCGTGCAGGTGATGTCCGCCCTGCCATCGGTGGGCACGCCTTCCGGAGACACGAACAGGTCATCGTAGCCAAAGCTGGTGTACGACAGGCCGTGCCCGAACGCGAACAGCGGCGACGGATCCACCGAGCTTCCGCCGTGCGGGCCGGCCAGCCTGGACCGGAGATAGGACGACGGCGGGGCGGCGTCCGGACCCGGCATTTCGACGGGCAGCTTGCCGCTGGGCACGATCCGTCCGGACAGCACGCCTGCGATTGCCCGGCCGCCCTCCTCGCCGGGAAAGAAGGCTTGCACAATCCCGGCCAGCCGGTCGGCTACGGCCCCGAGCGCATAGGGTCGGCCGGTGACCAGGACCGCGATCACCGGGATCCCGGTGTCGGCCAGCGCCAGGAGCAGATCCTCCTGGGCGCCGGGCAAACGCAGGCTGGTAACGTCGCAGCCCTCGCCGGACGTGCCGCGCCCGAACATCCCGGCCTCGTCCCCCACCACGGCGACCACGACCTCCGCCGCCTTGGCGGCGGCGATCGCCGCGGCGAAACCCGAGTTGTCCCGCGACCGCACGTCGCAGCCGCGCGCGTGGCTCACCGTGGCCGGTTTCCCGGCCAGGTCCGCGTCCTCTGCCGCCAGTTCGGAGCGAAGAGCGGACAGCAATGTGGTAACCGGCACGCTGACGGCGGCATCGGGATAAGTCTCGCCCAGATGCCGGGGCATGCTGTAGCAGCCGAAGAACGCCAGCGGGTCGTCGGCGAGCGGCCCGATGACAGCGGCCCGCGAGCCGGGCCGCAGCGGGAGCGCGCCTCGCGGGTTGGCCAGCACCACCACCGATTCCTCGGCCAGTCGGCCGGCCAGCTTCCGGTGCTCCGGTGGGTCCAGGTCGAGCGGGCCGGTGCCCTCGGGGTACGGCAGCGCCGTCCAGCCGAGGTCGAGCATGCCCAGTTCGCACTTGCGGGTCAGCACCCGGGTCGCGGCCAGGTCGACAACGGCCTCGTCCACCAGGCCGGCCGCTATGGCCTTGCGCAATGGCGCGCCATAACAGCGCGCGGCCGGCAACTCCACGTCGATGCCCGCGTGCAGCGCGGCTGCCCCGGCTTCCGACGGACTAGCCGCTATGGAGTGCTGTTGCTCCAGGAAAGACACGGCGTAATAGTCTGAGACAATCAGGCCGCCAAAGCCGAGTTTTTCCCGCAGCAGCCCTCTGAGCAGCTCACCGTCGGCGGTGGCGGGTACGCCGTCCAGGTCGATGTAGGTCGGCATCACCGAGCGGGCGCCGCCCAGCCGGATGGCCATCTCAAAGGGCGGCAAGATCACGTCCGCGAACTCGCGCCTGCCGATGGACACCGGCGCCATGTTCCGGCCGCCCCGGGAGGCCGAGTAGCCGGCGAAGTGCTTGAGCGTCGCGTCCACCCCGGAGGCCTGGAGGCCGAGCACGTAGGCGGTGCCGATGGTACCGACCAGGTACGGATCCTCGCCGATGGTCTCCTCAGTGCGGCCCCACCGCGGATCCCGCGTCACATCAAGCACCGGCGCCAGGCCCTGGTGCACGCCGCAGGCCCGCATGCTGGCCCCGATCGCGGCGGCCATGTCCCGCACCAGGTCAGGGTCGAACGACGCACCCCACGAGAGCGGGGTGGGAAAGATCGTCGCCGACCAGGCCGCGAAACCGGTCAGGCATTCCTCATGAGCAATGGCCGGAATGCCGAGCCGGCTCGTCGTCATGATCTGCTGCTGTAGCTCGGCCAGCGCGAGCATGCCCACGGCCGGTGAGACCGGACGGGTGCCGAACACCCGGGTGAGCTGCCCCATGCCGTCCTGGATAAGCTCGTCGAGCGGTGGCAGCTCGGCGCTGAACTCATGCTGCATCGGCGCGAACCCGTCGCCCCCGTCGTCGGCTGCCCCGACCCACACGCTGCCGAGCTGAGCCAGCTTCTCGGCCAGCGTCATCCGTTCCAGCAGGTCGGCTACGCGCTCCGTGACCGGCCGGGACGGGTCCCGCCAGAGCTCGGCCGCCGCCTCGGTGCCGGCCGCCGCCAGGGCCGTCATGAGCACACCTGGGTGGGCGCCGCGGTCGACTCCCGGATGATCAGCTCGGTGAACAGCTCGATCCGGGTCGAGTGGAGCGGACGCCCTTCGATCAGGTCAGCAAGCATCTGGGCCGCGGCCCGGCCCATCTCGTCGAGCGGCTGCCGCACCGTGGTGAGCGGCGGGGGCACCCAGCGCGAGACCGGCAGGTCGTCGAAGCCGACGACCGAGAGGTCCTTGGGTACCCGCAGACCTCGCTGCCGGGCCGCCTCGTACAGGCCGAACGCCTGCTGGTCGCTGCCGGCGAAGATCGCCGTCGGCGGCTCGGGCAGGTCGAGCAGCTTACCGCCGCATATGAAGCCGGCCTCGTGCTGGAAGTCGCCGTTGCGGACCAGCGCCGGGTTGAACTTGATACCCGCCCGTTCCAGCGCCGACCGGTATCCATCGGTTCTCGCCAGGCTGCACAGGTAGTCACCCGGCCCGGCGATCGCCCCGATCCGGCGGTGCCCCAGGCCCAGCAGGTGCTCGGTGGCGGCCAGGCCGCCGGCCCAGTTGGTGGCGCCGACACTGGGCAGGTCCGGGGGCGGCGGGTTCCCCGGGTCGAGGACGACCAGCGGGATGTCGGCCTCTCGGAGCTGCTCCAGCTGGCGGCCGGTTAGCTCGGAGGTCACCAGGATCACCCCGTCGGTATCGTGGCTGGCCAGGCCACTCGTCCAGCTCGCCGGCCGGGCATTGCCGTGCCGTACCGCGGAGACCGCCACGGCGGTGGAATGCTCGGTGCCCCACTCCTCGACACCGCGCAGTATCTCCACTGCCCACGGGCTGTCCAGCCCGTTGAACACCAGGTCGACGAGGCCGGACCGGCGATGCCGCCGCGTGCCCGCCCGGGTGTACTGGTGCTCGTGGAGCAGCCGTTCGACAAGCGCACGCGTCGCCGGAGCGACGTCCCGCCGTCCGTTCACCACCTTGGACACCGTCGGCAGCGACACGCCGGCCTCGGCGGCGATGGCCGCCAGGGTCGTCCGCCCGCGGTCCCTCCGGGCGGCCTCGCTGACCGCATTGCTCCTTGGAAGCACTGCACCACCTTTTCTCACCGTCGGCTCATCGCCGGGCCGGTAGGTCCGCACGGTGATCGTCAACATCCGAAAAACTTTCGATCACGGTATCGCGGCTTCGGCTGAAAACGCCCCTATCCGGGCATCGCACAGCCTAACGCAGGAACGTAACACCTTAGAAACGAGGGGTTGACCGGTGACCTCACGGTTCCTATGATAAACGGAAATTCCGAAATATAAACATAAACTTTCGAGATCCTTGTAAGGCGTCACCTGCGGTGGACGTCTGACTTTGGGTCGTAACCGCGAAGATCCCGGCATCGTCAGGAGATGAGCCTCATGCGACGTTTACCGAAACCCGTCATCGTGGCCATAGCGGTGGCGGCAGCAGCGGCCACGATAGCGGCGTGCAGCAGTAGCGGTACTTCGGCCGGCTCGAGCGCGTCGACGAGCTCGAGCGTCGGCGGCCGGTCATCCTCAGCTGGTGGAACAACGTCACCGCCGACCCGCTCAAGGGCGTCTGGGTCAGCGCCATAACCGCCTTCCACACCGCGCACCTGAACGTGACAATCCAGTACGTCCCAGGTTTTTGCGCAAGTTCACCCGAGGAGTTTCTACGATGATGAAGAGAACCCGTACTGCGGCGATCGCCGCGCTTGGCCTGGGCGTCGCCCTGGCCGCCTCCGCCTGCGCCGGAGGTGGCAGCAGCAGCGGCGGCGGCTCGTCCTCCAACGGCAAGGTCACCCTGACCTTCTGGACGAACGCTACCCCCGGCCCCGGTCTTACGTACTTCCAGAACGCGATCAAGACCTTCGACACGAGTCACCCGAACGTGACGATCAAGATGCAGACGATCCAGAACGAGGACTACGACGGCAAGCTGCAGACCGCGCTGAACTCGAACTCCACGCCGGACATCTTCTTCCAGCGCGGCGGCGGCAAGATGCTGGCCATGGTCAACGCGAGCAAGGTC
>JAICWX010000155.1 GCA_025934635.1 Streptosporangiaceae bacterium | reverse complement strand
TGGTGGTGTGGAAGCCGTCGCCCACCCAGCAGCTCTCCGCGCACTACCTGATGCGCCTGCTCGAGGCGGCCGGGCTGCCGCCCGGGGTGATCAACCTGGTCACCGGGGACGGCCAGGCGGTGTCGCGGGTCGCGCTGCCGCACCCGGACCTGGCCGGCATCCACTTCACCGGCTCCACCGCCACCTTCCAGCACCTGTGGCGGACGGTCGGCGAGAACATCGCCCGGTACCGGAACTACCCGCGGCTGGTCGGCGAGACCGGCGGCAAGGACTTCGTGATCGTGCACCCGAGCGCCGACCCGGCCACGATCATCCCCACCCTGATCCGCGGCGCGTTCGAGTACCAGGGCCAGAAGTGCTCCGCGGCCTCCCGCGCCTATGTGCCCGAGTCCATCTGGACCCGGATCAAAACCGACTTCGCGGACCAGGTCCAGGCGCTGACGATGGGCGACGTGTCGGCCGACCTGTCCCTGTTCATGGGCGCCGTCATCGACGAACGGGCCTTCGCCAAGCACGCCCGGGCACTCGACCGGGCCCGGCACACGCCGTCCATCGACATCGCGGCGGGCGGCACCGCCGACGACACCGAAGGCTTCTTCGTGCGACCGACGATCCTCGAAGGCGAAGACCCCACGGACGAGATCTTCACCACCGAGTACTTCGGCCCGATCCTGGCCGTGCACCCCTACCCGGACGCCGAGTACACCGAGACCCTGGAACAGGCCGCCGACGCCACCCCGTACGCGCTGACCGGCGCGATCCTGGCTACCGACCGCACCGCGATCGCCCAGGCCGCCGAGGCGCTGCGGTACTCAGCGGGCAACTTCTACATCAACGACAAGCCCACCGGCGCGGTCGTCGGCCAGCAGCCGTTCGGCGGCGCCCGGGCGAGCGGCACCGACGACAAGGCCGGCTCGGTCTTCAACCTGATCAGGTGGGTCTCCGCCCGCGCGATCAAGGAACTTTTCGTGCCCCCGTCCGACTACCGCTACCCTCACATGGGGTAACCCCATCCGTACGGAGGACGTCATTCACCGGCTGGTTCTGTGGAACATCGACCTGACCCTGGTCGATGTCGCCCGGGTGACGCGGGCGGCGTACGCCGAGGCGTTCCCGGCGGTGACCGGCCGGCCGCTCATCAAGCTGCCGCAGACCGCGGGCCGCTCGGAATCGGAGATCTTCTTCGACGCGCTCGCGACGAACGCCGCCGGCCTCGACGCGGCCGGCGGCGAGGCCGAGAACCTGCTCGCGGCGTTCAGTGCCGCGCTGGCCGCCGCCCTGGAGGCCCGCCGCGACGACCTCGGCCGGGACGGGCAGGTGCTGCCGGGGGCGGCCGACGCGCTGGCGGCCGTGGCCAAGCTCGACGGCCCGGGGAACCTGACCGTCCAGTCCGTGCTCACCGGCAGCAGCCGGCTGGGGGCGATGCTGAAACTGCACGCGTTCGGCCTCGATGGTTTTGTCGATTTCGACATCGGCGGGTACGGCTCGGAGGCCTACCCCAAGGGCACCCTGCTCCGGGTGGCCCGGGAACGGGCCTCGGACAAGCACGGGGTCAAGTTCGGCGAGGACGTCACGGTGTACGTGGCCGACTCGCCCCGGGACGTGGACGCGGCCAGGATCGGCGGCGCCCGGTCGCTCGCGGTGGCCAGCGGCCGGGCCAGCGCGGCCGAGCTGCGGGAGGCGGGCGCCGACGCGGTGCTGCCCGATCTGACCGACACGGCCGGGCTGACCGCCCTGATCGCGCGCCTCACGGAGCTGTCTCCCTGACCCCGCTGTCACAGTCACCGCATGATCTACGCCACAGCAGCCGTTGCCAGGCACGCCGCGATGGCACGATGCTGAGAGCTATGGAAGCGAGCGAGGGTGATCTGGCCAGCCGCGGTTACGGCGCGGTGCTCTGGGAGCCGGACGACAAGACGGTCCGCAACGCGCGGGTTACCCATTTCATCCGCTGGCTGGCGAGCCGCGGCCCGGCCGCCGACGGCTACCAGGACCTGTGGCAGTGGTCGGTGACCCACCCGGGGGAGTTCTGGACGGCGGTCTGGGACTACTTCGACGTGCTCGGCGACCGCGGCGACGGGCCGGCGCTGGCCGGCGCCATGCCCGACGTCCGCTGGTTCGAGGGGGCAACCCTCAACTACGCCCGTAACGCGCTGAGGACCGCGTGGACCGATCCGGACCGCACCGCCATAATCTTTTCCGCCGAACGGAGGCAGGCCGGGAGCCTCACCTACGGCGAACTCGCCGCCCAGGTCGCCCGGGTCGCCCGCGGGCTGCGCATCCTCGGGGTGGGACGCGGCGACCGGGTGGCCGCGCTGCTGCCGAACGTGCCCGAGGCCGTCATCGGGCTGCTCGCCGCCGCCAGCCTGGGCGCGATCTGGTCGTCGTGCTCGCCCGACTTCGGCGCCCGCAGCGTGATCGACCGGTTCGCCCAGATCGAGCCGAAGGTGCTGATCGCCTGCGACGGCTACGCCTACAACGGCAAGGAGTACTCCCGCACGCAGTTGCGCGACGAGGTGCTGGCCGAACTGCCCGGGCCGCCCGCCGTGGTGATGGTGAACCTGATCTCTGCAGGCCCAGGGGAGCCGGGGGAGCCGGCGCCGGGGGTCATCCAGTGGGACGACCTCGGGGCCGAAGGGGATCAGCACGAGCCGGACTTCGAGGAGGTGCCGTTCGCGCACCCGCTCTGGGTCGTCTACTCCTCGGGCACCACCGGGCTGCCCAAGCCGATCATGCACGGGCACGGCGGCGTCGTCCTCGAGCACCTCAAGGCGCTCTCGTTCCACCAGGACCTGCGGCCGGGCGACGTCTTCACCTGGTACACCACCACCGGCTGGATGATGTGGAACTACCTGGCCGGCGGCCTGCTGTCCGGCCTGACGATCGTGCTCTACGACGGCAGCGCCACGTACCCGCAGACGGACCGGCTGTGGCAGCTGACGGCCGAGCATGACATCACCTACCTCGGGGTCGGCGCGCCCTACCTGGTGGCCTGCATGAAGGCGGGGCTGCGACCGGGGGAGGAGCACGACCTGTCCGCGCTGCGGGCCATCGGCTCGACCGGGTCGCCGCTGCCGCCGGAGGCGTTCGACTGGGTCTACCAGGGCGTCAAGCCCGACCTGCTGCTCGGCTCCTTCTCGGGCGGGACCGACATCTGCACCGGCTTCGTCGGCCCGTGCCCGCTGCTGCCGGTGCGCTCCGGGATCATCTCCGGGCGCTGCCTGGGCGCCGCGGTGGAGTCCTGGGACGAGGACGGCAAACCGGTGACCGGCCAGGTCGGCGAGCTGGTGCTGACCCAGCCGATGCCGTCGATGCCGGTCGGCTTCTGGAACGACCCCGACGGCGAGCGGTACCGGGAGAGCTACTTCGACATGTACCCGGGGATCTGGCGGCACGGCGACTGGATCGAGATGCTGCCCGACGGCGCCTGCGTCATCTACGGCCGCTCCGACGCCACCCTCAACCGCGGCGGCGTCCGGATGGGCACCAGCGAGTTCTACCGGGCCGTGGAGGCCTTCGAGGAGGTCGCCGACAGCCTGGTGGTGGACACCGGGCGGCTCGGCGCCGAGGGGCGGCTGATCTTGTTCGTGGTGCCCGCCGAGGGGACCGAACTCGACGACGACCTGACGGGCAGGCTCCGCGCGGCCCTCCGGGCCCAGCTCTCGCCCCGCCACGTGCCGAACGAGATTCACCAGGTGCCCGGCATACCCCGGACGCTTTCCGGTAAGAAGCTCGAGGTGCCTGTACGCAAGATCCTGCTCGGTACGGAACCCGAGCGGGCCGCCGACCCGAACGCGCTGGCCGATCCCGGCGCGCTCCGTTACTACGGCAGATTCCAGGGAGAAGCAGAACCGAGTTAGTTACTTTTAGAAACGACTCCGTCACAATGGGGTGGCAGGGTCGGTCCCGTTCCGAGATGCGGCGCCGTTAGCCCCCCTGCGGGGGGCCCGGGGGGCACGGGGGGCGGGCAGCCCCCCGTATGGGGGGATCACCGGGGGGTCCCCCCCGGGGGCAAACAGAAGGTGGAAGCGGTGCCGGACGGTTTTGACGACGAGGCCAGGGACGCCCTGCTGGACAAGGCGGCGCAGGCCTGGGAGGACGATCCCGCGCTGGACGCGGGCGCGCTGGGTAACGGGGGCGAGGACAGCGTTGCCTGCTACCTGGGTGCCTACTACCAGCGGGTGGCGACCGAGGACCTGGCGCCGCCGTCCCGGCTGGCGGCGGCCGCGCAGGCGCACGCCCGGCTCGGCCAGACCCGGCCGCAGGGCCGCGCCCTGGTCCAGGTGCGCGAGGCCGGCGACGCGCAGCTGCACCCGGTCAGCGGATCCGGCCTCGTCGTGGACATCGTCACCGACGACATGCCCTACCTGGTCGACTCGGTCACGACCGAGCTGAACCGGCACGAAGCCGAGATCCAGGCGCTGGTGCACCCGCTGCTGCGAGTCCGCCGGGACGTGACCGGACGGCTCCAGGGCATCCTCGGCGTGTGCGGCGACGACGCGCCCGAGCCCGGCGAGCTCACCGAATCCTGGATTCACGTCGAGCTCGGCCCGCCCCGGGACAAGGTGACCGCCGAGGAGCTGGCGGCCGGGCTCCGGCACGTGCTCGACGACGTGCGGGTGGCGGTCGAGGACCAGCCGCGGATGACCGCGGCGGCCCGGGACCTGGCCGACCGCCTCGGCGGCCAGCCGGGCGCCGGGCCCGGCGGTGACGAGGCCCAGAGCGAGGCAGCCGAGCACGGCGACCTGCTGCGCTGGCTGGCGGACGGCAACTTCACCTTCCTCGGCTTCCGCGAGTACGACCTGGTCCAGACCGACGACGGCATGGGCCTGCGGGCCGTGCCCGGCAGCGGTCTCGGCATCTTGCGGCACGCCCGGAAGGGCCGCGACGCGGTGCGCAAGATGTCCACCCGCGTCGCGCGCCGGGCCCAGGATCCGGCCGAGCGGCTGGTGCTGGCCAAGGCGAACTCGCGGTCCACCGTCTACCGGGCCAACTACCTGGACTACGTCTCGGTCAAGAAGATGGGGCCTGACGGTGCCGTTACGGGGGAGTTCCGGTTCCTCGGCCTGTACACGCACGCGGCGCACACCGCGCCCATCGCCGGCGTGCCGGTGCTGCGGCGCAAGCTGGCCCAGGTGCTGGCGGCGGCCGGGCTCACCCGGGACAGCCACGACGGCACCGACCTGGCCGAGATCCTCGAGGACTACCCGCGCGAGGAGCTGTTCGAGATCTCGGCTGAGGAGCTCACCCCGATCGCGCTCGGCGTGCTGCGGCTGTCCGAGCGCAAGCAGACCCGGCTGTTCCTGCGCCGCGACCGGTACGGCCGGTACATGTCCTGCCTGGTCTACCTGCCGCGGGACCGGTACACGACCAAGGTCAGGCTGCGCGCCCAGGGCATCTTGCGGGAGGCGCTGCACGGGGTCTCGGTGGACTACAGCGCCACCGTCGGCGACTCGGCCCTGGCCCGCCTGTACGTGGTGGTCCGCGGCGAGCCGGGCCGCCCGGTGCCGCAGGTGGACGCGGCCGCGCTCGAGCGCAAGCTGGCCGAGGCGGTCCGGTCCTGGGACGAGGACCTGGCCGCCGAGGCGGTCCGGGTGCTCGGCGAGGACCGGGCCAGCCAGATCCTCGAGCTCGGCGCGCGCGTCCCCGAGACCTACAAGGCGGACGTCACCGCCGCGGACGCGGTCGGCGACCTGACCACCATGATCGCGCTGCGCGACCGGGGCTCGGAGTTCGCGGTCCGGCTGGTCGAGCACCCCGAGCGGTGGACGCTGGTGGTGTACCGCTCCGGCACCCCGATCACGCTGTCCGACGTGCTGCCGCAGCTCCAGCACATGGGGGTCGAGGTCGTCGACGAGCACCCCTACCGGTTTACCGGCAGCTCGACGGCCGGGTCGTTCTGGATCTACGAGTTCGGCCTGCGGCCCCCGGCCGCGGCCGCTTCCGGCAGCCTGCAGCAGCTCTTCGAGGACGCGCTGACCGCGCTGTGGCACGGCCAGACCGAGGACGACGGGTTCAACGCGCTGGTGCTGACGGCCGGCCTGACCTGGCGCGAGGTGACCCTGCTGCGCGCCTGCGCCAAGTACCTGCGCCAGGGCGGGATGCGGTTCAGCGAGGACTACGTGCAGCGAGTGCTGCGGTCCCACGGGTCGATCACCCGGCTGCTGATCCGGCTGTTCGAGTCCCGCTTCGACCCGGACCGGCAGAACGGCGCCGACGAGCGCTGCGAGGCCATCACCGAGGAAATCCGCGGCCAGCTCGACGAGGTGACCAGCCTCGACGCCGACCGCATCCTGCGGTCCTACCTGGCACTGATCGACGCCACCCTGCGGACCAGCTACTACAAGCTCCCCGAGCAGAGCCCGGGCCCCGGCGTGGACGGCCCGCGCGCCCTGGTGCTCAAGTTCGCCCCCCGCGAGGTACCCGGGATCGTGGAGCCCCGGCCCCTGTTCGAGATCTTCGCCTACTCGCCCCGGCTCGAGGCGGTGCACCTGCGCTTCGGCCGGGTGGCGCGCGGCGGGCTGCGCTGGTCCGACCGGTTCGAGGACTTCCGCACCGAGGTGCTCGGCCTGGTCAAGGCGCAGGAGGTCAAGAACGCCGTGATCGTGCCGTCCGGCGCCAAGGGCGGCTTCGTGTGCAAGCGGCTACCCGACCCGGCCGACCGCGAGGCCTACCAGGCCGAGGTGCTGGCCTGCTACAAGACGTTCATCGCGGGCATGCTCGACGTGACCGACAACATCGAGGGCGACCAGGTGATGCCGGCGGCCGGCGTGGTCCGCCGCGACGGCGACGACCCCTACCTGGTGGTGGCGGCGGACAAGGGCACCGCGACGTTCTCCGACACGGCCAACGCGGTGGCGGTCAGCTACGGCTTCTGGCTCGGCGACGCGTTCGCCTCGGGCGGGTCCGAGGGCTATGACCACAAGAAGATGGGCATCACCGCGCGCGGCGCCTGGGAGTCGGTCAAGTGGCACTTCGCCGCGCTCGGGGTGAACCCGGCCACCGACGACTTCACCGCGGCCGGCGTCGGTGACATGTCCGGCGACGTGTTCGGCAACGGCATGCTGCTGTCCGAGCACATCCGGCTGATCGCGGCCTTCGACCACCGGCACGTGTTCCTCGACCCGTCGCCCGAGCCGGCCGCCAGCTTCGCCGAGCGCCAGCGGCTGTTCGCGCTGCCCCGGTCCTCGTGGGCGGACTACGACCCGGCCCTGATCTCGGACGGCGGCGGGGTCTGGCCGCGCACGGTGAAGTCGGTCCCGGTCTCACCGCAGGCCCGCACCGCGCTCGGCCTCGACGCCACGGTCTCGGCGCTGTCCCCGGACGACCTGATCTCCGCCATCCTGGCCGCCCCCGTCGACCTGTTCTGGAACGGCGGCATCGGCACCTACGTCAAGGGCTCCTTCGAATCGCACGCCGACGTGGGGGACCGGTCCAACGACGCGGTCCGGATCGACGCCTCCCGGATGCGGGCCCGGGTCGTCGGCGAGGGTGGCAACCTCGGCTTCACCCAGGCCGCCCGGATCCAGTACTCGCTGGCCGGCGGCCTGATGAACACCGACTTCATCGACAACTCGGCCGGCGTCGACACCTCCGACCACGAGGTCAACATCAAGATCTTGCTGGACGGCGCGATCAGGGACGGCGCCATCCCCGCCTCCGGCCGGCACGAGCTGCTCGAGGACATGACCGGCGAGGTGGCCGCCCTGGTGCTGCGGCACAACTACGGGCAGAACATGGCGCTGGCGGTGGCCCGGTCGCAGGCCCCCTCCCTGCTCCACGTGCACGCGCGCTACCTGCGCAAGCTGATCAGGGACAAGCGGCTCAACCCGGAGCAGGACGACGTGCCGGGCGAGCGGGAGATCGCCGAGCGGCGCTCCTCCGGGGGCGGCCTGACCAACCCCGAGCTCGCCCTGCTGCTGGCGCACACCAAGATCGCGGCGGCCGAGGACGTGCTCGCCTCGAGCCTGCCCGACGACCCGTACCTGCGCCGGGTGCTCGACGCCTACTTCCCCGACCCGCTGCGGGCCCGGTTCGCCGACCGGATGATGACGCACCGGCTGCGCCGCGAGATCATCACCACCTCGGTCGTCAACGAGATGATCGACACCTCGGGCACCACGTTCCTGTTCCGGCTGATCGAGGAGACCGGCGCGTCGGTGCCCGACCTCACCCGGGCCTGGCTGGTCGCCCGCGAGGTGTTCGACATGGCGGCCTTCTGGTACCAGATCGAGGCGCTGGAGGGATCCCGGGTCGGCGTCGGCGCCCAGATCACGCTGCTGCTCGAGGGGCGCAAGCTGACCGAGCGCGCGGCCCGCTGGCTGCTGCACAACCGCCGCCCCCCGTTCGACCTGCGGGCCACCGTGGGCTTCTTCGCCGAGGGCGTGCGGGCCGTCCGTTCGGGTATGCCCAAGCTGCTCACCGGCCGGGACCTGGCCGGTTTCGAGGAGCGCCGGGACTCCTACCTCGACCTGGGCGTGCCGCTGGAGGCGGCCGAGCGGGTCGCGGCCATGGTGCCGGCCTACTCGGCGTTCGACATCGTGCAGGTCGCCTCGTCCGCGGGCCGGGGGATCGAGGAGACCGCCGAGGTCTACTTCGACCTGGCCGACCGGCTGCAGATCACCCGGCTGCGCGACCGCATCACCGCGCTGCCGCGGGAGGACCGCTGGTCCACCATGGCCCGGGCCGCGCTGCGCGACGACCTGTACGCGGCGCACGCCCTGCTCGCCGCCGACGTGCTCGGCGCCAGCGGCCCGGACGGGTCGGCGACCCCGGAGGAACGCCTGGTCTCCTGGGCCTCCCGCAACGAATCGGCGGTCACCATGGCCGCCCAGACCCTCGGCGAGATCTGGGAGAGCGAGCGCTTCACCTTCACCACCCTGTCCGTAGCCCTGCGCGCCGTCCGCACCCTGGTCGCCGCCAGCTCCCTCCCCGAAGCCCAGTAACCCCAAGAACCGCCCGCCCCAACCCACACCTCCACCACAGACCGCACCCCCACCAGGGACCGCACCCGCACCGCACCACGGGCCGCACCTCACCACGGGCCGCACCCGCACCACGGGCCGCACCCGCACCACGGGCCGCACCCGCACCACGGGCCGCACCCGCACCACGGGCCGCACCCGCATCAAGGCGTGTCGCAACACCATGCACGCCCACACCACAGCACGCTCCCGCACCACGGGTACACGTCCGTTACCCGCCTCGGCTCTCACCTAGCATCCGGCAACGACATGGATGCTCCATCGATGCCGCGATCACGGCATTGATGCTCCATCGATGCCGTTCAGCGCACCTCGCTGAACCGCCCCGGGATGCCGCGGGATGATCCCAGGCGCACCACCGGCACCACCTGTCCCGCGAGCTTGTCACATCGCGGCGGTTTGCCCCGGCCAGCGCCACGTCCGCTAGTAGGCGTGTCCGTAGCTGGGGCCGTTTTGCGAGCCGATGATCTGGAGCTTGGCGTTGGGGGCGGTAGCCGGGGGGTCGATCGCGGCGAACTGGTACGCCCAGTTGGCGAACACCGCGTGATACGCCACCTGGCTTGGCGTCGTCAGGATCGGGGCGACGGCATCGGGCACCGGGATGGGCGACCCCGCCACCAGGTTGGGGTGCTCATTGGTGGTGTTCAGGTACATGCCGTAGAGGACGAGCGCGCCGCCGTCGGCCAGCCGCAGCCCGACCTGCGGGAAGGGCGACCCCTGCAGGAGCCATTCGTACTTCAGGCCCTTGCGCTGCTGGGCCGCCTCCTGCGCGGCCTGCGCCGCGTAGAGCCCGGTCGTCTGCGGCCCGGCGGCCACCACGGCCGCGGCCGGGCTGGATGGCCCGTCGTCCACCACGGCGGCCTGCGTCGCGCCGGCTACATCCGGCCGCAGCAGCAGGCTCTGGTCGATGGTGCTCACCGCG
This sequence comes from Streptosporangiaceae bacterium, assembly GCA_025934635.1. The sequence goes on along the minus strand of JAICWX010000155.1, from coordinate 9,941 downwards.
GTGGCGTAACCGCCGTCGAGGGCGATCTTCGGCAGCGGCTGGCTGAGCAGGGCCGTGCCGCTCAGCGTCCAGTTCACGGTCGTCTTGTCCCGGTCGAACAGCATGAGCGTGCTCTCCGCCGGGCTCGTCCGCCCGCCGGAGACGGTGCTTCTCGGTACGGCCACCACGAACCACTGCGGGAATCCGGACAGGGCGGGGACGTAGAACACCGGTGTGCCGTAGGTGTACCTCGGGACCGCGATGCCCTGCGAGGCCAGGGCCGTGTACTGGGACTTGACCTGGGCCCACTGCGCGGACGTGACGACCGAAAGCGCCTGCGCCTCGTTCCCCTGCACCGCGGCCGCGTCGCTGGCCTTGACGTATGCCTGGTAGACGTTCCTGGCGGCGGCGAGGGAGAAGCTGTGGCTAGCCGGAGTGGCCGCGTCCGCTGGCGCGGCCGGGGCGCATCCCTGCGCGGACAGCAGCGTCACCGCGGCCAGCACCGCTCCTCCGAACGCGGTACCTGCCCAGTTCCAGCCCTTTCGGTGTGTCACGCTAAGGCAGGATACCGGGTTAACCCCCGCGGTTTCGTGCACAGCGCGGGATGCGGATTCCCGGACGCTACTCCGTTAGGCTTGCCGGCATGGCTGGTATTGATCCCGCCGATGAGATCGCGACACTGACCTCGAAGCTCGACAGCATTGAGGCCGTGCTTGATCCTGGCGAAATGGAGAGGGAGGCGGCGGACCTGCGTGAGCAGTCGGCCGATCCCGGACTGTGGGCTGACCAGGATCGCGGGCAGAAGGTGACCCGGCGGCTTTCCTACCTGGATGCGGAGCTGACCAGGCTGTCCGGCCTGCGTTCCCGCCTGGACGACACCAAGGTGCTGTTCGACCTGGCCGAAGCCGAGAACGACGAGCCCACCAAGGACGAGGCTACGCACGAGCTGGCCGGGCTGCGGTCCGAGATCGACCAGCTCGAGGTGCGGACGCTGCTGAACGGCCAGTACGACTCGCGCGAGGCACTGATCTCGATCAACGCCCAGGCGGGCGGCGCGGACGCCGCCGACTTCGCGGAAAACCTGCTGCGGATGTACCTGCGCTGGGCGGAACGGCACAAGTACCCGACCGAGGTGTACGACACCTCCTACGCCGAAGAGGCGGGGATCAAGTCCACCACGTTCGCGGTGAACGCGCCCTATGCGTACGGGACGCTGCGCGGCGAGCACGGTACGCACCGGATGGTCCGTATCTCCAAGTACGACAACCAGGGTCGCCGTCAGACCTCGTTCGCCGGGGTGGACGTGATGCCGGTGGTGGAGCAGGCCGACCACATTGACATCAATGACGACGAGCTCAGGGTCGACGTATTCCGCTCCAGCGGCCCCGGCGGCCAGGGGGTCAACACCACCGACTCCGCCGTGCGCATCACCCACATACCCACCGGGATCGTGGTCTCCTGCCAGAACGAGCGCAGCCAGATCCAGAACCGGGCCTCGGCCATGGCCGTGCTCCAGGCCAAGCTGCTCGAGCGGCGGCGGCAGGAGGACGCGGAGCGGATGGACGCGCTGCGCGGCGACGGCGGCCGTGCCTGGGGGACCCAGATCCGTAACTACGTCCTTTACCCGTACCAGAACGTCAAGGACGTGCGTACCGGCATGGAGACCGGGAACGCCGTGTCGGTCCTGGACGGCGAGATCGACGAGTTCATCGACGCCGAGATCCGCTGGATGCGCCAGAACGGCCGTTAGCAAATGGGGCCTAAAGGGGGTCTCCCCCAGAAGGGGGATCCGGGGGCGTCCCCCCGGGCTAGCTCAGTGGGCGAAGTGCACGGTGAGCAGGAGCACGAAAGCCAGCGCCAGGATGGCGGCGATGATCAGCTGCGGGCTCGCTCCAGAATGATGGTGGTGGACGTGATCCCGGGCCGCCCGGCACGCGGGGCACCGGCCTTCTACTACCGGTCCGGCACATTGCGCACAGATCAGGTGCTCGCAGCTCATCGGAACCCCTTCCGCCTGGCCTGCGGGCCAGCACACCTGGCACTTGCCGCGATGTAAGGCCTTAGCTGCCGGTTTCCCTCTAGACTGTTCCCTGGCCAGAACCAGGTTACCCGCAAGTCGCCAGGTTGGCGGCAGCAGGTGCGGGCCTTGTCCACCTACATCGCATGTGATGGTCCCGTGATCAATTTCGATAACGTCACCAAGGTCTACGCCAACCAAAGTCGCCCGGCGCTCGAGAACGTCAACATCGAGGTCGCCAAGGGCGAGTTCGTCTTCCTGGTCGGCCCGTCCGGCTCCGGGAAGTCAACCTTCCTCCGGCTGGTGCTGAAGGAGGAGCGGCCGAGCGACGGCAAGATCCACGTGGCCGGCCGGGACCTCGCCCGGCTGACCAACTGGAAGGTGCCGTACCTGCGGCGGCGGATCGGCTGCGTGTTCCAGGACTTCCGGCTGCTGCCGAACAAGAACGTCTATCAGAACGTCGCATTCGCGCTCGAGGTGATCGGCAAGCACCGCCGCTTCATCCGCAAGGTCGTCCCCGAGGTGATCGACCTGGTCGGCCTGGAGGGCAAGCACGACCGGATGCCCGACGAACTATCCGGTGGCGAGCAGCAGCGGGTGGCGATGGCCCGTGCCTTCGTCAACCGGCCGATGATCCTGCTCGCCGACGAGCCGACGGGGAACATCGACCCGGCGACCTCGATCGGCATCATGAAGGTGCTCGACCGGATTAACAGGACGGGAACGACCGTCGTGATGGCCACGCACGATGCGGCCATCGTCGACTCGATGCGCAAGCGGGTCATCGAGCTGGAGTACGGCAAGGTTGTCCGAGACCAGTCACGCGGGGTGTACGGCCAGGCATACTGACCTGTTATCGCCGCGTCAGGCCCGTCCCCGCCGGGCCGCCGCGCGGTGCCGAACCTCAAGACCGAGGACTATCAAGGGATCAGCCAGCATGCGTTCACAGTTCGTCTTGCAGGAGATCTGGATCGGGCTGCGCCGTAACCTCACGATGACGATGGCGCTCATCGTGGTTGTGGCCATCAGCCTGTCCCTGCTCGGCACGGGCCTGCTGTTCGTCAAGCAGGTGGACAGGACGAGAACCTACTGGCAGGGCAAGGTCGAGTTGTCGATCTACCTGTGCATAAAGACGAGCCCGCAGCCGAATTGCCAGTCGAGCGGGCCCGCCACCGAGGCGGAGAAGGCCGCCCTGCAGAGTCAGCTCAAGGCGATGCCGCAGGTCGAGACCGTCTACTACGTGAGCCAGCAGCAGGCGTACTCCCAGTTCAGGCAGTACTTCTCCAACGAGCCGGCCCTGGTCCAGGACACTCAGGAAGGCGACATCCCGGACTCGTTCCAGGTGAAGCTGAAGAACCCCTCAGCCGACTACAACATCGTGGCCAGCGCGGTTACCGGCCGGCAAGGGGTGGAGACGGTCGTCGACGAGATGACCATCCTGGACAAGTTCTACAAGCTGCTCGACGGGGCCAGGAACGCGGTGCTCATCATCGCCCTGATCCTGATCGTGGCCGCCGTCCTGCTCGTGGCCAACACGATCCGGCTGTCCGCCTTCAACCGGCGCCGGGAAACGGCGATCATGCGCCTGGTCGGAGCCTCGAACTTCTACATCCAGCTGCCGTTCCTGCTCGAGGGGGCGATCGCCGGGCTGATCGGCTGGGCCATCGCGGCGGGGCTCCTTGTGGCCGTCAAGTCCCTCATGCTAGATAGCCTGGAACAGTACTTCTCATTCAACGTGGGTTTGTCGGTCGGCGACCTCATCGAGGTGATCTTGTTCTCGATGGTCGTGGGGGTCGTGTTGTGCGGTGCGACGTCGTTCCTGACACTGCGCCGCTACCTGCGTATCTGAGTGCTGGCTGGCGTGATGACGGGAGGACCGTGGTTCGGGAGCAAGGGCGGAAGGTCATCGCCCGTAATCGCCGTGCGTACCACGACTACCACATCGAGGACACCTACGAGGCGGGGCTCGTCCTGACCGGGACCGAGGTGAAGTCGCTGCGGGCGGGCCGCGCGTCCCTGCAGGACGGGTTCGCGCAGATCACCGGCGACGAGATGTGGCTGCATAACGTGCACATCCCCGAGTACGCCGAGGGCACCTGGACCAACCACGCTCCCAGGCGGATCAGGAAGCTCCTGCTGCACCGCAAGGAGATCGACCGCCTGGTCAGCAAGACTTCCGAGCAAGGTCTGACACTGATCCCGCTCTCGTTGTATTTCAGGGATGGGCACGCCAAGGTGGAACTGGGTCTCGCCCGCGGTAAGCGGACCTACGACAAGCGTCAGGACCTGGCTAAGCGTGATGCGACCCGGGAAATGGACCGGGCCTTGAAACGGCGACGGTGACGGGTAGGCGATTCGTGACCTCTCCGGCGAACGAGCGAGGCGGCCACGCCAGGCCGCGACGCCCCTTCGCGCCCAGGCCACGCGACAACGGGCGGCACGACAACGGACCGGAGGCCGGGCGGCACGACGGCAGCGTCCCCGGTCCGGCGGCCGTGGTACCCGACCCCGGGGACGGTTTCCCGCTGAGCACCGGCGTGCACGATCACCTCGGGGTGACCCCCGGCCCAGCCGGTCCCGTGCCCGGAGCTCCCGGGGATTATCCGGTCGGCTCCGTGCCCGGCCCGTCCAGCACACCCAGCGGTCCCGCGCCCGTCGGCATTCCCGGCGGTCCCGGACCCGATGCGCCTGTCGGCATCCCCGCTGGTCCGGTGCCCGGCACGCCCGCGGGCTTCCCGGCCGGCCTCGTCCCCAGCCCGTCCGCGGAACCTTCCGGTCACACCCTCGGCGTGTCTGGTGACCGGGCCGGCTACGCGCCCGCCCCGCCCGGCGCCCCCCCGGGGCTCCCGCCCGGCCTCGGGCCCGGTGCGCCCGGCGGCCTCCCGCCCGGGCAGGCCGGCGGCCTCCCGCCCGGACAGAACGGCACCGGACCCCAGCCGCAGCTGACCGGGGCGGCCCTCCCGGCCCCCGGCGGGACCCGGTCCGCCCGTCATGGCGCTCCCAGCACGGCCCGCAGGCCCTCGCCGGCGAAGAAGCGGGCCAGGCGGTCACGCATCGCCGCGCTCGCCATCGTGGTCATCGGCATCGTGGTCGTCAGCCTGGGCGGCGGGTTCGGGACGGAACTCTCCGCCGAGCCCACCGTGCAGGCGTTCCTGCTCGCCTGGCAGCAGCAGCAGTACGCAGCCGCGGCCAAGATGACCACGGCTGAGCCCGGGACCGTCACCACGGATCTGCGGAGCGCCTTCACGCAGCTCGACGCCACCCAGCTCATCTTGTCCATGAAGTCGCTCGTCCAGCACGGCGAGACCGCGGACGCGTCGTTCACGGCGACCGTCGACCTCGCCCAGCAGGGGCGTGTGTGGACCTACGACGGCCATTTCGGGCTGCGCCGGGTGAACGGCAACTGGAAGGTCGTGTGGGCGCCGAGCGTGATCAACCCGCAGCTGGGCGCGGGCGAGCGGCTGGCCGTGGTGACCACCTTCCCGTCCCGGGCCGCCGTGCTGGACGCGGCCGGGAAGCCGCTGCAGCTTCCGGCGCCCTCCTACGTGCTCGGTGTCTGGCCGGCCCGGCTGTCCCAGCCGGCCGCGACGGCCCGGGCCTTCGCCAAACTTACCGGGCTGCAGGCCGGGCAGGTGCTCGGCCAGATCACGGCGGCCCCGCCGCAGCAGTTCCTCCGGCTCGCCACCCTCGACTCCGGCAGCTACGCGAACCTGCGCGCCAGCCTGCGTAACGTGCCCGGCCTGGTCGTCCGGCCGCAGGCCCAGCGGCTGTATCAGGCCAAGGCCACCGGACTCGTCGGCGAGGTGGGCAGCGAGCTCGACGAGCGGCTGCGCGCCGACGGCGCGCTCTACGCCCCGGGCACCACGATCGGCCTGTCCGGCCTCGAGCAGAAGTACCAGCGTCAGCTCCTCGGCACGCCGACGACCGAGGTAGTGGCGGTGAACTCGGCCGGCCAGCAGACCGGGACGGTAGCCACGTGGACCGGCACGGCGGGCACGCCGGTCCAGACCACGATCAGCTCGGCAGCACAGAACGCGGCCCTCGCTGCCCTCGACGCCGTGCCGAACTCGGGGGAGATCGTCGCCGTCAAGGCATCGACCGGCGAGGTCCTGGCGGTCGCCCAGCACCAGGCGCCCGGGGCCCGGCCCAACGCCGACGCCCTGAACGCCAAGCTCGCGCCGGGCGCCGCGTTCACCGTCGTCTCCGCCGGGGCGCTCCTCAGCGCCGGGGTCACGGTGAAGGACCAGACCTCGTGCGCCAGCTCGTTCACCGTCAGCGGGCAGACCTTCACCAGCGAGGGCGCCGGCCAGCAGAAACCGTTCAGCGCCGTGTTCGCCGACGGCTGCAGCACGGCGTTCGCCAGCCTGTCCGAGCGCCTCTCGCCGAGCCGGTGGGCTCAGGCGGTCAAGGAGTTCGGCATCGGCGCCGACTGGTCCCGGCTGCCGGTGCCTGCCTTCTCCGGCTCCGTCCCATCCGGCGCGGGCGACGCCACCCTCGCCACGCAGACCATCGGCCAGGGGAACGTGCGGATGAGCCCGCTGTCCATGGCCATGGTGGCCGCCGCCGTGGACGCGGGCCAGTGGCACGTCCCGCAGGTGATCCAGACGCCCGCCAGCTCGCCCGCCGTCGGTACCCCGCTGGATCCGGACATGACTAAGGCGCTGCAGGGACTGATGCGCGGCGCGGTCCGCTCGGGCGCTGCCCACGCGGCCAGCCTGCCCGGTCAGCCGGTGTCCGGCCAGATCGGCCTGGTCCACACCGCATCGGGCTGGATGAGCTGGTTCGTCGGCTACCGTGGCGACACCGCGATCGCCGCGATCGAGTCCGGCAAGACGGCCCAGCTCTCGGCCGCCTCCCTAGCCGCCGCCTTCTTCTCGGCCCTCAGCCGCTGACCCGCACCACTGCCAGCCGCCTCATTACCTTCCGTTACTCAGCGTTACTGATGCGTGATCAAATTTTGCTCGCTGTAAGCAACCATGTGGATACCTACTGGCGTCTTTACCTGTGACTGGGGTTCGCTAGGGGGGTTGCGACCCAGTCAACGTGAAGGTCCGGGTCTCATCTCGGGGGAGACCCGGCCATTGGACCGGCTCCGACCCTGCCGGTCGCCCCTGCGGGCGCGTTTCGGCCACCGCCAGCGCCCGCAGGGGCCACGTTCATGCCTGGACTAGCCCGGCACCTGCCCACGTCGTTTGACGCCACGAGTGTCTGGTCTCAGCATCACATCCGCACCAGACGCCACTCTCGTCACCCGCCCCGGCCCTGGCCTAGACCCCGGCAACGGCATGGATGCTCCATCAATGTCGCGATTACGGCATGGATGCTCCATCCATGCCGTAAGTCGCGTCACCTATGCCGCAAGCCGCGTCACCCATGCCGCAAGCCGCGGCTCCCCGGCCGACGCCGTCCGCACCGCGAGCACCTCAGGGCCCTCGTGACGGTCGGGAATCTGAGTTGGCTAACGCGTGTTGTGAGTGTACGGTCAGTACGTCGGCGTGGTGCCGCGGTACCGGCCGGGACAACTCAATAGGGGGTGATCGGTTTCGACTTTGGTGGTCGAACCAGGGGAAGCGGGCCGAGGGTTGCGGTTGTGACCTCGCAAATAACGCGGCCGCAAACCAATAAGTGCCAATTCAACGAGCACTGACTTCGCTCTCGCCGCTTAAGGCGAGTTAAAGAAGTCTGTCAGCCCGGGGATGCCTTCGACCCGGTGTCTGGCATCAGCTAGAAGGATCTACTGCCTAGTACGGTCGCGGTGCTAGGTGGGACATCAAACAGCGGCTGAGCCTGTCGGCGTCTTGCTTGCGTGATCGCCGGGGCTGAGAAAAGCACAGCAAGCTGCGCCCGGAGAAGCCCTGGTGAGGTACTGAAGGACGCGGGTTCGATTCCCGCCACCTCCACGATCTGTAGTCAGATAATCACATAATGTGAAGCCCGGACCTGACAGAGGACCGGGCTTTAACACGCCAGCTAAATGCAGCTTCTCAACCTGCGGCTTCTCAACCTGCTGCTTCGGCGCCGCCCGGTTCGCCGTCTTCCCCGGCGGCTCGCGGCTCGCCTTCCCTGAAAGCTTCCTGCTCGCGTTTCCAGGCGCCTTCCGGCCCGCCTTCGCCGGGTCCCAGCACCCGCTGGCGCCGGAACCCGGGCAGCGCCCGCGCCAGCACCAAAGCCCCCGCGATGCACGCCAGCCCGCCCGACACCACCGAAAAGGTGTTGCCGAACGCAGTGGCCACCGAGCCCGCCTCCAGGTCCCCGATTCGCGGGCCGCCCGTCACCACGGCGATCTGCAGCCCGGCCAGCCGTCCGCGCAGCCCGTCCGGCACCGCGAGCTGGATGATCGTGCTGCGAAACACCGCCGAGATGACGTCGGCGCAGCCCGCGACGGCCAGCAGCACCAGGGCCAGCGGCAGCCAGTGCACCAGGCCGAACCCGGTGATGGCGGCACCCCAGGCGATCACCGCGAGGATGACCGCGAGGCCCTGGCGCTGGACCCGGCTGACCCAGCCGGTGGTGAGCGCGCCGGCCAGGGCGCCCGCGCCGGGCGCGGCGTACAGGAAGCCGAGCGTCGTCGCGCCCCCGCCGAACCCCGAAACGGCCAGCGCCGGGAACAGCGCCCGCGGCATGCCGAACACCATCGCGTTGATGTCGATCAGGTACGCCCCCTGGATCGCCTGCCGGCCGCGCACGAAGGCCAGGCCCTCCAGGATCGAGCGCACCCCCGGCCGCTGGGCGCCCTCCTGGGGCGGCTGCGGCGAGATCAGGAACACGGCCAGGAAGGCCACCCCGAAGCCGGCCACGTCCAGCCAGTACACGAAGCGGACGCCCGCGCCCGCTAGCAGCAGGCCGGCCAGCGCCGGGCCCGCCACCGTGCCGAACTGGAACAGCGACTGGAAGATGGCGTTCGCGGTGGACACCTCGGACCGCTGGACCATGTTCGGGATGATCGCGCTGCGCCCGGAGCTGTCCAGGCCGCTGAACCCGGCCGACAGGGCCGGCAGCAGGAACAGCGGCCACAGGGCGGTGCCGAGATCGGCGTTGATGGCCAGCCCGGCGCTGCACAGCGCCATCAGCACCTGCGCCACCATCAGCAGGCGGCGCCGGTCGATCGCGTCGGCGATGGAGCCGGCCAGCAGCGACCCGGCGATCAGCGGGGCCAGCTGGGTGGTGGACACCAGGCCGACGTCGAGGGAGGAGTGAGTCAGCTGGTACACCTGGAACGGCACGGCCACCGTGGTCAGCTGGTTGCCGAGCACCGACACCAGCTCGCCGCCGACCAGGAAGCGGAAGTCACGCGACCGCCGCAACGGCGTCAGGTCGATGAGCAGGCTCCGCGGGACCCTCAACCGGTTTCCTCTTTCCTTCGGAATGACTGACGGTCATTCAGTGGGATAGCATACCGGCAGCACCCGGTCCGCCCTCCGCCGGCCAAAGCTCAAGATCAAAAAATTGATGCCGAACGAGTTCCGTCCCCGCCCCGGCCCGCCCCGCCTGGCCGCGGCCCAGAACGCCAGGCCAGCCCCTGCCAACCGAGTCCCGTGGAGAGCGGTCGTGACCCGCACCAAGCCCGCCGAGCAGCGCCGCGCCGAGCTGCTCGCGGCCGGGCAGGCGCTGTTCCTGGCCAAGGGCATCGCGGGCACGTCGCTGGATGACATCACCCAGCGGGCCGGGGTCTCCAAGGGCCTGTTCTACCTCTACTTTTCCTCCAAGGAAGACCTGGTGCTCGCGCTGCGGGAGCAGTTCTCCCGCGAACTCGCCGAGCGCATGCGCACGGCCGCCGAGGCGGTGCCAGTGAGCGCGGGGCCAGTGAGCCCGGGGCCGGTCAGCGGGGGGCCAGTCAGCGCGGGGCCAGTCAGCGCGGGATCCGGCTGGGCAGAGCGCCTCGACGCCTGCGTCCGGGCCGGCTTCGAGTGCTACCGGGAACTGCACGACCTGCACGAGGTCCTGT
>JAICWX010000164.1 GCA_025934635.1 Streptosporangiaceae bacterium | reverse complement strand
TGGCAGTGCAGAGGAGCAGGGCCGCGCTGAGAGCGACCTGGCCGGCGGCCGGGTGGCAGGCTTTGACGGCTTCCGGCACTGGCGGCGAGGCCGGCCTGACCGCCACGGGCGAGGGGCCGGGGGGCGGAGGTACCTGGCGGCCTCGCGCCGGGCCGGAGTCGCGGTCAGCCTGGGCCGTCCCGGCTGGCCGGGCGGCGGATGCCGCGGTCGTGATAAGCGCGGCTGCTCCGGCACCGGCGGCGACCCGCAGGAGATTCGCCGGTTTGCTCAGAAAACCCTGGTCAGCGTTCATGTTCTCCGTCTCCAGCGTCCCAGGTAACGGTGCGTGAGCCCTTTGGTGATATCTGTAATGCCAGGCCCGGCCAGAACGCTGGCCGCTTCTTAAAAGAATGGTGACAGCTTGCGAACATCGATGCGATGGATTAGGGAAATAGTGCCAGCCGATTCCGCCAGGCCGCAAGACCTTAGTATTCGGCTCGTCATGAAAGGTGCCCGGCGGCCGGGCCGATCCGCCCTCCGGAGGACATAGTGCCAGCTAGACAGCGTCTGCGGATACCCGCTGTCACTGCCCGGCTGACGACCGTATTTATATCGGGGAGATTACGGCCCCAGAATCAGCATTGTCCTTTTTCCCGGGCCCGGCTATACGCTGATCACCGTCAGCGCGCTATTAGCCGATAGCATTAACAGAGCGACAGCGCCTGATCCGTAACAAAATCTTAAGATCTTTCCCCCGAACGAGCTGGCGTGCTTCCAGCCGTACCATCCTTCGCGCGCCCCGCCCGGGGGCCGCGGACTAGGGCACCGGCCAGGGACTGCACGGACGCGGCCGGCCGGCCCCGGGTGCGACTATCGAGGTGGCTGTTTCCCCGGCCGTAGCCGGGGAGCCGGTCCGGGACCGGTCTCTCATTGACAGCCACCGCCTGACCGGGCAGGAGGAACAGAGATGGCGCAGTCGCCAGAAAAGCGCCGCGTGGTCATCGTCGGGGCCGGATTCGCCGGCTTCAACGCCGCGCGGGAGCTGTCCAGGCTGGCCGGCGCGACGACCGAGATCGTGGTCATCAACTCGACTGACTACTTCTTGTACCTGCCGCTGATGCCCCAGGTGAGCGGCGGGCTGATCGAGCCGGGACACGTCCGTATCTCGCTGCCCCGCCGGCTGCGCAAGACGCGGTTCGTGCTCGGCACGGTGAACCACGTGGACTCGCGGCGCAAGGTCGTGAGCTGGGCGGGCCCGGAGGGCGCGGCCGGCCAGGTCCGCTACGACCGGCTGATCCTGACTGCGGGCAGCGTCAACAAGCTGCTGCCGATCCCGGGTGTCGCCGACTACGCGCACGGGTTCCGCACCATCGCCGAGGCCGGATACCTGCGCGACCACATCATCCGCCAGCTCGAGCTGGCCTCGGTGGCCGCCGACCCCACCGAACGCCGGTCGCGGTGCACCTTCGTGGTGGTCGGCGCGGGCTATACCGGCACCGAGGTCGCCGCGCAAGGCCAGCTGATGACCACCCGGATGGCCAAGACGATGCCTGGCCTGGCCGGGCAGCCGATCCGGTGGATGCTGCTGGACACCGCGCCGCGGGTGCTGGCGCAGCTGGATCCGCGGCTGTCGAAGACCGCCGACCGGGTGCTGCGGCGGCGCGGGGTGGAGGTGCTGACGGGGCAGTCGGTCACCGAGGCCGGCGACGGGTACGTGCAGGTGTCCACCGGGGAGAAGGTGTCCACCCGCTCGCTGATCTGGTGCGTCGGGGTCCGCGCCGTCCCGCTGGTATCGGGCCTGGACCTGGACACCAGCCGGGGGCGGCTGGTGGTCGACGAGTTCATGGCCGTACCCGGCGCCCCGGACATCTACGCGTGCGGGGACTGCGCGGCGGTGCCCGACCTGACCCGTCCCGGCCAGGTCTGCGGCATGACCGCCCAGCACGCCCAGCGGCAGGGCAAGCAGGTCGCCCGGAACGTCGCCGCTAGCCTCGGCACGGGCCAGGCCAAGCCGTACAAGCACGCCGACCTGGGCTTCCTGGTGGACCTGGGCGGGCTGGCGGGTGCCGCCAACCCGCTGAACGTCCCGCTGTCCGGGCCGGCCGCCAACGCCGTCACCAGGGGCTACCACCTGAACGCGATGGCGGGAAACCGCCTGCGGGTCCTGGCCGACTGGGTCCTGAACGGGCTCACCTCGCCCGAAACGACGGCGGCGGCCCTCGTCAGCGCCGAGTCGGTACCGCTCGACGTGGACGAACCGCGCGCCTGACCGGGGACCGCCTCCCCGGGGGTGCCCCGGGGAGGCCTCTGTCGCCGGTTCCCTAGAGCTCCTTGGCGAACTCCTGGTAGTGCCGGCTGATCCGTTCGCTGGTGCCGTAGTAGGCGTGCCGGCTCATGTCCGCGCTGAACCGGCTGGCCGGCGGCGTGCGGCCGAGTGCCTCGGCCATCGCGCGGACGTGGTGGGGTGCGCAGCCGCAGCAGATGCCGAGGTAGTTGACGCCGAGCTCGGCCGCGGCCGTCGTGAACGAGCTCACCTCGTAGCGGGTAGCGAGGAACGGGTCCAGCGCGGTCGGGAACGGCCGCCCGTTCGGCGCCTGTTCGTGACCGGGGTCGGTGAGCGACTGGAACGTCGGCTCGGCTTCGGTCGTGCGGTACGGCACCGGCAGGGCGGCGATGTAGCCGTCGCACGCGTCCCTGATCTCGCCGAGCAGCGGCAGCATGGTGGCGAGCCCGCGGATGCAGTTCAGCCCGACCACATCGGCCCCGGCGTCTTGCAGGCGACGGCAGGCCTCGCCGATCGGCTCGCCCCCGCGGACGATGGGCTCGCGGTGAATAGTGAGGGTGACCACCGCATCGAGGCCGTGCGCCTTGATTGCTTCCAGCGCGAGCAGTGCCTCGCCCGGATAGTCGATGGTCTCGGCGATCACGAAGTCGACGCCAGCCTCGGCGGCCCACCCGACCTGCTCGGTGAACATGTCGCGGACGACCTTGTGCGTCGCGGGATCGTCCGGGACGTAGACGTTGGTGTTGCAGATATTGCCGGCTACCAGGGAGTCGTGCTCGGCACCGACCTCCTTGGCGATCCGCAGCGCCTGCCGGTTCATCGGCTCGAGGTCGCCCTCGCGGCCGATCACCGCCAGCTTCTCGCGGTGGGCGTAATAGGTGAACGCCTCAACGACGTCCGATCCGGCATGCACGAATTCCCGGTGCAGCCCGGCCACCATCTCGGGCTCCTCGAGGACCACTTCCGGCACGAACGCCCCGGCCTGCAGGTAGCCGCGGCGCTCGAACTCGAACAGATACCCCTCGGCGCAGATCACCGGTCCGGCCGCGAGCCGATCGAGAAGCCTACCCATGCACAACACCTCCATGGTCTTATAGTCGGAACGCCTATATTTGGAACGACTGTACCGGGAAAACTTACACGTAGGGATGCCTGGATGAAAGCTTCCGCGCAGGTAGTCGTCATCGGCGGCGGTGTGATCGGCGCCTCGGTCCTGTACCACCTCACCGAATTGGGCTGGACGGACGTGGTGCTCGTCGAGCGCAAGGAGCTCACCGCCGGCTCGACCTGGCACGCCGCGGGGGGCATGCACACGCTCAACGGTGACCCGAATGTCGCGAAGCTGCAGCAGTACACCGTCGAGCTGTACCGCACGATCGAGGAACGCTCCGGTCAGGACTGCGGCATCCACCTGCCGGGCGGGCTGATGCTGGCCGACGACCGGGAGCGGATGGACTGGCTGCGGATGGCCCAGGCCCGCGGCCGCTACCTCGGCATGGACATGGAGATCATCTCGTCGGCCGAGGCCAGGGAGATGTTCCCGCTGCTGGCCGAGCAGCACTTCATTGGTGCGCTCTTCGATCCGGCCGAGGGTCACGTCGACCCGACCGGGGTCACCCGGGCCTATGCCGTCTGCGCGCGGCAGGCGGGTGCCGAGATCTACCAGAACACCAAGGTGAGCGACCTCCGGCAGCGCCCTGACGGCACGTGGGACGTCATCACCGACTCCGGCGAGATCCACGCCGAGCACATCGTCAACGCCGGCGGCCTGTGGGCCCGTGAGGTGGGCCGGATGGTCGGCCTGGAACTGCCGGTGCTGGCGATGGAGCACATGTACCTGATCACCGAAGACATGGAGGAGGTGGCCGAGTACAACGCGGCCACCGGGCGCGAGCTGCCGATGGCGCTGGACTTCTCCGGCGAGAACTACATCCGCCAGGAGCGCGGCGGGATGCTGCTCGGCACGTACGAGCAGGCGTGCGTGCCCTGGTCACCGCGCGAGACGCCGTGGACCTTCGACAAGCAGCTGCTGACCCCCGATCTCGACCGGATCTCCCCGTCGCTGGAGATCGCGTTCAAGCACTACCCGGCGATGGCCGACGCCGGGATCAAGACGGTGATCAACGGGCCGTTCACCTTCGCGCCGGACGGCAACCCGCTGCTCGGACCGGTGCCCGGCCTGCGCAACTGCTGGGTGGCGTGCGCGGTGATGGCCGGTTTCTCGCAGGGCGGCGGGGTCGGCCTCACCCTCGCGCGCTGGATGACCGGCGGCGATCCGGGCGAAGACATCTGGGCGATGGACGTGGCCCGCTACGGCAGCTGGGCCAGCCTGGCCTACACCAATGCCAAGGTGCGCGAGAACTACAGCCGCCGGTTCCGCATCACCTTCCCCAACGAGGAACTCCCGGCTGGGCGGCCGCTGCACACCACGCCGGTCTACGACCGGCTCACCGCCCACAACGCGGTCTGGGGGGCGGGCTACGGGCTCGAGCATCCCCTGTGGTTCCAGCGGCCGGGCGAGGAACCGCGCGAGGAGGTGACATTCCGCCGCTCCAACGCCTTCGGTGTCGTCGCCGAGGAATGCGCCACGGTGCGCGAACGCGTCGGGCTCACCGAGTGCTCCAACTTCGCCAAGTACCGGGTGACCGGCGCCGGCAGCGCCGAGTGGCTGCAGGGGCTGCTCACCAACCGGCTGCCGCGAGCCGGCCGGATCAACCTCACCGCCGCCCTGGATCCCGCCGGTCACATCGTGGGCGAGTTCTCGGTGGCGCGGGCCGGCCGAGACGACTTCTTCCTGTTCGGCTCGCAGATCGCCGAAGCGCACCACTCGCGCTGGTTCCGTAGCCACCTCGCTGACGGCGTGCGGTTCGACGTGCTGGCCTTGTCCCTGGTGGGCCTCTCGCTGGCCGGTCCGCACGCCCGCGACGTGCTGCAATCGGTCACCGGCGCCTCGCTGGCGACCGAGGACTACCCGTTCATGACGTTCCGCCGGATCGACGTCGGGATGATCCCCGCCTACGTCGGCCGGATGACCTACACCGGGGATCTCGGCTACGAGATCTGGGTCGCACCGGAGTACCAGCGCGCCCTGTTCGATCTGCTGTGGCAGGCCGGGCAGCCGTTCGGTGTCGGCCTGTTCGGGTTCCGGGCGCTGATGTCGCTGCGGATGGAGAAGATGTTCGGCACCTGGTTCCGCGAGTACCGTCCGATCTACACGCCGGCCGAGGCGCAGATGCACCGGTCGCTCAAGCTCGATCACGACTTCATCGGCCGGGCCGCGGTGGAGGCGGAGCTGGCGCGCGGCCCGGCCCGGACGCTCGGCTACTTCGACGTCACCCCCGATCCGGCGGAGCCGGCCGACGTTCTCGGCGACGAGCCGATCTGGCACGACGGGGCGGTGGTGGGCTGGGTGACATCCGGCGCGTACGCGCATTACAGCCGCCGCTCGCTCGCGTTCGGCTACGTGCCGAGCGAGCTCGCGGTGCCCGGCGCGGAATTCGAGGTGGAGATCATCGGCCAGCGCCGTCCGGCGAGACTGCTCGCCGAACCGGTGCTCGACCCGGCGGGCCAGCGCATGCGCGCCTGATGGGGCAGCACTGATGGGACGTCATCCGGACCTCGAACGACGAGCCGAGCTGCTGGACCAGGTGGTCGGCTACCTCGGCCGGCACGGCATCGCCGGAGTGTCGCTGCGGCCGGTTGCCCGTGACCTGGGGGTGTCGGTCAACGCGCTGGTCCATCACTTCGGCAGCAAGGACGAGCTGGTGGTCGCGGCACTGCGGCGGGCCGCCGAGATCCAGCGCGGAGTCGAGGGGCGGTGGCGGCGGCGGGTACCGCACCTGTCCACGGCGGAGCTGCAGCGGCGCTGGTGGCGGTGGATCAACCGCAGCCCGGAGCACCTGGCGCTGGTGCGACTCGGGCTCGAAGCCGCCACGCTGGACGCCACGGTCAGCGGCCTGCCCGGTGATGTGCGGGCGGAGCAGATCTCGTTCTGGCGCGAGGGCATCGCCGACGGCCTGATCGCCGACGGCATCCGGCCGGAGGACGCCGAACGCGAGGCGTCGCTGGTCAAGGCGACGTTCACCGGCCTGGTGCTCGACCTGCTGGCTACCGGTCACCGCAAGCGGCTCACCGAGGCGCTCGAATGTGCCCTCAGCCGCCTCGACCACCTGGCTCAGACGGCCCCGTGAGGGTGGCTCGAACGGCGCGCTGGCCTCGGCCGCACCACGGGCACGGTCACGTGCGGTCGAGGCCGGCCAGGCCGTCGGCCATCGAGCGGAACAGCGGGTCGGTGTAACCGGTCAGGGTGGCGTAGACCTGGTTGATCTGCTGGTAGGCGCGGACGGCCCGGGGGTCGGGGGTGAACTGCCGGCCGGGGCTGACCATCGCGGCGGTGGCCTGATCCCAGCCGGGGTAGATGCCGTGGCCGACGGCGGCGCAGATGGCCGCGCCGAGGCCGGCGGCGTCGTTGACGGTGGTGCGGCGGGCGGGACGGCCGTAGACGTCGGCGACGATCTGCATCATGAGGTCGGAACGGGACCCGCCCCCGGACACCAGCACGGGCGAGAGCCGGCGGCCCAGCGCGTGTTCCATCGCCGCGGTGTGGCCGGCCATGGTCAGGGCGATGCCCTCGAGGATGGAGCGGTAGATGTGGGCGCGGCCCTGGCTGCCGTCGAAACCCAGCAGGGCGCCGCGGCGCCAGGCCGCCTGCCCCGGTGCCAGCCAGTCCGGGATGGTCAGCAGCCCGTTGCTGCCCGGCGCCAGCGTGCTGGCCGCCGCGTTGAGAGTGTCCTGCAGGTCGGCCGGTCCGTCCAGGAGCGTCCGGTACCAGCTGACCGTCCACATGCCGCGGCGGATCCCGGTGCTCTCGTACAGGTAGGCCCCGGGCCGGGCCGCGAAGTTGGCCCAGTAGCTGCCGTCCGCGCTAGAGGAGGACGAGCCGGTGGTCATGGCCGCGATGTACGTGCCCAGTGACAGCAGCACGCTGCCGTCGTCCAGGCCGCTGCCCAGGGCCTCGACGGCCTTGTCGTTGGCGGTGGCGTACACCGGCAGGCCGGCCGGGATGCCGGTGGCCCCGGCCGCCGCCGGGGTCACCTGGCCGAGCCGGCCGCCCGGGGGGACCAGGTCGAAGAGCATGGCGCGCGGCAGGCCGGCCGCGGCGTACGGGTGAGGATCGTCCGGCCAGGCCGCCGTGTCGTGGTCGATCGGCCAGCTGCCCTCGTAGTTGGCCGCGGTGTCGGTGAACTGACCGGTCAGGCGGTGGGTGATGTAACCGGAGGAGGTAGTGACGTAGCGGACCTGGGGGTCGTCCGCCGCGTAGGGCCGGGCGACCCGCTCGTCCATCCAGCTCAGGACTGGTTCGGCCAGGCTGCCGTCGGCCTTCAGCAGGGCCCGGCAGAAACGGATGGTGCACAGGCCCACCGCGGCGATGTCGGCGGGATCGCCGGGGAAGGCGGCCATGACGTCACGGCAGGCGCCGGCGATGGACTCCCAGATGTCGTCACCGGGATGGACGGCCTGCCCCGGCACCGAGATGTCATACGGCTCGAGCCGCCTGCTGGCCGCGGCCACGGCCCGGCCGCGGGTGTCGAAGATCGTCACCTTGGTGCTCTGCGAGCCGTTGTCGATGGCCAGCAGGTACGGCTTCACGACGGCAGCGGGAAGATGGTGCCCGCGTTCATCACGCCCTGGGGGTCGAAGGCATGCTTCAGGGTCGACAGCAGGTAGTAGGCGCTGCCGTGCTCTTGCTCGACCCAGGGCGTGCGGTACTTGCCGATCCCGTGGTGGTGCACCATCGACCCGCCCGCCCGCAGGGCCTCTTCGACGATGATCGCGTTCAGCGGCTTGTGGTAGACCTCGATCTCCTCGCGCGGGCTGCACCTGATCTCGTAGTCATAGACGAAATACAGGTTGGTCCCGGTCTGGTAGCTGTGCGAGGAATGGGCGCCGAGCATCGTCAGGTCACCGGCCCGCGGGAACTCGCCGCGGATCCGGTTCATGACGGCGGCGAACAGGCCCGCGGCCCGCGACCAGTCGACGGAGACCTCGGTGGTGTAGCCGAGGCGGGCGTGGGCGAGCATGTCGGCCTTCTCGGCGTCGATCTTGTCCTGGCCCCAGTTGAGGTTCTCGAACCAGGCCCGGATCCGCTGTTCGCCGATCCGCTGGTGCGGACGGGCGGCGAAGAGCTCCTCGATCGCTTCGGCGGTAGCGTCGGCGATGCCCTTCGGGCCCTCCGCGACCAGCACGATGACGTTACGGCCCGGAGAGAAGTCGGCGAAGTGCTGCCGCGCGTCCTCGGGTGAGTAGACCCGGCCCACCGACGGCCGGTAGCCCGCGGTGATCAGCTCGCGGAGCGCGTCGAGGCCATCGGCGAACTCCTCCACGCCGAACCCGAAGTACCGGTTGTTCTCCGGCTGGTACCGGAACAGCTTCACCGTCACCTCGGTGACGAAGCACAGCGCGCCCTCGCTGCCGATGACGATGTGGCGGATGTCCGGGCCCGCGGCCCGCCGCGGCACGTTCTTGATCCGGGCCACCTGCCCGCCCGGGAAGACCGCCTCCAGGCCCACGACCAGGTCCTCGATGCCGCCGTAGAGGGTGGAGAACTGGCCGATCGAGCGCGTGGCGACCAGGCCGCCCAGCTGGGCCAGCGGCTTGGACTGGGGCGAGTGCCCGGTGGTGAGGCCCTGGGCCCGGACCGTGTTCTCCAGGTGCTCGAGGCCGACGCCGCACTGCCCGGTGGCCATCATGTCCACCGGGTCGACCGACAAGATCGCGTTCATCCGCGACCCGTCCACCACGAGGCTGTCCTCGACCACCGTCTCCAGGCCGCCTTCGGTGGCGGTCTGCCCGGTCCGCGGCACGATGGTGACCAGGTTCTGCTCGGCGAACCGCAGCACCGCCGCCACCTCGGCCGTGGACGAGGGATAGACGATCGCAGCCGGGATCGGCCCGTCGTAGATGCCGTGCACGGCGGTGTACTTCCGGAACCGGTCGACGCTGGCCTGCCTGAGCTGCTCGTCGCGGGTGTCGACGGCGGCCGGGCCGAGCAGTCCGGTCATCGCGTCGACGATCGACTGGCGGGGCAGCGGGGATCGGGATAGGGCCATGGCCAAGGTCGCTCTCCGGGTAGCTGTGGTGTCAGCGGACGAGGTAGCCGCCGTCGACCACCAGGACGTGGCCGTTGACGTAATCCGAGGCCCGGCTGGCCAGGAAGACCACCGCCCCCATCAGGTCGGCGGCCTCCCCCCAGCGGGCGGCGGGGATGTGCTCGACGATACGGCGGCCGGCCTCGGGATCGGCCCGGGTCGCTTCGGTGATGGCGGTCTTGAAGTATCCCGGCGCGATGGCATTGACCTGGATGTTGCAGGCACCCAGCTCGTCGCAGTAGGCCTTGGTGAAGCCCGCGATCCCGGCCTTGGCCGCGGCGTAGGCCGGTGAGCGCCGCCCGCCGAGGAAGGAGAACAGCGACGCGATGTTGATGATCTTGCCGGACCGTTGCGCGATCATGAACTTGCTGGCCTCGTGGGCAAACTCGAAAGCGGCGGTCAGGTTGACCGACACCATCGGGTCCCACAGGTCACGGCCGAACTCCGCCACGTCCGCCAGCAGCGCGATGCCAGCCGAGTTGACCAGGATGTCGACCGAGCTCAGGGCCTCCACGCAGCTTCGGGTGATGGCGGCGGGCACGCCTGGCTGGGTGATGTCGGCTTTTTCGAACACGAACCGGTGCCCGGCGGCCTTGATCAGGGCCTGGGTGGTGCCGTCGTCCTCGGCCAGGCCGACCGCGAACACGTCGGCGCCGGCCTTGGCCAGGGCCACCGAGAAGGCCCGGCCCAGGCCGGTGTTGCCGCCGGTGACCAGGGCGTTACGGCCGGCGAGAGAGAACAGGTCGAGGCTGAAGTCGGCAATGTCCACAGGTCAGCTGCCATCCGAGGTGCGAGGTAAGGCCGGCTTGGATCGTTCGTCAGGGTAGCGCGTGCAGGTAGGCGGCACGGGAGGCGGATACTGTGAGCGTAAGCCGACGCCTGGTGCGAGAGGACTGCTGAGTGACGCAAACAGCCGACGCAGTCGTGATCGGAACCGGGGTCATCGGTGCCGCGGTCGCCTACGAGCTCGCGCGGACCGGACTGCGGGTGGTGGCTATCGACCGGCTGGGCGGCGTCGGCTCGGGCTCTACCAGTTCGTCAGCGAGCATCGTCCGCTTCCACTACTCGACCTTCGAGGGCGTGGCCGCTGCCTGGGAAGCCAAGTTCAGCTGGGAGAACTGGGCCGGATACCTGGGCAGCCGTGCTGAGGAATCCCTGGCCCGGTTCGTCAAGTCCGGTTGCGTGATCCTTGACGGCAGTACCCAGCGTGAGCGGGTGCTGCCGCTGTTCGACCGCGTCGGCGTCCCGTACGAGTGCTGGGATGCCGAGACCATCCGGCAGCGAGTGCCGGGCATGGATCCCGGACGGCATGCTCCGCCCAAGCCGGTCGGGGACGACGCGTTCTGGGCGGATGCCGACGGCGAACTCAGTGCCTACTACACGCCCGACGCCGGGTTCATCGACGACCCGCAGCTGACGGCGAGGAACCTCATGGCCGCGGCGGAGCGGAAGGGGGCCGAGGTTCAGCTCCGCGAACAGGTAGTGGCGATCCTCCAGGAGAACGGGCGGGTCCAGGGCGTACAGCTGGGATCGGGCGGCGTGATCCACTCTCCCGTCGTAGTCAATGTGGCAGGCCCGTACTCCGGCCGGGTCAACGACCTTGCGGGCGTCACCGGGGAATTCCGGATCCGGACCCGCCCGCTGCGGCAGGAAGTCCACTCCGTGCCTGCGCCGGCTGACTATGCGCGCGGCGAGCTGGGTCCCGCGGTCACCGACGGAGACCTGGGCACATACTTCAGATCTCACTTCGGCGGGCAGCTGATCGTCGGAAGCGCGGAGCCGGAATGCGATGCCCTCCACTGGATAGATGACCCGGATGTCTTCGAGGCCCAGCCCACCGCGCAGGCGTGGGACGCACAGGTACTCCGTCTGGCGCGAAGAATCCCGTCGCTGAGCATCCCGCCCCGTCCCGTCGGCTATGCCGCCCTCTATGACGTCGCCGACGACTGGATTCCGATCTACGACCGCACCTCACTGGCCGGGTTCTATGTGGCCATCGGCACGAGCGGCAACCAGTTCAAGAACGCTCCCGTCGCCGGCCGCTTTATGGCAGCCCTGGTACACGCGTGCGAAAGCGGACACGATCACGACTCGGACCCGGTGCTGTTCCGCGGCGAATTTACCGGCAACGAGATAAACCTCGGGCACTACTCACGCCTTCGCCAGCCCCATGCGGAGAGCGCGGGCAATGTGATGGGCTGAAGCGGCCGCCACAGCGCCGTCTACGTCGGCGACGGCGAGCAGCCGGAACCGCTGCCCGCAGAGCTCCGCGACCAGCTGACAGCCATGCTCACAACTCCTGATCGATGACCGCAGTCCCGCACCCGTTCGGTGGAAGGGGTTAACGGAAGGGTGTTACTCCTTCTGACCTGGGAGCCGGTGTGATGACATCGCGGCCAGGTCTGGCCTGGCCGGGTGCGTCTGGCTTACGGGTGGGTGCGGCCGACGATGCGGTGCAGGGCGGCGACATGGCCCCGGTAGGCGGACCGGCCGGTCTCGGTGAGGCGCAGCCAGACCCGTTGCCGGGTGTCGCGGACGGCGCGGCGCTGTGCGACGTAGCCGGCCTCGGCGAGCACCGAGATGTGCTTGCTGAGGGCGGACTTGCTGATGTCGAGCAGGGTCAGCAGGGCACCGAACTCGACCTCGCGCACGGGATCGAGGGCCGCGCAGATCCGCAGCCGGACCGGGGCGTGGATGAGGTGGTCGAACCCGTCCTCGGCCGCGGCGGTTGCCTGCCCGGTGACGTGGGGTGCGCTCACCGGCGGGCGGCCCGGGCGCTCAGCGTGAGTCCGGTGCCGGCGAACAGCAGGAACACCAGCACCGCGGCCGCGACCGGCGGCCACGAGGCGACCTTCGACCCGGCCGCGCCCGCGAGTACCAGCACGGCCGGCGGGCCGTTCAGGATGAGCCGGTCCCGGTGCGTCATCGCGGTACGGGTCCATCCTTCGCAGACGCCGCGGGCCCGGCTCGCCGTGTACGTCGCGGTGACCAGCACGGCCGCGATCACGACCGAGACCGGCAGAACCGACCAGACGGGCAGTTGCGGCACATACGGCAGCGCGCCCATGGCCGCCCCGGTGGTGAGCCAGTACCAGGCCGGGTACCCGGCCCACGCCACGCGAGCCCGGCTCTGCCGGATTGCCGCCAGCGCCGCTGACGCCTCGTCCGCACCCACCGGTCCATAAGTTTCCATGACAGAAACTGTACAGTTTCCAGTCTGGAAACACAAGTACCTGACCGCAGCCGGATGATGGCGAGCGGCCCGTACTGACGGCGGCTACCGGGCCGTGTACCCGCCGTCGATGACCAGTTCGGCCCCGGTCACCCACTTGGCCTGGTCAGAGGCGAGGTAGACCGCGCCCCAGGCGACGTCATCGGGGTCCCCGGTGCCGCCGAGAGGGTGCAGCGCGTCCAGGGCGGTACGCGCGTCGGCCTCCTCCATTCCAGCCTCGTCGACGTACCGCTTCACCATCGAGGTGAAGATGAACCCGGGGTGGATGGAGTTGACCCGGATGTTGTCCGGTGCGTAGGTGAGCGCGTCGTTCTTGCTCATCGTGCGCACCGCGCCCTTGGCGGCGTGGTACGGCGGGACGTCGCCGCCACCCAGGATGCCGTAGATCGACGAGATGTTGATGATGCTCCCGCCGCCGGCCTGTTTCAGGTACGGGATCGCATGCTTGGTGCAGAGGAATACCGCCGTGCAGTTGACGCCCATGACCCGTTCCCATTCCGCGAGCGGCAGCTCGTGGGTGGGCTTGTTGGCGCCTTCGACACCGGCGTTGTTGACCAGGATGTCGATCCGGCCGTGCTGGGCGCGTACCGCGGCCAACGCCGCGGACACGTCCTGTTCGCTGGTCACGTCGCAGGCGTGGAACATGGCGCCGGCCAGCGCGCCGGCGACGCGCTCGCCACCGGCTTGGTCGATGTCGAGCACGGCTACCAGCGCGCCCTCCTCGGCCATCCGGGTCGCGATCGCCTCGCCGAGGCCGTTCGCGCCGCCGGTGATCACGGCAACCTTGCTGTCGAGCCGTCCCATGGCAATCCTTCCGTCGCGTCGTGGTTCAGGCGGGATCAGACGTCGAGGGCGAGCAGGTGGCCGAGGATGTCGTCGATCACGCGGAGCTCGCTGTCCGCGATGTGGGCTGCCCGCCTGCTGGGAGCCGCGGGCCACCAGTTCGGCTGCGATCTTGGAAGGAGCGTAGGGACCGATCCCGGCGCCGATCGGCGTTCCGGCCGTCAGCGTCGCGCCGGTGCCCCTGCCCGGCCAGCGCGGCTACCGTATGGCAGCCGACATATCCGGTCCCACCGGTGACCAGCACCCGCATCGGCAACTCCTCCCGGCGGCAGGTGCCGAGCATACTGCGGTACGGCCGGGCGGGAAACCGCCGGGCGGCAGGGCGTTCGCCGCGCACCCCAGGCCAGCCGGACGGGTTCTTGGCTGGGGGCCGGGTAGCGCGCTGCCGTGCCCATCCATCCGGACGGCTCCGAGCAGTCGCTCGGCATTCCCGCGAACTGCGGTTCCATTACTTGCTGCGAGTATACACCGAGTGTATTCTCTGAGGTATGAGTGTTTCACTGACGCTTCTCGGGCTGCTCGAGCGAGAGCCGAGCCACGGCTACGACCTGAAACGCGACTATGACGCCTACTTCGGCCGGGACAAGCCGGTCCCGTACGGCCAGGTATATGCCACTCTCAGCCGGCTCGCCCGTGACGGCATGGCCATCGTCGGGCCGCCCGAGCCCGGTGATGGCCCCGAACGCAAGCGCTACACGATCACCGGGGACGGGGTGACGGAGGTAAACACCTGGCTGGAGACCCCGTCCGCGCCCGAGCCGCACCTGCAGACGGTGCTGTTCGCCAAGGTCGTGCTCTCCCTCATGCTGGACCGCCCCGCCGACCGCTACCTGGATCTTCAGCGAGGCGCGCACCTGCAGCGCATGCGCGAGCTCACCGAGCTCAAGCAGCACGGCAACATGATCGACACGCTGCTGGCCGACCATGGGCTGTATCACCTGGAAGCGGACCTGCGCTGGATCGACCACACCGCGGCCCGGCTTGGCGCACTCGCACGGGCGGTAAAACGATGATCATCGAGGCCAGGGACGTCGAGAAGTCGTTCGGCCAGACTCCGGCGCTGCGCGGCGCCACCATCGGCGTGACACGAGGAGAGATCCTCGCCATCATGGGCCCGAGCGGCTCCGGCAAGTCGACCTTGCTGCACTGCCTGGCCGGCATCCTGACCCCTGACCGGGGCGAGGTCAGGTTCGACGGCCAGCGCCTGGACACGCTGAAGGAGGCGGAGCGCAGCGCGCTGCGGCGGGACAATTTCGGCTTCGTATTCCAGTTCGGCCAGTTGGTGCCCGAGCTGACCGCCGAGGAAAACGCCGCCCTGCCGCTGCTGCTGGCCGGAACCCGCCGGGCAGCAGCGCTGACCGAAGCGCGCCTGTGGTTCGCCCGGCTGGCCCTGGACGGCCTGGAAGGCCGCCGGTCGGGTGAGCTGTCCGGCGGGCAGGCCCAGCGCGTCGCGCTGGCCCGGGGCCTGATCGCCCGGCCAGCGGTGCTGTTCGCCGACGAGCCGACCGGCTCCCTGGACTCGGTCACCGGCGAGCACGTCATGAACCTGCTCGTCCGGGCCGCGCGCGAGCAGGGCAGCACGGTCGTGCTCGTCACGCATGAGGCCCGGGTCGCCGCCTACGCCGACCGCGAGGTCATCGTCCGCGACGGGAAAGTCAGCACGCTGACCGGAGCGGCCCCGTGATCCGGCTGGGCCTGCGCCTCACCCTGGCCGGCGGCCGCGAGGCCGTCGTCCGCCTGATCCTCCTGGTGGCCTCGGTCGGGCTGGGGGTCGGGCTGCTGCTGATCGCCGTCGCCGGCGTCAACGCGGTAAATACCCAAAATGCTCGCTATGCGTGGCTCAGTACCGGTAGCACGGCGGCAGCGGCCGGCGCGGCGGCGACGGCTGGCCCGGCGACGGCGGCGGGTGCGGGTGCGGCGAAGACCTCCGCGGATCCGCTCTGGTGGCTGATCCGCGCCGACCGGTTCGACGGGCAGCTCATCGGCCGGATCGACGTGGCCGCCACCGGGCCGGCGTCGCCGGTGCCGCCCGGCCTCGCGCACCTGCCTGGTCCTGGCCAGTATTACGTGTCGCCGGCGCTGGCCGCGCTGCTTCGCGGTACGCCGGCGGATCAGCTGGCGGGCAGGTATCCCGGGCACCTGATCGGCACCATCGGCGATGCCGCCCTGCCGTCGCCGAACTCGCTGGTCATCGTCATCGGGCACACCGCGGCCCAGCTGTCTCACACACCCGGTGCCGTGCGGGCGGCCGCGATCGCGACCAGGCCGCCGAGCGGGTGCCTGCACGACCAGTGCCTGCCCGGCGAGGGTATGGACGCGAACAGCATCGACCTGGTCATGTCGGTAGTGGCGCTCGCGATCTTGTTCCCGCTGCTCATCTTCATCGGCACCGCGACCAGGCTGTCGGCGGCCCGCCGGGAGGAGCGGTTCGCCGCGATGCGGCTGGCGGGTGCGACCCCGCGGCAGATCTCGCTCATCGCCGCGGTCGAGTCCACGATCGCCGCGGTCGCGGGGATGGCCGCTGGGTTCGGCCTGTTCTTCCTGCTGCGGGTGCCGCTCGCGGCGGTCCCGTTCACCGGCGCGCCGTTCTTTCCCGGCGACCTGTCGCTCAGCCTGCCCGACGTGCTGCTGGTGGCGCTCGGAGTGCCGCTGGCGGCCGCCATCGCGGCCCTGCTCGCGCTGCGCCGGGTTCGGATATCCCCGCTCGGGGTGACCCGGCGGGTGACCCCGAAGGCGCCCCGGGCCTGGCGGGTGCTTCCGCTGCTGGCCGGCGTCGGCCTGCTCGGTTTCATCCTGGTGCACGGGCGCCCGCCGACCACCCCGGGGCAGATCCAGGTTTTCCTGCCCGCCTTCATCCTGATCATGGCGGGGCTGGTCACTGCCGGCCCGTGGCTGACCCTGGCCGGGGCCCGGCTCATGGCCCGGCGGACCAGCCGGCCGGGCCGGCTGATCGCGGCCCGCCGGCTCGCCGACAACCCGAAGGCCGGGTTCCGCGCGGTGAGCGGCCTGGTCCTCGCCCTGTTCATCGCCACCGTGGCGGTCGCTCTTATCACCACGCAGAATGCCAAGAGCGCCGGAACGCTCGACGGCCCGGCCGCAGCTAACGTCCTGGTGGACCAGTTCTTCGATAATCCCCAGCCGGCTGCCGTGCCCACCCCGCCGGCCGCGCTGGAAGACCGGCTGCACTCGATCGAGGGTGTCGGGGGGCTGCTCGCGGTTCGGCAGTACCGCGGGCTGACCCTCCCGGCAACGGTGTTCGGACGCCCGGAAAGCTTCGGGGGCATACCGGGCGCCCTGGTCTCGTGCACCCAGCTAGCCAGCATGCCCGCGCTCGGCCGCTGCCCGGCCGGGGCCGCGGTGGCCGTTTTCCCGGCTTACGGCGTGTTCGGGGTTGCGTCCCTGGCGCGGGTAACCTGGCCGGCCGCCAGCGTTTCCGCGGCACGGCTTGACCGCCTGCCCGTGCTCGCGATCAATGTGGCCACTAACGGGACGGTCCCGGCGGTCGAGCGGGCCCGGACCGTGCTGGATACCGCCTATCCCGGATATGACCCGCCGGCCACCCTGAGCGAACAGCGCGCCGACGCCAACCAGAAGGATCTGGCGTATCAGCAGCTGGCGGACGTCGTCGTGCTGACCAGCCTGGCCATCGCCGGCTGCACGCTGGCGGCGAGTGTCGCGGCCGGGCTGGCCGAGCGTAAACGCCCGTTCAGCCTGCTGCGGCTGGCCGGCATCCCGCTCAGCCTGCTCCAGCGCGTGGTCGCGCTGGAGAGCGCCGTCCCGCTGCTGGTAACCGCCGCCTTCTCCATCGGCGTCGGGTTCGCCGCCGCGGCGATGTACGCGGCCGCTCAGGTCGGCCCGTTCGTGGCGCCAGGGGCCGCGTACTACGTCATCACCGGCGTCGGCATCGCGGTGAGCCTGGGCATTATCGCCTCGACCATGCCGCTGCTCCGCCGCATTACCGGCCCCGAGGTCGCGAGAAACGAGTAGGCGGTCCGGCCAGCCCGGCCCGCGGCCAGGCAACCCCAGGCATGGCCGTGAGAAACCCGATCGCCGGCATCCGCTCCACGAACGGGGCAGGCGTTCCTGGATGGCGTTACTCCTGCTGGTCAGTTTCGTTCTTAGCTTCGGGGGCGACCGGGGCGTTGAGGTGGTACCGGATGGCCGCAGCACGGATCAGGAAACAGGCCAGGGCGCCTCCGAGAGCGGCCGGGACGCCGTAGACGCCGGTCCGCACGGTGGTTACGGAGATAGCCGCGCCGACCAAGGCCGGGATGGCATATAGGCCGCTGGTCAGAACGGTCGGGACGCGGCGAACCAAGACATCGCGGATCGTCCCGCCGCCAACGCCGGTAACGGCGCCGAGAATGACGGCCGGGACAGCACCTAGGCCATACTGCAAAGATTTGGTGGCGCCGGTCACGCAGAACAGGCTGAGCCCGGCAGCATCGAGAAAATCGATCGGCAGCGCGAACCGCCGCAGTACCCGGCTGAAGAAGAACGCGAGCAGCGCACCGCCGGCCGCGACCGCCAGGTAAGGCCAGTATTTAAAGGCGGCGGGGGGCACGGCGCCGATGAGGACATCGCGGATGATACCGCCGCCGACCGCGGTCACCACGCCCAGCGCCACCATCCCGACGATGTCCAGCCGGGCAGCGTCCAGGCCGGTCAGCGCGCCGTTCACGGCGAACACGAACGTGCCGGAGAGGTCAAAGGCGAGCAGCAGCGGCGGTTCGGTCATGACCGTCAGCCTGCCGCATCTACCAGCTGCTCATGACCCTGACTGTGGCGCAAGCCAGGCCAGGGCCGCAGTGACCAGGGCCTCAGTGCCTGTCCGCAGGGTGGGCTGAAGAACCGGCAGGAACTTCGGGGAGTGGTTGACGGGGATGTCGTCCTGGAGCCGCCCGGCCTTCTCAGCGTCTCGGTAAGTCAGCTGGGAGTAACTGCGCAGGTTGAGCTGCAGCACAGCCCGGTCGGGAATGACATTGCTCTTGGTACCGGCCTGGCAGCTGCCGACGGTCAGCACGGCAGTCTCGCCCGGCGCGACCTCACGGGACACGACCGTCTGCAGCCGGACGATGATCAGCGCGGCCAGCACCGGGTCAACGGTGTTCTGCGGCATGGAACCGTGGCCGCCACGCCCGTACACCGTAATCTTCATGCTGTCAGCCTCGGTCAGGAACGGGCCGGGACGAGTGGCGTCCGGGCAGCTGCACGGCGGGGCGTCGTCGCAGGTCTCGGTGAGGTGCAGCTTGTATCCCAGTCCAGACAGCCCGGCAAGCCCTCGGCACCGGCCTCTCGCATCCCGCGCCGGGTTCGGCGAGGGGTATCGGCCGACCGCCGGGCGCGCAGCACTGGCTGGCGTCGGGGCGGGGCCCGGGCC
Source organism: Streptosporangiaceae bacterium (assembly GCA_025934635.1). Next base: position 161 of record JAICWX010000164.1, on the reverse strand, counting down.
CCCGCCCCCCCCCGCCCCCAGGAAGGGGGGGGGGGCGCGCCCCGCCCTCCCGCGCCCCCCCCCCCCCCCTGGGGGGGGGGGGGGTGGGGGGGGCCGCCCCCCCGCTACGGCTGCGGCGCCGCACTGGGCTTGGCGGGCTGCGCTGTGGCGGGCGCGACGCG
>JAICWX010000446.1 GCA_025934635.1 Streptosporangiaceae bacterium | reverse complement strand
GGTCCCCTGACCAGGGCGGATGGCCCGGGCTTCCCGGCAGCGCCGGTTCCATGACCGACGGCCCGGCCACCGCGACGGCGAACGTGCAAGCCACGCTGACCGCGACGGCGATGAGACCGGCGGACCCGCCGCGTCCCGCGGGCCCGCCGCTTCGCGCGGTCACCCGCCGATCTGGCGCCGGCGCTCTTTTCCCAGTCATGGCAGCCCGGACATGGGCCCGGTTATCGCCGGGCGGCGAGCGCCCTGGCGACGTCGGTGAGCTGGTGCGCGCGGTGCAGCTGGGCGCTCAGGCCGGTCCCGGTGGCCCGGTGCGCGAGTTCCACCTCGACTTCGGCGACCCGGAACCCCTGGCGCAGCAGGTCGATGGTGAGCGCGGTCTCCACGCCCCAGCCGCGGGCCAGCGGGCGGGCGGCCTCGAACGCGGCCCGGGTCAGGCAGCGCTGGCCGTTCAGCGGCTGGGCCGGCTGCCAGCCGACGGCCCGGCGGATGCCGGCCCCGGACAGCCCGACCACCAGGCCGTGCCCGCCGAGCTTGACGGTCGCGGCGAAGACGGCGATGGTCATGTCGGCCTGGCCGGCCAGCACCGGGGCCGCCAGCGGCCCGGCGTGCACGGCCGACTCGCCCAGGTCCGCGTCGAGGAACAGCAGGTGCCGGGGATGCTCATGCCCCCCTGGATGGCGGCCCTCCCGCTGGTCGACCAGGCCGACGGCGTTCGCGCCGGACTGCATCGCGGCTGCCTTGCCCCGGTTGCGGCCGTGCCGCAGGACCACGGCACCGGCCCGGCGGGCCAGCCCGCCGGTATCGTCCCGGGAACCGTCGTCGACGACCACCACGAGACCGACGCCGTCGAGGCCGGCCGCGGCCGTCACCGTCGCGGCGATGCGGTCGGCTTCGTCCCGCGCCGGGATGACCACCGCGACGTCACCGGCCTGGGCCCCTGCTGACATGGGCGTACTCGACGTGGGCGACACTGACATGGGCCCGATACTAGGCGAACGGATCCCCGCCTGCGTCCCGCTACGGCTGGACGGCCGGCTTGGGCTGGCTCAAGGCCGAGTCGTCAACCAGCGTGAACACCGAATCGAGGCCGGTCACCTGGAGGATCTTGCGCACCGCGGGCTTCGGGGAGGCGATCTCGAGCTCGCCGCCCCGCTCGCGCACCCGGCGCAAGCAGGAGAGCAGCACGTTCATGCCGGTCGAATCGCAGAATTCCACGCCGGACATGTCAATAACGACCCGCGTGGGGGTGCCATCGACCAGGACGGCGCCGAGCTCGCTGTGCAGCCGCGGAGCGGTATAAAGATCGATCTCACCGCAAATGGTCACGATTGTGTGATCATCGTGAAATCGACTTGAGACATTTAGCTCCACGAGCGGAACCTTACCGCGCCGAGCGCCCGGAAGCCAGGCAGCTACGCTGAGCGCAACCTTAGAGTTCGTTGTATAAGCCGGCCGGAAGCGGCGCCGGATCCCGGCTCACCGGGCAGCACAGGCTGCGCGGTCCGCCGCGCAAGCCGCACAGCTCGCTGCCCGGCACGGCGATGGCCTCGACACCGCATCGTTGCAGCCGGTCCAGCGTGGCCACGTTCCGCTCGTGCAGCACCACCAGGCCCGGGGCCAGCACCAGCGAGTTGCCGGCGTCGTCCCATTGCTCGCGGCGCCCTGGCCCGAACCCGGTCTCGATGACCCGCAGCCGGTCCAGCCCGGCCGCCGCCGCGGCGGCGGTGAGGAAGGCCTGCGGGTGGGAGACCCGGGGGCCGTCGGGACCGGGGGTCAGCACCCGGGCCGTCAGCGAGTAGGCCACCGGCGGGCGCATCAGTACCGTGTCCCCGCTCAGCATGGTGCAGACGGTGTCCAGTCGCCGGTCCGGGTGGCCGAGCGGGACGGCGAGCACGGTGTGCGCCAGCCCGGCGTCGAAGACCCGCCCGGCCAGCCGGGTCACGCCCGGCGGCGGGCAGCCGGCCGCGATCACCCCCGGAGCGACCAGCAGCAGGTCACCGCCGTGCAGCGGCTCCCGGCCGGGCCGGTACAGCGTCTTGGTCCCGGCGAACAGCGGGTGGTGCGAGTAGATGATGTCGGCCAGCTCGGCCGGCAGCCGGCGGCCGGCCGCGGCCGGGCTGGCCACCGCCACCTGGTCGCCCACCCAGGCGCTCGGATCCCGGAAGAACACCAGGTCAGGCTGCGGCCGGAGGATGAAGTCCGAGGTGCCGAGCAGCTGGTAGACCGCGCCGCGGCCGGGGCGGAACTCACCCGCGGTCAGCCCGACGATGAGGGTCTCGGCGAGGGCCTCGGGATCGAGCCCGTCCAGGTGGCGCCGGACCTGGGCGGCCAGCTCGTCGCCGAGCATGACCGAGCCGAGCGCGGCGGTGATCGCCTGCTGCCTGGCCGGCGCGTACTCCAGCACATCCTGGAGCAGCTCGGTCAGGTACAGGACCTGCACGCCGTGGTCGCGCAGGGCCTGCGTGAAAATGTCATGTTCCTGCTGCGCCCGCGCGGCCCAGGGCAGCCCGGCGAAGAGCAGCTGCCCGGCCTGGCGCGGCCGGACCCGTTTCAGCTCGGCTCCCGGCCGGTGCACGATAACCGCCCGGAGCCTGCCCACCTCACTGTCGACACCACTGAACCCCGGCACCGTCCCGTCCCCCCTGGCGGTCGTGCTTTCCCCGTTAACTGCCGCTAGCCGCTCTCCCTCGCCACGACCGGCACGCCGACCCCCGTCATGCCGGCCTCGGTCCCCTCCGGGCGGACCGGCACCTCCGCCCATACGGTGGTGCCGTCCTCGCCGGCGCTCGTTCCCCAGCGGACCGACAGCTTCTCCACGATCCTGAGCCCGCGGCCGCCGGTCGCGCCCTGGGCCGGCTCGCCCAGCTCCGGCACGGTCGGGCCGCCGCCGTCGCTGACCGAGAGGTGGACGCAGACCGCGTCGATGCGCCAGGTCACGCGGATCTTCGCGCCAGGTAGCGGCGCCGCGTGCCGTAGCGCGTTGCTGAACAGTTCGCTGATGACGAGCGCGACGTCACAGACCGCGGAATCATAGACACCAGCCGCGATCAGGTCCGACACCAGCCGCCTGCGTGCTACGCCGACGCTCGCCGCGGCGAACGGGAGCAGCAGTACGCTCGCCTCAGCGACCTCCATGACAGCCCCAGTTTGTATGTCCGACCTTTGAGCGAACCCGGTACGAGCGGAAATGCCCCGTCAGAGCGCTCGGGAAACACATGAGCACGCCAGATATCTGAACGGTAACGGCGCCCCAGCAGAAACCCCCGCTGGCCCCGCTCCCTGCCGCCGGCACGGTAACGTCTCATCGTGAAGGTTGTCAGCCCATACATCTGCGCGCGCCTGGCCCGGCGCGCCGTAGGCTCGCCCGCATGAGGGAGCGAGCACGTGACCAGGGCGGCCCGGGCACGCTGACCGACGAGCTGGTCGTCCCCGAGGTAGATCCGCTAACGCTGGCCGGCGAGCCCCTCGCCGACCTGGCCGCCCGGTACCACCTGCGGCCGAGCGCGGCCCGGCCGGGCGCGCTGACCTACGCCCGCCAGCTGTGGGAACGGCGTCACTTCATCCTGGGTTTCGCCACCGCGCGCAACGTCGCGATGTACACCGAGGCCCGGCTGGGCCAGCTGTGGCAGGTGCTCACCCCGCTGCTGAACGCCGCCGTCTACTACCTGATCTTCGGCGTCATCCTCGGCACCAACCGGGGCGTGCCCAACTTCCTCGGCTTCCTGATCACCGGGATCTTCATCTTCAACTTCACCCAGCGGGCGTGCATCACCACCTCGCGGGTCATGCCGGACAGCCTGCCGCTGATCCGGGCCCTGCCGTTCCCGCGGGCCTGCCTGCCGATCGGCTACGTGATCATCGAGCTGGAGCAGCTCGGCATGGCCCTGATCGTGCTCACGGCGATCGTCCTGGGCACCGGCGAGCCGCTGACCTGGTACTGGCTGCTGGCCATCCCGGCCCTGCTGCTGCAGTCCGTGTTCAACATCGGGATGGGCCTGTTCCTGGCCCGGCTGGGGGCCGGCGCCGACGACTTCAGCCAGCTCATACCGTTCCTGGTGCGGACCTGGATGTACACCTCCGGGGTCATGTACAGCATCCAGACGATCGGCACGCTGCGCCACCATCCGACGATCAGCTACCTGCTGCAGATCAACCCGGCCGCCGTCTTCATCAGCCTGGTCCGCAACGCCATCCTGAAGACCCAGCGGGTGTCCGCCCCGGGCAGCAAGCCGTTCAACGCGCAATTCTGCGACTTCTACTATCAGCACAGCAAGCAGGTCAACTTCAGCGCTTACTGCCACCCCACGATCACGACTCCCCAGCTGTGGATTTACGCTGCCGCCTGGGCCGTGGTGGCCCTGGTGGTGGGGTTCTTGTTCTTCTGGGAAGCGGAAACGAGGTACGGCCGTGGCTAACGGCACCGCAGTCAACGGCGCCCAGCCGACCGAAGCTGAGCCGAACGAGGGCGGTCCGGACAGCACCGAGCCGGCCGGCCCTGAGCCCACCGTGGTCGTCGATGACCTGCATGTGGTCTACCGGGTCTACGGGGCAGGAGGCGACAAGGGCACCGCGGCGACCGCGCTGATGCGGGTGATCAAGCGCCAGCGCCGCCCGTCGATCCGCGAGGTGCACGCCATCAGGGGCATCTCCTTCGTGGTCAACCACGGCGACGCCATCGGCATCATCGGCCGGAACGGATCGGGCAAGTCGACGCTGCTGCAGGCCATCGCCGGGCTGCTCCCGCCCGAGCAGGGCTGTGTCTACAGCAGCGGGCAGGCCGCCCTGCTCGGCGTCAACGCCGCGCTGCTCGATGACCTGACCGGCGAGCGGAACGTGGTGCTCGGCTGCCTGGCCATGGGCATGACCCCGCAGGAGACCAAGGACCGCTTCCAGTCGATCGTGGATTTCTCCGGCGTGGGCAGCTTCATCGACTACCCGATGCGCACCTACTCGAGCGGCATGGCGCAGCGGCTGCGGTTCTCCATCGCGTCCGCCAAGAACCACGAGATCTTGATGATCGACGAGGCGCTGGCCACCGGCGACGCGAACTTCCGGGCCAAGAGCCACGACCGGATCGTGGGGCTGCGCAAGGAGGCGGGAACGGTCTTCCTCGTCGCGCACAACCTGGCCGAGATCGAGGCGAGCTGCAACCGGGTGATCTGGCTGGAAAAGGGCAAGATCATGCGGCAGGGCTACGACGTCCCGGCCATCGTCGACGCCTACCTGGAAGCCACCGGCGGCGAGCCGCGCAAGCGCGACAAGCCCACGGAGAACGAGCACAGCGCCACCGGCTGACCCCAGCATCCCACCCGGCGCCCCGGCATCTCACCCGGCTCTCCTCCGGCTGACCCCGACATCCCACCCGGCGCCCCGCCGGCTGACCTGGCATCTCACCCGGCGCCCCGCCCCTAGCCCCCCGCCAGCCACTCGCATCGGCCTCGCCCCGCCCTCAGCCGCGGGTCGGCCCCGCGTCCCGCGTCCCGCGTCCCGCGTCCCAGCATCCCCGTTCGCACCGCAGACCTCGCCCGTCATCCGTCTCGGCCCCCATCCACCCTCCGCAACGGCATTGATGCTCCATCGATGCCGCTGGCTGCATCACCCGAGTACGGAGGGTTGGCACCAGGCACACCACGGGCATCAGCCGCCCCGCGAGCTGGACGCTCACCGCAGAAGACTGGACGCTCACCGCGGAAAGAGCGGCCCCCTTGCCGCATCACGCCGACCTGAACCCGGCCCGCCGGCCTGGACGGGCCAGGTGATGGGGCCTGCGGTGCCGAGCGGGTAGCCGAGGCTCGGAGTCCCGGCGGCGGCCGGAGAGCCTCAGCTGATGATCTCTAGTCCTGCACGGGCCGGAGGCGCAGGCACATCGAGGTGCCTCCCTGCGGGCGCGAGCTGGCGGTGACCTCGCCGTGCTGGGCCTC
>JAICWX010000127.1 GCA_025934635.1 Streptosporangiaceae bacterium | reverse complement strand
GGTCCTCGAGGTGCGCCATCGCCTGGCGGAAGTACAGCTGGTTGGCGATGCTGTTGAAGTGGTTGGTCGTGTCCTTGAAGTTGTAGTTCACGAAGTTCATGCCGAAGTCCGGCTCGCCGAAGTAGTTGTAGCCGAGCCTGGACACCTGCGGCAGCTGCGCGAGGTCGGCCGACGGAACGCGGGCCATGTCGATGCTCTTGGACTTGATGGCGTTGAACGTCGCGGCGTCGGAGGTGAACGGGACGCCCTGGAAGTTGGACATCGGCGTCACGTGCGGGCCGCCGTACGTCTTGTTCGGCGTCATGGTGAACGCACCGCTGGTCGCGTTGTACTGCGACAGCTTGTACGGGCCGTTCACGACCTGCCACAGCGGGTTGGTCGTGTAGGTGCTGACCGACTTCGACTGCGCGGTCAGGAAGTTGAAGATCTTCACCATGGTGGCCGAGTCCCAGCCCGAGGACGGGACGACCGAGCCGGATGCCGAGGTCTTGGCCCAGTCGGCGGCCGGCATCGGGTTCACGGAGGTCATGAGGTCTTCGGTGAACCAGGCCGGGTTGACCGGCGACTTGAGGTTGAGGACCAGGGTGCTCGAGTTCGGCTCCGAGGTGCTCACCAGGTCGTCCGGGAAGGACTTGGGCACGTAGGCGGCCCAGTTCGCGGGCGACACCTTGATGCCGGCCTTGATCAGGTCGATGGCGAAGAGGAGGTCATCGGCCGTGACCGGCTTGCCGTCCGACCACTTGAAATTGCTCTTCATCGTGAAGCTCACGGTCTTGTTGCCGTTGCTCCACGTCGGCGCGTTGGCGAGGCTCAGGTCCTGCTCGATCTCGGGGACGACTCCGTTGACCTGCCAGTACAGCGGACGCCACATCTGGTAGACGAAGGTGAAGGCGTTGTAGACCGTGTTGTTGGCCGCGGGGATGACCGGGAAGATCCAGTTCGGGACGGCCGAGGGCTGCATTCCCCAGTGGATCGTGCCGGCCTTGACCTTGGCGCCGGCCGCCGCCATCGGGATGAACCCGATGCTGCCGGGCACCGTCACCTTGCTGGCGCTGGTGTTGTTGTTGCCGCCGCCGCTGCTGGATCCGCTGCTGCTGCAGGCGGCAAGCGCGGTTATGCCCGCGACCGCGAGAGCGAGCCCGGCGACCTTCTTGTTGCGGATTCTCATCGCAGACCCTCCCTCCTCGCGCTGTTCGCGCCTGTGATCCGTGCTGGGGTCATCAGCTTGTCGCCCTTCTCTCTCGCTGGTTGCCGGTGATCCGCTCCGCACCGTTGCGGGGTACTGGGTCGCAGTCCCCCAACCCGGTTACGGCCCGTCTCCCCGGCACATCCATGCCGGCCCATGACGAGCCAGCCGGTGAGCTACCGGTGTTATGAGTTAGCGGAAGCGTAAGTTCCATATTGCATCGATCTCTCGCCGATAATGTCACAAGTTGCCATCAATCCCCTGGCGGGGGCCTCGGGTAGCGCCACGGCTAGCATCCGGATATTTCGGGATCTAGTCTCTTCTGTTAACTCTGGCACCAACGACCCCATCGGTCTCGGCACCGTGAAGCCTTGTCGCCGGACGGCTGTCTCACCGCAGATTCTCCGCCAGCAACCGCCCATGACACCAAGAACCTAATCGGGTCCGCTCACCGTGTCACCCCCGGAGCCCATAGCACCCGGCTCCGGCTAGTGACTACTAAGCGTAACACTTTAACTATCTGTAGCCAAATATCTACCCTCCGCGCCCGAACCGGCCAGAATCGGCCTCCCGCGGGCCCCCGCAGGTAGTGCCACATAGCACAGGCAAATTGCCCAGATCAATCAATTATTAACATAGCCCCGGATAACGAATTGGCCATCAACTCATAACGCATCGAAAACGGCACCTCATTAGGCCCCGGAAGATACCGCGATCCCGGACGCCCCGGCCGGGCGGGGGGTCACCGGAAGAGCCGGCCTCACCGGAAGATGACCGTGCGGCGGCCGTGCAGCAGGACGCGGTGCTCGGCGTGCCAGCGGACGGCCCGGGCCAGGGCCACCCGCTCGGCGTCCCGGCCGATGGCGGCGAGGTCCTCCGGGCCGTCGGCGTGGTGGACCCGGGCCACCTCCTGCTCGATGATCGGGCCCTCGTCCAGGTCGGGCGTCACGTAGTGGGCGGTCGCGCCGATCAGCTTGACCCCGTGCGCGTGTGCCTGGTGGTAGGGACGCGCGCCCTTGAAACTCGGCAGGAACGAGTGGTGGATGTTGATGATGCGGCCCGCCATCTTGGCGCACAGCTCGGGCGACAGGATGCGCATGTACCGGGCCAGCACCACGAAGTCGATGCTCAGCTCGCTGACCAGGTCGAGCAGGCGCCCCTCGGAGCGCTGCGCGGCCAGCGGGTCGCCCGGGGCGCCGGCCGGCACGTACTCGAACGGCACGCCGTGGGCCGCCGCGAGGGCGGCCAGATCGGGATGATTGCCGGCCACGAGCGGAACGTCGATGCGCAGCGACTCGGCCGCGCGCCGGTACAGCAGGTCGTTCAGGCAGTGCCCGGCCTTGGACACCAGGATCAGCGCACGCGGCTGGACGGCGGTGTCGTGCAGCTCCCACTCCATGCCGAACCCGGCCGCCACCGCCGCGAAGCCGCCGTACAGGGAGTCGTAGGTCAGCGGCCTGCCGGGCACCGTCTCGACGTGCACGCGCATGAAGAAGCGGCCGGCGATACGGTCCCCGAACTGCTGGCTGTCGAGCACGTTGCAGCCCGCCTCGTGCAGGTAGGCCGCGACCGCGTGCACGATCCCGGTCCGGTCCGGGCAGGACAGGGTCAGGACGTACTCGCTGCCAGCCGGGCCGCCTGCGGCGGCGCTGCCAGCCGGGCCGCCTGCGGCGGCGGGGGCCATTACGCCCCCACCGCGTGCACGCCGCCGTCCACGTGGACGATCTCGCCGGTGGTGGCGGGGAACCAGTCGGACAGCAGTGCGACGCAGGCCCGCGCGGTCGGCTCCGGGTTGGCGATGTTCCAGCCGAGCGGCGCGCGGGTGTCCCACACGTCCTCGAACCGGTCGAAGCCCGGGATGGACTTCGCGGCCATCGTGCGCAGCGGGCCGGCCGCCACCAGGTTCACCCGGACGCCCTTCTCCCCCAGGTCGCGGGCCAGGTACCGGGAGCAGGACTCGAGCGCGGCCTTGGCCACGCCCATCCAGTCATAGCCCGGCCACGCGACGCTCGCGTCGAAGTCCAGGCCGACCACGGACCCGCCGCCGCTCATCAGCGGCAGGGCCGCCATCGTGAGCGCCTTCAGCGAGTAGGCCGAGACCTGCACCGCGGTGGCCACGTCGGGCCACCTGGTGTGCACGAAGTTCCCGCCGAGAGCCTCCTCCGGGTTCGCGTACGCGATCGCGTGCAGCACCCCGTCCAGGCCGTCGACGTGCTCCGACACCCGGCTGGCGAGCGAGGCGAGCTGCTCCTCGCTGCTCACGTCCAGCTCGAGCACGGGCGGCGGCGAAGGCAGCCGCTTCGCGATCCGCTCGACCAGGCTGAGCCGCCCGAAGCCGGTCAGCACGACCGTCGCGCCCTCCTGCTGCGCCACCCGGGCCACGTGGAACGCGATCGAGGCGTCCGTGATGACCCCGGTGATCAGGATCCGCTTGCCTGCCAGGATTCCCATCCGAGCCTCACTCCCATGATGATCAACACGTTCACTGTGCCCCGGGGGACACCGCTAGCTAAATGGGCGGCGGCGCCCAGCTTGCGCGCGGCCGCTTGTGGACAGTCGATAGTTTTGTCCTGGAGAGAGATCCCCCAGACCCCCCTTTCAATGCCCCATGCCGAGGCCGCCGTCGACCGGGATGACGGCACCGGTGATGTAGGCGGCGTCGGGGCCGGCCAGGAAGGCGACCGCCGCGGCCACCTCGGCCGGAGAGGCGTACCGGCCCAGCGGTACCGCGCCGAGGATGGCGGCCTTCCGTTCCTCGGACAGGCCCGCCGTCATGTCGCTGTCCACGAAGCCGGGCGCGATCACGTTGGCGGTGATGGCGCGCGAACCGAGCTCGCGCGCCAGCGACCGGGCCAGCCCGACCAGGCCGGCCTTGGACGAGGCGTAGTTGGCCTGCCCGGCCGACCCGTACAGGCCGACGACGGAGGAGATGAAGATCAGGCGCCCGCGGCGCATCCGCATCATGCCGCGCACCGCCCGCTTGGCCACCCGGTACGCGCCGGCCAGGTTGGTGTCGAGCACCTCGGCGAAGGCGTCCTCGCCCATCAGCGCGAGCAGCGTGTCCCGGGTCACGCCCGCGTTGGCGACCAGCACCTCGACCGGCCCCTGATCGGCCTCCACGGCGGTGAAGGCGGCGTCGACCGAGGCGGCGTCGCGCACGTCGCAGCGGACGACCGCGAGCCCGTCCACCGGGTCGCCCGCACGGGAGGTCACCGTGACGCTGTCGCCGCCGGCCGCGAGCCGCCGCGCGATGGCCAGCCCGATCCCGCGGTTCCCGCCGGTCACAAGCACGGAACGCCCCATGTAAGCCACCTTTCAAGTCCGGCTGATGGTACCCGCCCAGGGGTGCGAGGGAGGCCAGCACTATAGACTCACGCCGCGTGAACGATGGTCAGTCCAAGATCGACCCGCAATTCGCCGCGCTGCCGCTGCGGGAACTCGCCGACGCGGCGCTCGCGCAAGCCGGGCGCCTCGGCGCCCAGCATGCCGACTTCCGCGCCGAGCGCATCCGGGGCCAGCAGATCGGCTTGTCCGACGGGAACCCGCAGACCATGTTCGACGCCGACGAGGTGGGCCTCGCCGTCCGCGTGATCGTGGACGGGACCTGGGGCTTCGCCGCGGCCGGGGACCTCACCGCGGACGCCGCGGCGGAAACGGCCCGGCAGGCGGTCGAGGTCGCCCGGGTGGCCGCCGCGATGAACACCGAGCCGATCGAGCTGGCCCCCGAGCCCGCCTACGGCGAGGTGACCTGGGTATCCGCCTACGACACGGACCCTTTCACGGTCAGCGTGGCGGACAAGGTGGCGCTGCTGGCGCAGTGGAGCCGCGACCTGCTCGCGCACCCGGCCGTCAGTCATGTGGACGCCTCGCTGCAGCAGGTCAAGGAGTGCAAGTTCTACTCCGACGGCGCCACCACCGCGACCCAGCAGCGGGTCCGGCTGCACCCCCAGCTGACCGCGGTCGCGGTGTCGGACGACGGCCGGTTCGACACCATGCGGACGCTGGCCCCGCCGGCCGGGCGGGGTTATGAGTTCCTCACCGGCACCGGCTGGGACTTCGCGGCCGAGCTCGCCGAGCTGCCCGAGCTGCTGGCCGCCAAGCTGCGCGCCCCGTCGGTCGCGGCGGGTACCTACGACCTGGTCATCGACCCGTCCAACCTCTGGCTCACCATCCACGAGTCGATCGGGCACGCCACCGAGCTGGACCGGGCACTGGGCTACGAGGCCGCCTACGCCGGAACCTCGTTCGCCACCCTGGACAAGCTCGGCCGCCTGGCCTACGGCTCGCCCGTCATGCACGTCACCGGCGACCGCACCGCCGAGCACGGCCTGGCCACCGTCGGCTACGACGACGAGGGCGTGGCCGGGCAGTCCTGGGACCTGATCCGCGACGGCGTGCTGGCCGGCTACCAGCTGGACCGGCGGATGGCGCTGCTCGAGGGGTTCGGCCGGTCCAACGGCTGCGCGTTCTCCGACGGTCCCGGGCACATGCCGCTGCAGCGCATGGCCAACGTGTCCCTGCAGCCGGCGGCCGGCGGCCCGTCCACCGCCGACCTCATCGCCGGGGTCGAGAACGGCATCTACATCCTCGGCGACAAGAGCTGGTCGATCGACATGCAGCGGTACAACTTCCAGTTCACCGGCCAGCGCTTCTTCCGGATCAGGAACGGCCGCCTGGACGGCCAGCTGCGCGACGTCGCCTACCAGGCCACCACCACGGACTTCTGGGGCTCGATGGAAGCCGTCGGCGGACCGCAGACCTACGTGCTCGGCGGCGCCTTCAACTGCGGCAAGGGCCAGCCCGGCCAGGTCGCCCCGGTCAGCCACGGCTGCCCGGCGGCCCTGATGCGCGGCGTGCGGATACTCAACACGGCCGAGGAAGGTGCGGCATGAAGGGCGAACTGACTCCGCAGGAGACCGTCGAGCGGGCCCTGGCCCGGCCGGGAACCGGGGCCGGCGCCGGCGACCGCGTGGTGATCGCGGAGGAGACGTCCACCGCCAACCTGCGCTGGGCGGGTAACACCCTCACGACCAACGGAGTGTCACGCTCACGCCAGCTCACCGTCATCGCCATCGACCGCCGCGGCGACGGTGCCGCCGTCGGCGTGGTCTCGCGAGCCGGCGTCCGCGCCGACCAGATCGAGGACGTGGTCCGGGAGGCGGAGCACGCGGCGGCCGAAGGCTCCCTCGCCGAGGACGCGAACGAGCTGGCAGGACCAGGAAAAGCCGGCTCGTTCGGGACAAAGGAAGGAGAAGCCGGCTGGGACGCGGCGCCGGCCCGGACCGAGATCGGGGTCATGCGCGACTTCGCGGCCGCGCTGGGCCAGACGCTGCGCGTTGCCGGGGCCTCCGGCCGCAAGCTCTACGGGTTCGCCGAGCACCAGGTGGAGAGCACGTTCCTCGGCACCTCGGCCGGGCTGCGGCTGCGGCACGACCAGCCGACCGGTCGGGTCGAGCTGAACGCCAAGTCCGCCGACCTGGCCCGGTCGGCCTGGACGGGGGTGGCGACCCGCGACTTCACCGGCGTGGACATCGCCGCCCTGGATGCCGGGCTGGCCGGGCGGCTCGACTGGGCCAAGCGCACCGTGGCGCTGCCTGCCGGGCGGTACGAGACGCTGCTCCCGCCGACCGCCGTCTCCGATCTGCTCACGTACCTGTACTGGTCGGCCGGGGCGAAGGACGCGGCGGACGGCCGGACGGTGTTCAGCAAGGCCGGCGGCGGCACCCGGCTCGGCGAACGGCTGTCCGCCCAGCCCGTGACGCTGTTCAGCGACCCGCAGGCGGCGAGCCTGCGCTGCGCGCCGTTCGTGATCGCCCACGCGTCCGGAGCCGACTCCTCGGTGTTCGACAACGGGCTGCCGCTGGGCCGCACCGACTGGGTGCGTGACGGCTCGCTGGCGGCCCTGGTCTCCTCCCGGCACTCGGCCGCGGCGGCCGGGCTGCCGGCCACGCCCGCCATCGACAACCTGACCTTCGCGACCGCTGCCCCGGGCGCGCCGTCCCTTGAGCAGATGATCGCCTCCACCGGGCGCGGGCTGCTGCTCACCTGCCTGTGGTACATCCGCGAGGTAGACCCGCAGACCCTGCTGCTGACCGGGCTCACCCGGGACGGTGTCTACCTGGTCGAGAACGGGGAGGTGACCGGCGCGGTGAACAACTTCAGGTTCAACGAGTCACCGGTCGCCATGCTGGGACGGCTGCTCGAGGTGGGTGTCACCGAGCCGACGCTGCCGCGCGAGTGGGGCGACTACTTCAACCGGGCCGCGATGCCGCCGGTGCGGGTGGAAGGCTTCAACATGTCCTCGGTGAGCCAGGCCAGCTGAGTCCGGCGCGGCCGGGCGGGGTGCCGTCCGCGCGGCTTGGCAGGCAGGCATACCGTGGAAGGGTGAGGATGAGCCATTCCAGCCGGCGGGCGCCCGTGCACATGGTGACGCAGGCGCGCCGGTCCCTGTCGGACGACATCGCCTACCGGCAGCGCCGTTACCTGCTGATGATGGGCATCCGGGCGATCTGCTTCGTCATCGCCGTATGCCTGTTCGTCAACCACTTCGGCTGGCTCGCCGCGATACCGGCGGTCGGGGCCATCTTCATTCCGTATTTCGCCGTCGTGTTCGCCAACGGCGGCCGGGAGCCGGACAACACCCGCGGCTTCATGGAGTACCACCCCGACGTGCCCGCTACCCGTGACCCCCGCACCCGCCCGGAAGCAAACGAGGGAAACGGCAGCCGGCCCGTCGGGCCGGGCTCTGCGGATAACTAATCAGGGCACAGATTGGGCCTGCTCAAGGCTCGTCTCGAGATCCGGTTGTAATTGGGTCTTGACACACTAGGGGGTGTTTCCGTGTACGATTCATATCGATGCTCTGGTCCCCCGTCGGAGCATCACTGCCGGTGTTCCGGGCCCCCGTCGGAACACCGATGAACGCGACGCCGGGTGGTTTGCCCCCGTAGCCACCCGGCGTCGCCCTATGCTCGGGGTCCTTCGGCCCCCTCGCCAATGGCTCGCGGTGCTTCCCGGGGGACGACCCCCCGGACCCCCCGGGCGGCCCCCCGAGCGGGGTGCAGCGCGCCGTACGCCTGCTTCTGCCGTACGTTGGCTGCTTGCCTGGGGTTGGCTCTGGTTTGGCTGGGGTTCATCTTCTGGGGCCGGTACGGGTCTCCTCAGCCGATCGTGGGGGCTGGCTCTGATGATCTTCGGTGGCTGGATCGTGCCTGGTACCTGGTATCGACGGGGCATACGGGCCGCCAGGGCCCGGCCGGGCTTCTGGCTGGCTCCCGGCGGGTGCGGCCTCGTCCCTGGCTGCTGTCGGCCTGTGCTTGCCGGGAAGGCGGGGGTGGCGGATTGGGGGTGGCCTGGAAGGGGGGTTGGGAGTTAGTCTTGGGGGGATCTGAGGGAGGGGTGCGCGGGGTGGCGACTTGGAGTGCGCCGTAACTGCGAATTAGGTCTTACGGTTGGCTCATCGGGGTTTTGGGGATGGGCGGGACGCAATCCGTAAGGTTTCTTGTCCGTAGGCGGTCGCACTGGTTGTGTTGCCAGTCGGGGATTGCTGATCACTTTTCGTTATAGAGGCGAGCAAAACTGGTAAACGATCCGCAGGTGCTTACCAGTTAATACCGCCGAATGCCGCAACATTGCATACAATGTTGCGATGGCTATTCGGTCTTGCGGAACTCGGCTATGGCTATGCCTAGCATTCCTAGGCCCATCACCGCGACGATAGCCAGCGACAGGCCGGTCGGCACCAGCCAGCCGTTCCAGGTGACGCCGGGGCTGAGCGCGTCCAGCGCCGCCCGGCCGACGGTCAATTGGCTGAACACCGCGTGCCGCATCGGGTCGACGATGTAGGTCAGCGGATCGATCCTGGTCAGCACCGTCAGCCAGGAGGGCAGCCCGTTCAGCGGGTACAGCGCGCCGGACAGGAAGAACAGCGGCAGGACGAACAGCTGGGTCAGGGCCATGAACGCCTGGATCTGCTTGATCCGGGCCGCCATCATCACGCCGAACGCGGTCAGCGTGAACGCCAGCAGCAGCAGTTCCCCCACCAGGGTGATCAGCAGCACCGGGTTGTAAGGCACGTGCGCCACGCCCGCCAGGGCCAGGAAGATGATGCCCTGGAAGGTGGCCACGGTCGCGCCGCCCAGGCACTTGCCGATCACGATCGCCCACCGCCGGACCGGCGCGACGAGCATCTCGCGCAGGAACCCGAACTCCCGGTCCCAGACGATCGAGGCCGCCGAGAAGATCGACGTGAACAGCACCGACATCGCCAGCACGCCGGGGTAGATGAACGTCTGGAAGTCCACGCCGGGCGGCAGCCCGCGGCCGGCCAGCCGGGAGAGCCCGGTGCCCAGGATGAACAGGAAGAGCACCGGCTGGACGAGCGAGGTGACCGCGCGCAGCCGGTCGGTGCGGAACCGGATCAGCTCGCGGCGCCAGACGATGCTGACCGCGCGCAGGTCGGCCCGGATGCTGCGCTCGGGGACCGCGACGCGGATGAGTTCGGTGAGGTTACGCTCGCTGGCCTGCGCGGCCGCCATGTCCTTCGTGGCCATCGTTACCTCCTGCCGAACCGGGTGGCGATCCGGCGGTTGCGGTCGCCGATCGAGGCCTCGGCGTCGCGGATCGTCTTGCCGGTATAGGACATGAACACGTCATCCAGGGAGGGCCGGGACACGCTCACCGACTTGATCGCCACCGGCAGCCGCGCGAACAGCTGGGGCACGAAGTGCTCGCCCGATTCCACCGAGAACGTCACCAGGCCCTCGTGCACGGCCGCCTCCAGTCCGAACACCTCGTTAAGGGCGTGGATGGCGGCCGCGTCGTCCGCCGTGCTGATCTGGACGCGGTCCTTGCCGATCGAGGCCTTCAGCGCCTGCGGCGTGTCGATAGCCACGATGGTCCCGTGGTCGATGATCGCGATCCGGTCGCAGTTCTCCGCCTCGTCCATGTAGTGCGTGGTGAGGAAGATCGTGATGTCCTCGCGCTGCTTGAGCTCGTTGATGTAGGCCCAGATGGACACCCGGGTCTGCGGGTCGAGCCCGACCGTCGGCTCGTCGAGGAACAGCACCCGCGGCGCGTGCAGCAGGCCGCGGGCGATCTCGAGCCGGCGCTGCATCCCGCCGGAATAGGTGGCGACCACGCTGCCCCGGCGGTCCCACAGGCCCACCATCTCCAGGACCTGTCGCAGCCGCGGCGCGAACGCCGCCTTGGGCACGCCGTACAGGTCGGCGTGGAAGCGCAGGTTCTGCTCGCCGGTCAGGTAGTTGTCCAGCGTGGTGTCCTGGAACACCAGGCCGATGTTGCGGCGCACGGTATCGCGCTCGGCGACGACGTCATGACCTGCCACCCTGGCGGTACCCGAGGTCGGGTCCGCCAGGGTGCACAGGATCTTGATGGTGGTGGACTTACCCGCCCCGTTCGGGCCGAGGAAGCCGAAGGTCTCTCCGGCCGCCACCTCGAAGTCGATGCCCCGCACCGCCTCGATCTCGCCGTACCTCTTGGTCAGCGCGCCGACCGAGATAGCCGATGTCACCCTCGCGCGTCCTGTTCCGTTTCCTCGCCGTCTGCCGCGAGAATACGGTACAGCGCCCGGCGGGTGTCGGCCAGGATCTTCCCGGCCTGCTGGACCTGCGCGGCCGAGCCTGCCTGCGCGACCTGCGTCACGGCCACGATCACCTGGTGGACCGTGTGCCTCAGCTCGACCTCGGCGTTGTCGACGCTGCCGGTCACGGCGTCCCAGGACGCCCGCAGTTCGTCGGCGTGCTCGGTGACGTACGCCTGGCCTTCGGTGGTCAGGGTGTACATACGGCGCCGGTCTTCGCCGGCCCCCTCGGAAGCCTGATCCGTGATCAGGGCCTCGTCCTCCAGTTGCTGCAGCGCCGGGTACACCGAGCCTGCGCTCGGCCGCCAGACGCCCTGGGTGCGCGCGCCGATCTCCTGGATGATCTGGTAGCCGTTCCACGGCTGCCCCTCGGCCAGCAGGTCGAGGATCGCGGCCCGCACGTCACCGCGCCGGACCCGCGGTCCCCGGCCGCCGAACCGCGGCGGCCCGAACGGCCCGCCGCGGGTGCCGAACTCGAACGGGCCGCCGCCCCAGGGTCCGGGACCGCCAGGGCCGCCGGGGCCGCCGCGCATCCGGCCACGTACCCGGTGACCGCCACGGCCACCACGGTGCTCTCGGGGTTCTTCCCATGATTCGCTATGCATTGTGTTACTCCTTATAACTCTCTAGATCGCTCTTCGATCCTTGTCGTTAGTTCAAAGATATATCGACGAGAACAGCATGGCAAGGCCGAAATTCACGATCTTCTGACCGAACGGGCGGGTATGACCCGCCTCGCGGCTCTCACCACCGGCCCTGGGACCGACGCAGCCGCGCGGCACCTTATGACCGCCTCGCGGCTCTCATCACCGGCTCGAGGGCCCACGCAGCCGCGCGGCACCTTCGGCGGCGCACTTCAACTGGCTTATCCGCACCACAGACCCCACCTGTCCCGGAAATGAGCTCCCGAGGGTTGCTCCGCCGGGCGCGTTAGCGACATTGATGGAGCATCGATGCTGCTCACGCGACATTGATGGAGCATCGATGTCGTTGGCCAGGAGCGTGGTGAGGCCGGGGCGGGGCGCGATTACGGGAGCAGGGGGAGGGTGTACTCGCGGCGGATGCTGTTGCCGAGGCGGGAGATGTCGGCGCCGTAGACGTGCATCGAGATGGCCACCACCTCGCCGGTGTTGCGGACGCGGTGGATGTCGCCGGGGGGCGCGAAGGCACTCACCGACCCGGGCAGGTTCACGTTGCGGGCGGCGGGCCGCAGCGCCGGTCCCCCGCCGGCCGGTTCCCCGTCAGCCAGCGCGAAGATCTCCTCGTCCTCGCGGCCCTGCAGGACGGCCGTGACGCACCATGCCACGTGGTCGTGGACCGGCGTCTGCTGCCCGGGCAGCCAGACCATGGCCGAGACCGAGAAGGTGCCGTCGGGTTCGGCGTACAGCAGGTGGCTCTGGTAGCCGGCCGGGTCGCCGCGCCGCAGCGGCGCGGGCAGGATCAGGGCGGGGTCGGGCAGCTGGGCGCCCAGCGCCCGGGCGACCCGGCCGGCCGCCTGCTGCCAGTCCAGGCCGCGCCGCACCTCGGCGCGGATCGCGCGGACCAGGCGGTCCGGGCACGTCCCGGTGGCGGCTACCAACCGGTCTTCGGGATGAACGGTGCTGGTCAGCGACATGCTTCTCAGGCTAGCGAGCATCCGCCTATCAACACCAATGCCAATTAGCTGGTCAATACATAGATGACATTGATCAATGATGAACCGGGCAGTACCGGCCCTAGTCGGCGACGGTGGAGTAGGCGACCACGCCACGGCGCATGGCGTCGATGGCGGCGCGGGCGGTCTTAGCCAGGTCACCCCGCCGCCGGGCGTCAGCGTCGGCGGCCTCGTCATCGTCCCCGGCCGGGGCGGCGGGGGCACTGGCGGCGGGGGCGGCGGCGGCGATCTGGTCCAGCAGGTCGATGAGCTGCTTGACCGAGCGGACGAAGTCGCCCGGGGTCAGGTCGGGCGATTCGGCCAGGACGGCCTCCAGCCGGGCGCCGCGCGCCCAGCGGTAGGCCGCCCAGGCGAAGCCGAGGTCGGGCTCGCGCAGGAACGACAGCTCGTTGTCCTTTTCCAGCTGGTCCAGCTCGCCCCAGGTGCGGACGGTGGCGACCAGCGCCTCGGGCACCCGCCCCTTGGGCAGCCGCGGCGGCTGGACGTCATCGGCCTGGCGCGACTCGAACGACAGGGCGGACACGCAGGCGGCGAGCTCGGCCGCCGACAGGCCGTCCCACAGGCCCCGGCGCAGGCACTCGGCGGCCAGCAGGTCCAGTTCGCTGTACAGGCGCCCCAGCTGCCGGCCATCCGCCGTGACGGTGTCCCCGGCCAGGTAGCCGAGGCTCTCCAGCACCCGGCAGACCCGGTCGAAGGTCCGGGCGATCACGTGCGACCGGCCGGCCACCCGGCGCTCGATCGCCTCGGTCTCGCGCTTGAGCCGGAAGTAGCGTTCGGCGTACCGGGCGTGGTTCTCGCGGTCCGCGCAGGCGTGGCACGGATGGCGGCGCAGTTGCCGCCGCAGGTCCGTGATCTCCCCGGCCGCCGCCGGGGCGTTCTGTTCCCAGTCGGCCGCGCGGGTGGGCCGCCGGGCCCCGTTGCCGCTGTCGTGGCTGGCCAGGCGGTTCCGCATGGTGGTGGCGAGGTCCTTGCGGTGCTGGGGGGACCGCGGGCTGAACGACCCGGGAATACGGATCTTGTCGATGACCTCGGCCGGGACCGGGAAGTCGGCCACCGCGAGCCGCTTGACCTGCCGCCCCTCGGTCAGCACGAGCGGCCCCGGGCCCGCGTACTCGGCCGATCCGTTGACTGCGGCGGTGGCGTCACCGCCCCGGGCGGGCCGCAGGCCGGGCTGCAGGACCACGGCGAGGCCGGCCCGCCGCCCGCCCGGCACGCGGATGATGTCACCCGGCCGCAACTGGGACAGGGAACGCGCCGCTTCGGCCCGGCGCGAGGTCGCACGGGCCCGGGAGAAATCGCCCTCTCGTTCGGTCAAGGATCTTCTCAGCTGGGCATACTCGGCGAAGTCACCCTGATCGCAGGTCATCGCCGTGACCAGGTCGGCCATGGCCTGCCGGTTCCGGCGGACCTGCCGGGTCAGCCCGACCACGCCCCGGTCGGCCTGGAACTGGGCGAACGAGGACTCGAGCAGGGCCGAAGCCCGGGCGCGGCCGGCCCAGCCGGTCAGGTTGACCGCCATGTTGTAGGAGGGGCGGAAGCTCGAGTTGAGCGGGTAGGTACGGGTGCTCGCCAGCCCGCCCAGGGCGCCGGGGTCCATGCCCGGCTGCCACAGCACGACCGCGTGGCCCTCGACGTCGATGCCGCGGCGCCCGGCCCGCCCGGTCAGCTGGGTGTACTCCCCCGCGGTGAGGTTCGCGTGGGTCTCGCCGTTCCACTTGTCCAGCTTCTCGATGACCACGCTCCTGGCCGGCATGTTGATGCCGAGGGCCAGCGTCTCGGTCGCGAAAACCGCCCGGACCAGGCCGGCCGCGAACAGTTCCTCGACGACCTCCTTGAACGCGGGCAGCATCCCGGCGTGGTGCGCGGCGATCCCGCGCCGCAGGCCGTCCAGCCAGGCGCCGTAGCCCAGGACGGTCAGGTCCTCGGGCGGGATGTCGGCGGTACGGCGCTCGGCGACCCGCTGGATCGTCTCGGCCTCTTCGGGCGTGGTCAGCCGCAGGCCCGCGATCTGGCACTGCTCGACGGCCGCGTCGCACCCGGCCCGGCTGAAGATGAACGTGATGGCGGGCAGCAGGCCGTCGGAGTCGAGCCGCGCGATCACGTCGGGCCGGTAGGCCGCCGGGAACCGGCGCGGGCGGCGGTTGCCCCGGCCGGGCCGGGGCGGGGCCTTGCGCTCGATCCAGGTGTCCCGCTGGGCGACCCGGAGCAGTTCGGGGTTGACCCGCAGGTGCTCCTCGCCGCCCGGGCCGGCCGCGGGCACCGTGCCGGTGAACAGGTCGTACAGCCGGTTCCCGGCCAGCACGTGCTGCCACAGCGGGACCGGCCGCTGCTCGTCCACGATGACCGTCGTGCCGCCGCGGACCTGGTCCAGCCACTCGCCGAACTCCTCGGCGTTGCTCACCGTCGCGGACAGCGCCACCACCCGCACCGATTCGGGCAGGTGGATGATCACTTCTTCCCAGACCGCGCCACGGGACCTGTCCGCCAGGTAGTGCACCTCGTCGAGGACGACGTAGCCGAGCCCGGACAGGGCCTGCGAGCCGGTGTACAGCATGTTGCGGAGCACCTCGGTGGTCATGACCACCACCGGGGCTTCGCCGTTGATGCTGTTGTCCCCGGTGAGCAGGCCCACCGTGCGGCTGTCGTAACGGCGCACCAGGTCGGCGTACTTCTGGTTGGACAGCGCCTTGATCGGCGTGGTGTAGAAGCACTTGCGCCCCTGGGCCAGCGCCAGGTGCGCGGCGTACTCCCCGATCACCGTCTTGCCCGAGCCGGTCGGCGCCGCCACCAGCACGCCGTGGCCGTCGCCGAGCGCGCGGCAGGCGGCGACCTGGAAGTCGTCGAAGTCGAAATCGTAGAGCGCGCGGAAGCCGGCGAGCTCCGGGGCGGACTGGCGGTCGCGGAACGCGGCATACCGGTCCGCCGGGGTTGTCATGGATTCCAGACTAGGGTCCCCAGCCGGGTGGCTGAGGCGCAGGTGCTAGTTGAGGTGCCGGCCGGGGTGGTCGTCGACGTCGTCATCCAGGTCGTTCAGGTCGAGCGGGGAGAGTTCGTCGTCGGCCAGGCCGGCGTACGGGTCCGGGTGCAGCCGGGCCCGGCGGCGGTCGTTGTACCACACGATGAGCTCGGCCACCTCCACCAGTGCCGCGCACGCCCCGCCCAGGATCAGCATCGTGATCGGATCCGGGCTCGGGTTCGCCACCCCCGCGATCAGGAACGTCCCGAAGATCAGCATCCGCCGCCACTTGCGGAACCGCTCGTGGGTCAAGATCCCGGCCAGGTTCAGCATGATGATCAGCAGCGGCAGCTCGAACGCGATCCCGAACGCGAGCATGATCGTCATCACGAAGCTCATGTACAGGTCGACCTGGATGAAGTTCCCCACGCCGCTCGGCGTCAGGTCCAGCAGGTAGTGCATCGACCGGCCCAGCGACAGGTACGCCAGCACGTTGCCGACACCGAACAGCGGCACCGCGGTGCCGATGAAGGTGTAACCCCAGCGCTTCTCCCGGGAGTGCAGGCCCGGCGCGACGAACGACCACACCTGGTACAGCCAGACCGGGGAGGACAATACCACCCCCACGATCAGGGCGACCTTGACCCGCAGGTAGAACGCGTCCAGCGGCCCGTTCAGGATCAGCTGGTTCACGCCCTGGGTCAGGCACCCGGTATGCCCGCGGATGGTCGCCCGGCACAGCGGCCGCTGGATGAAATGCCAGACCGGGTTGAAGAAGATGAACCCGACGATCATCCCGGCGATCAGCGCGAGCGCCGATTTCACGACCCGGTTGCGCAGCTCCCGCAGGTGATCGAACAGGGGCATCCGCCCCTCGGGGTTCTGCTGCCGCTGCGAGCGCACGTAGCGCTCACCGACGACACGGGCACCCTGAATGGCACCGGGGAGTTTCGCCATGATCCTGTCCGGCGGTAACGCGCCCTAGCTGGGCTGCGTGTGCTGCGGTTCGGGGGTACTGGGGACGGGGGTGTCCATGGCGGCCGACCGCTGCATGTCGCGGATCTGCTGCTGCAGCGCGTCGATCTGCTGCTGCTGGTCAACCGGAGCCGGCGCCGGCGTGAGCTGGGGCTGCTGGAACTGGGGCGCCGCCGTGCCGCTCTGAGCGGGCGCTTCCTGCTCGTCCTCGTGCAGGCTCGATACTTCCCGCTTCATGATGCGCATCGACTGGCCGAGCGAGCGGGCCGCCTGAGGCAGCTTCTTCGACCCGAACAGCACGATGATCACGACAGCGATGATCAAGATCTTCCACGGGCTGTCAAACAGGTCACCAACCATGTCAGTCCTCTTTACGGCGGAGACGTTCTTCTTTACGGCGGAGACGTTCTTCTCGGCCAGAGTCTACACGGGACGCCTCGCTGAAACAGTTTCCGCAGGCGAACCGCGTGTAAAGGTCGATAATACGACATAATTCGCGAGGGCGGCAGCGGCCGCCTCGCGCACCTCGGCCAGCAGCGGCACCGGCGAGATGACCCGGCCGTCCTCGCCGAGCCGCAGCGCCAGCCGCCGCACCCAGCCGGTGTCCGGGGTGCGCAGCACCACCCGCAGCCGGCCCTCGTCCAGCTCGGTCACCGACTCGCACGGGTAGTACTCCGCGACCCACCGCCCGGCCGCGGACAGCTCGAGCTCGACCAGCACGTCGTCCGCCGACGGCCGGAACAGGCCCTGGTCGACGTCCACCGGCTCGGCCTCGGCCGGCGGCGCCGACGGCACGTCGAGCACCTCCAGCCCGAGCACCCGGTCCAGCCGGAACAGCCGCACGCCCTCGGCCCGCAGGCACCAGCCCTCGAGGTACGGCCGTCCCTCCACCACGAGCAGCCGCATCGGGTCGACGTCGCGCTCGGTCGCCTCGTCCCGGCCGGGCACGTAGTAGCGCAGGTGCACCCGCCGCCGGGTCAGCAGGGCGGCGCGGATCTGCGCGGCGTACCCCTCGGCGCCCTCGCTCGGGAAGTCGACCTGCACGGCTACCTTGGCACTGGCCGCGGCGGCCTCGCCCGCGGCCGCCTCCAGCTTGGCGATCAGCCGGGACAGGGCCGAACGGTCCTCCAGGCCCGGCACCTCGGCCAGCATGCGCAGCGCGACGAGCAGCGCGCTGGCCTCGTCGACGGCCAGCCGCAGCGGGCGGCCCATCGACTCGGCCTGGCTGACCACGATCTCGCCGCCCTCGTAGGACAGGTCGATCGGGCAGTAGGGATCGGGGGCACGCAGCTCGACGCACCACAGCAGGTTCAGGTCGTCGACGAGCTCGCGCTCGCTGACCCCGAACGCCGCCGCGGTCTCGGCCAGTCCCACCGCCTTGCGGCTCATCACGTAGGGCACCAGCGCCAGCAGCCGCTGCAGCCGCTCGGTCGAGGTGACGAGAGCACTCACGTGACCACTCCCTTGAGGCGGCGGATGACGGCCTCGCGCAGGTCGGGCGGGTCGAGGACGATCGCGTCGGGGCCGAACGAGGCGGTGTAGTCGGCGAACCAGCCCAGGCCCTCGAAGCGGGTGGAAACCAGGTCCCAGCCCGGCGCCGTCTCGTCGGCCCTGACCTCGGCCGCGTGCCGGCGCAGCCCGACGCCGGCCCCGGCCCGCACCCGCAGCAGCGCGGTGTGCTCCTGGACGGGCCCGGAATCCCGGCCGCGGACCATCTCGCGCACGTCGACGCCGTCCGGCACGGTCACCTTGCCGGCCGGCCCGCTGAACTTCACCGGCCCGGCGATCCGGTCGAGCCGGAACACCCGGGTGGCGTCGCGGCCCCGGTCCCGGCCCGCCACATACCAGCGGCCGTGCCGGTTGACCACGCCCCACGGCTCGAGCTCGCGGCGCTGCGGGTCGCTGCGCCCGGCCGCGCGGTAGCTGAACGTCACCGGCCTGCGGTCCCTGACCGCCTCCCACAGCGGCCCGAAGGCCGGCTCGGGAGCGCCCAGCCGGGGCTCGATGCCGCGCGGCACCGGGGAGTGCTCGTCGTCGCCGTCCGCGTCGATGCCGGCCGCCCGCAGCTTCAGCAGCGCGCCGGCCGCGGCCCCGGCCAGCTCGGCGCGCTGCCAGACCCGGGCGGCCAGGCCCAGCACGGCCGCCTCGTCCGCCTCGAGCCGCAGCTCGGGCAGCTGGTAGGCCTGCTGCCTGATCCGGTAGCCGGGATCCTCGTCGAACGGGTGGTTGACGCCGGTCTCCAGCGGCACGCCCAGATCGCGCAGGTCCTCCTTGTCCCGCTCGAACATGCGCTTGAACAGGTCGTCCTGCTCCGGGTAACCCGGCACGGCCGCGCGGATCTGCTCGGCGGTGAGGTAGCGCTTGGTGGAGAGCAGGCACACGACAAGGCCGAGCAGCCGCTCAGTCTTGCGCTTGGACATGGCTTTCCGATCCCTGAAGTGGGCCAAGGAGATGATCCCAGATTATTGTCTCGCAGGGAGTGCCGGCTCAGGGGCAGCGACCCGGGAAGCGGGTTGACTAGAGTGCCCAGATGATCACATGGCGGAACGGCACGGTCAGCGGGATGCGCCGCGAGTGGGCCGGGGCGGTCGAGCTCGACGTGGCGGTGGACGGCGCGCCGGGGGAAGGGCGCCAGGTCCGGGCGCTGGCCTACCCGGCGCTGACCGGGCGGCCGCGGGCCGGTGACCGGGTGCTGCTCAACACCACGGCACTCGACCTGAAGCTGGGCACCGGCGGCTATGCCCTGGTGATCGCGATCCCGGACCGGCTGCCGCCCGATCCCGAGCTGGCCGGCCACCTGGTCAAGGCCCGCTACTCCCCGCTCCAGGCCACCGTGCTCGGCGCGGACGAGCAGGGCTCGCCGCACCACGACGTGCTGCGCGACGCGGACGACATCGGAGAGATGCCGGTGGTGGTGGCCGACCTGCACTCGGCTCTCCCGGCCGTGCTGGCCGGGATCTTTTCTTCAGCGGCCGGCTCCGCGCCTCGCGTTGTCTACGTGATGCAGGACGGCGGCGCCCTGCCCGCCTGGTTCTCGCGGACCTGCGCGGCGCTGCGGGAGGCGGGCTGGCTGGCGGCGACGGTGACGGCCGGCCAGGCGTTCGGCGGGGACCTGGAGACGGTGACGGTGCACACCGGGCTGCTCGCCGCCCGGCACGTACTCGGCGCCGACATCACGGTGGTCGCGCAGGGGCCGGGGAACCTCGGCACCGGAACCCGGTGGGGGTTCTCCGGGGTGGCGGCGGGCGAGGCGGTCAACGCCGCCGCCGCGCTGGGCGGGCACCCGGTGGCGTCGCTGCGGGTCAGCGACGCCGACCCGCGCGAGCGGCACCGCGGCGTCTCGCACCACAGCCTGACCGCCTACGGCCGGGTCGCGCTGGCCCGGGCCGACGTGGTGGTCCCGGAGCTGGACACCGATTTCGGGAAGCTGGTCGCGGCGGACGCCGCCGGGCTGGCCGGCCGGCACCACCTCGTGACGGTGCCGGTCGATGGCCTGGAGGCGGCGCTGCGGGCGGCTCCGGTGCGGCTGTCGACGATGGGCCGCGACCTGGACGGGGACCTGGCGTACTTCCTGGCGGCAGCGGCGGCCGGCCGGCATGCCGGCCGCCTGCTGCCGCGCTAGGTCCCGTGGTCAACAGGCGCTGGCTCAGCCCTGCTTGAGCGCGTCGATGATGTCGACCACGAACAGCAGGGTGTCGGTGCCCTGGATGCCGGCCTGGGACTGGCCCGCGCTGCCGTACCCGTCAGCCGGCGGGATGGAGAGCATCACCCGGCTGCCTACGGTCTGCCCGATCAGCCCCTTGTCCCAGCCCGGGATGACCTGCTCGGGCGACGCGCCGATGATGAAGCCGAGCGGCGAGTTGTGTGACCATGAGGAGTCGAAGGACTTCTTGGTCCGCCAGTTGTAGCCGACGTACTGGACCACGACCATCTCGCCCTGGGTGACCTTGGCGGCGTTGCCCTTGAGCAGGGTCTTGGTGACCAGCCCGGTGGGCGGCGTGGCAGGGGTGGAGGACGCGAAGGTCAGCTTGGGCTCGCTGCCGGTCTGGGCGCTGACCGTGGGCAGGTTACCGCCGCCGCTGGAGGTCTGGGTGCCGGTGATGTCCGCGGTCTTCGAGTACTGCTTGAGCACGTCGATGACGAACACCAAGGTGGTGGCGCCCGTCGCCCCGAGCTGGGAGTTCCCCGTGGGACCGTATCCCTGCGCAGGCGGGATGACCGCGAGGACGCGGCTGCCTACCTTCTTGCCGACCAGCGCGGTCTCCAGGCCGGGTAGCGACTGGCTGGGAATCACGACCGGGGTGGCGGTGAAGGTGTTGCCCTTCAGCGAGGAACTGGTGCCCTGCCAGAAGTAGAGGACGAAGTTGGCGGCCAGCGAGTCGGTCTTGGCCAAGGCGGGGCCGGTGCCCTGGACGAGCGTCTTGACGGAGAGCACGTTGCCCGGCAGAGCCTTGGGGATGGTCACCGTGGGCGCCTTGTCGAACGCACCGGTGGCGGTGACGGAGGCGTCCGCGCCCTGGCCCTTCACAGACGCGGGCCCCGTCGAGGAAGCCGAGGCGGAGGCAGACGAAGACGAAGACGGCGAAGAAGACGACTTCGACGACGACCCGCAGCCCGCGAGGACCACGCACGCCAGCAGGGGAATGGCGAAAAGCGCTAGAAAGCGTCGCATGAAAAACCCTCAAAAGTGGTGGATGTCAGCCTCGTCAGCCTACTGGCCGGGCTGAGGGGCCACGTCCCACACCGGGCGGCCTGGAGCTAACTCCCAGGTAACGACTACCTAGCGTCACATTCCCGCGATGAGCTTCTCCACCCGCTCGTCGACCGAGCGGAACGGGTCCTTGCACAGCACGGTCCGCTGGGCCTGGTCGTTCAGCTTGAGGTGCACCCAGTCGACGGTGAAGTCGCGCCGCTTCTCCTGGGCCCGGCGGATGAACTCGCCGCGCAGCTTGGCCCGCGTGGTCTGCGGCGGGACCGACTTGGCCTCGAAGATGTCGATGTCACGGGCCGCGCGCTCCACCGCCCCGGCCCGCTGCAGCAGGTAGTACAGGCCGCGGCCGCGGTGCACGTCGTGGTAGGCCAGGTCGAGCTGGGCCACCCGGGGCGAGGACAGCGGCAGGTCGTGGCGGGCCCGGTACCGCTCGATCAACTGGTACTTGGTCACCCAGTCGATCTCCCGCGCGATCATGTCGAGGTTGCCCGTCTCGATCGCCGACAGCGCCCGCTCCCACATGTCGAGAACCCGCTTGCTCACCGGGTCGACGCCGTTCTTGGCGGTGAAGTCCTTGGCCCGGTTCAGGTACTCGTACTGGATTTCCAGGGCGGACAGCTCGCGCCCGTTGGCCAGCCGGACCCGGCTGCGGCCGGTCATGTCGTGGCTGACCTCGCGGATGGCCCGGATCGCGTTGTCCAGGGTCAGGTCGCGCATGATCGCGCCGGCCTCGATCATCCGCAGCACCAGGTCGGTCGACCCGACCTTGAGCAGCGTGGTGGTCTCGCTCATGTTGGAGTCGCCGACGATCACGTGCAGCCGCCGGAAGCGCTCGGCGTCGGCGTGCGGCTCGTCCCTGGTGTTGATGATCGGGCGGGACCTGGTGGTGGCCGAGGAGACGCTCTCCCAGATGTGCTCGGCCCGCTGGCTGACGCAGTAGACCGCGCCGCGCGGGGTCTGCAGCACCTTGCCCGCCCCGCAGATGATCTGCCGGGTGACCAGGAACGGGATCAGGATGTCGGCCAGCCGGCCGAACTCGCCGTGCCGGCCGACCAGGTAGTTCTCGTGGCAGCCGTAGGAGTTGCCCGCCGAGTCGGTGTTGTTCTTGAAGAGGTAGATGTCGCCGGCGATGCCCTCTTCGCGCAGCCGCCGGTCGGCGTCGACGAGCAGGCCCTCCAGGATCCGCTCCCCCGCCTTGTCGTGCGCGACCAGGTCGACCACGTTGTCGCACTCGGGGGTGGCGTACTCGGGGTGGCTGCCCACGTCGAGGTACAGGCGCGCGCCATTGCGCAGGAACACGTTGCTGCTACGGCCCCACGACACCACACGGCGGAAGAGGTAGCGGGCCACCTCGTCCGGCGACAGCCGCCGCTGCCCCCGGAAGGTGCACGTAACGCCGTACTCGTTCTCGAGCCCGAATATTCGCCTGTCCACGCCTACAGGCTACGTTCACTTGGGGCCGTAGGTCACTATGCCCCGCCGAAGCCGGAACACCACTGGCATACCGCGCGGAACGGAACCCGGC
>JAICWX010000041.1 GCA_025934635.1 Streptosporangiaceae bacterium | reverse complement strand
TGGGATGACGATCGCCTGGCCGGCTGGCCTGGCGTCAGTTTTGCCATCCGCCACGATGGTGAGCCCGCTGGATCTGGCAATGCGCGAGCATTCGCGACGCAGGCATTCCCAATGATCAGGGGAAGCGAATCAGTACCCGTCCGGGGGCATCGGCCAGGCCCGCGTCAGCGCGACTGCCTCAAGGGCGGAATGGACGCCCAGCTTGGCCAGGATGTTCTGCAAATGCGTCCGGACCGTGTTAGGTGTCAGGTTCAGTCGCTGGGCGATCTGAAGGCGGCTGTCCCCATCGGCCAGGCAGGCTAGTACCTGGCGTTCCCTGGGGGTCAGGAGGGCGAGCATGCGGTCGCCGTCCTGCTGCCTGTCCCGCTGGGTCAGCAGCAGGGAAAGCACGTTTCCGGCCTCGGCTGGCGGCAGCCAGGTCTCGCCCCGGGCCACGCCCCGGAGCACGCGCAGCAGGTGCTCGACCGACTCGTCCTTGCGTACCCAGGCGCGGGCGCCGGCCTCGATCGCAGCTATTATCCGGGCCGGCTCCGACGTATGGCTCAGCATGATCACGCGCGTTGAATGCGGCGGCCCCGAAGTCGCCTTGCACAACCGCATGGATCCGGTGAGATCCACATCCAGCAGGATGATGTCGGCGTGCCAGCCCATGGTGGTGGCGGTCGGCTGGGCCACCGCGACGACGCTCAGGTCTTCCTCGGCGTTGAGCCGGATCGCGAGCGCGTCCGCGAACGTGCGCTCCTCATCGATGACGACGGCCGTGATTTCCATACCCCGGTGCCATCAGGCGGTCTGGTCGCCGAGCAGGTCTTCTCGGGTCGCCAGGGCGGCGGCTTCGAGCCTCGTGTGCGCGCCCAGCTTGGCGAGCATGCTCTTCACGTAGGTGCGCAGCGTACTGGGCGCCACGTTCATCTCACGTGTCATCTGCTTCGTGCTCTGGCCCGCCACTATCCTGCGCAGCACCTCTTTTTCCCGCGACGTCAGGTCGCGGACCGGGTGATAGCGATGCCGGCCGCGGGACCGCGTGGTATGCGCCTTGACCGGACCGCAGACCACCCCGCCCGACGCGATGACGTCCAGGGCTCCGGCGATACGATCGACATTCTGGTCTTTGCGCAGGACCCCGGCCACGCCGAGTTCGGTGGCCTTGGCCAGGACAGCCGGGTCGTCTAGGCCGGAGAGCACCAGGACCGCGGTTTCCGGGCAGCGCTCACGGATCATCCGGGCGGCGTCGAGACCGTCCGGGGGGGCGGGGAACCGCAGGTCGAGCAGGCACGCGTCAGGCCGGCACCTTTCGACCTCGGCGATGCCCGTCATGCTTTCTGTTGCGATCGCCAGCACCTCATGCCCGCGTGCCCCGAGCGCGACAGCCAATGCTTCACACAGAATTCGATTGTCGTCACAAAGAACAAGCCGCATCGGCCCCGCTCCTCTTGGCCGATTACCGATTTAAGAAAACCAGAGGCTGACGCGCGCCCCGCTGAGGTGCACGCCGCAGCTGTATTCGATCCTCCCGCCGTACTTGGTGATGTTCCTGGCGACGGCGGTCAATCCCAGGCCAGCCCCGCTCGGGATCTCGCCGAAGCCAGGGCCGCTGTCCTCCACCGCGACCATGACGGCATCGTCGCACCGCTGGATTTCCACGCTCACCGTGCCGGCTGGCCCGGCCGCGCGGACGGCGTTGCCGAGCACGTTGGACACGGCCCGGCGTAGCAACACCGGATGGACCAGGCACCACACCGGACCGGCCGGAGCGAGCACCTTCATTTCTCCAGGCCAGGTCAGGCACTCGGATTCGATAACCTCGCCGACGATCTGCACCACGTCGGCCGAGTCACGGCCGGGTTGCCCGGTCTCGTAAGGCTCTTCTCGCTGCTGCTTCGGCAGGCAGTCGCGGATGATGTCGGACAGCCATTCCGCCTGCCCGACGATCTGCTCAAGCCGGAGCTGGGCAGCGGCGGGAAGGTCCGGTTCGGTGAGCGCCGCCGCGGCGAGCGCCATCATGATCGCGACTGGCTGCCGCATGTCGTGGAAGGTCTCGCGCAACTGCTGCACCGCATCGGTCTTATTTTCGACCTTGATGGTCAACGATCTTCCCCCTCGTCAGGCCCGAAGTCCGTTCTCTCCCGTCCTATCTAGGTGAGGATGAAGTGAACTTTAATACAAAATTTCCTGAATGGATGGTAACAAAATTGAGACGCACGGACCATCTGGGCGGTTTACACCCAGGCGTAACGATTACCCAGAGTGCTTATCTCTGCACTGGATGCGATCGATTGCAGGTAATTTTACGTAAGACCGGCGGATACTTCAGGAGTAACTTCGAGCAAGGAGGACAACATCAATCTCAGCTGAAACATCGATGTATACGAAACCCTTTCATCTCGCCAAATGCCTAGGGTCTATGGCGTAGGAATAGATTTCGTCGGCTCTTCGGCGTGACACGAGGGAGCAGTGGTGCCGACGGCGGGTGCAGCAGATCGTGAGCTGCGCACATTCGCGCGTCTGCCTGGCGGTCGGCGGATCTTGCCTGATTGCCTTCCTGCCTTTCCGCGATGGAGTTGGCGGCATTTTCGGCCGGCCGTCCGCACTGGACCCGCCGTGCGTGTTCGTTGGCAGGCTGGCCTCCAGCCCTCGCCATGCCAGGCTCGATGCGGACGCCATGAGGCCGGACTCTCAGGCGTCGGAACGCACAGGAATTAGATTCTCTGGTGTTTCGAGTAAGTACGGTGCGGTGGATCGTGATGCTGACGGCGTAGGTGTGACCTGAGTTCGTTTTTGTGAACGCCAGCGTCCGGCCGGGATCATTTCAGTCAAGCGGCATAGGCGTCACGGCCATGGCGCTTCTCGCGACCACGGCCTGGCGACGGCACCGGTCTATCCGCGGGAATGATGTCGTTGCCATTTCGCCGGGCAGCCGGTGATCAAACCGGCAGCTGAGGACGGCCGCAGCGCGGGCCCGGGCCGTCCGGCACACCAGGCCGCGCCGGCTGCCGTCACGTCCCTCCGGTGAGCTGGTCCCGGAGCGCGGCTCGCGCTTAGCTTTTCTTCCCGTGGGGATATGCGCCTTCTCCCCGTGGGGGCATCGCCCTCCCCGTGGGGGCATCGCCGCCGGAGGGCACGCGCGTTGCTGGCGAGCCGTCCGGATGGTGGTCAACCTGGTGGGCGGCATCCGCACGTATGTGCGGACATGGCGGTCTCCGGCGCGGACGAGGTCAACCGTAACCGAGATGAGATCAAGCCGGCAGGCGGTGGCCGCGAGCCCGCCGCGGCCGCCGGAATCGGCTCGCCCAGGACTCTTTCCGCTGCTCAGGCCCCTCCGGGCGACCGGGGTGCGCTAGACCGCATAATCCGGCCCCGGCGGACCCGGTAACCGAGCGTGTCGGCCGGGGCCGTAGCGCCCCGGGTGCTCTTCGGGTGCATCTCGGTTGCTACTTGAGACTTTGTTCGGTTTATGGTGATTTCGTCACGCTTCGCAATGTAAGTTGACTCTTAGGTATTGACGCCCAGTGTCACGACAAGTCACTACCTATACGCGTAAACCAGGGCAGTAGACTACGCGTCCACTTACATAGTGGAGCGCAAGTTATGTAGTGGGAACTCAGACGACGCGAGCTGAGTGGGAGCGGGGAGTGCCAGGCGAGTATTTGGCGCTGCCCCTGGGGGGGTCGGAGCGATGTTTGGTGTTGCTGCAACCGGGGGCCGGGTTGAACGCCGGTCCGCCAGGCGGCTTTCCAGTTGGACTAGGGAGTACTTGCGTTATGTAGCCCTCGTTGACCTCGGCTGCGCCGTGATCGGCGTGTTCATCGCGGCCCAGATAAGGTTCGGCAGCGAGGTCACGACCACGTACATGGCTCTGAGCCTGGTGCTGCCGGTGCTCTGGGTAGCGGCCCTGTGGCTGGCCGGAGCCTATGACGTCCGGTTCGTCGGGACTGGCTCCGATGAGTTCAGGAAGGTGCTGAGCGCCGGAGTGAGCCTGACGGCCGCGCTGGCGATCTTCTCTTACGCCATCAACCTCGAGCTTTCCCGCGGCTACGTGGTCATCGCCTTGCCCAGCATCACGCTGATTGACCTCGTCTCGAGGTACGTCGCGCGCAAGCGGCTGCACGGTCGGCGAGCCCTCGGCCGGTGCCTGCAGACCGTGGTCGCGGTCGGTCATGAGCTGGCGGTAGCCGACCTGGTCACCGAGCTGAAGCGGGACAAGTACCACGGGCTGACCGTGGTGGGCGCCTGCGTTGTCCGGCCGGGTGAGTGCGACGAGGTGGTGGGCGTCCCGGTCTACGGCGGCCTGGACGACATCACGGCCGCCGTCAAGGCGTTCGACGCGGATAGCGTCGCGGTGCTGGCCTGCCCGGAGATGGGCGGCACCAGGCTGCGCGGCATGGCCTGGGAACTGGAGAAGACCGGCACCGACCTGTGGCTCTCGCCGGCGCTGCTCGACGTCGCGGGTCCGCGCACTACGATCAGGCCGATCGCCGGGCTGACCCTGCTGCACGTGGATCACCCGCAGCTGGCCGGGCCGCGCCTGGTGCTCAAGGGCCTGTTCGACCGGTGCGCGGCCGCCGCCGCGCTGATCATGCTGGCCCCCGTGATGTGCGTCCTGGCCGCGTCGGTCTGGCTGCACGACCGTGGCCCGGCGTTCTTCACGCAGGTCAGGGTGGGCCGGGACGGCAAGGCGTTCCGGATCTACAAGTTCCGGACCATGGTGGTGGACGCGGAAAAGCGCCGTGCGGAGCTGCTGGAGAGCAACGACAACGACGGCGTGCTGTTCAAGATGCGCCGGGACCCCCGGGTAACGCCGGTGGGAGCGCACCTGCGGCGCTGGTCTTTCGACGAGCTGCCCCAGCTCTTCAACGTCTTCCTCGGCCACATGTCGCTGGTGGGACCGCGTCCGGCCCTGCCCGACGAGGCGGAGAAGTACGCCGAGCACGTGCGCCGCAGGCTGGTCGTCAAGCCCGGCCTGACTGGCCTGTGGCAGGTCAGCGGGCGGTCGGACCTGTCCTGGGAAGAGTCGGTACGGCTCGACCTGCGGTACGTCGAGAACTGGTCGTTCGCGCTCGACTTGCAGATCATGTGGAAGACGATCTCGGTGCTCGTGCGGGGTTCCGGGGCCTACTAATGACACTTTCCGCCACGGGATCCACCGGATCTGCGGGCTGCGCGGATAGTGCCCTGAGCTGCGGCTGACATTTCATGACTATTTACCTGAAAGTCATGTCGACGCTCTTTGTTGACAATCTGTTACTATTTGTAATCAGGGTGACGGCTGGGGCGTTGCTCTATAGGAGGGGTTTGAAATGACGTCGAGGGCAGCGGACGACCTGGAGTCCACCGATGTCGCGCGGCTGGTCCGGCGGGCCGCCGACGGTGACTTGCAGGCCTGGGATCGCCTGGTTGATCAATACGCGCGGCTCATCTGGTCGATAACGGGCGAGTACAAGCTCAGGGAGAGCGACGCGGCGGACGTGGCCCAGACCACCTGGCTGCGGCTGCTTGAGCACATTGACCGGATCGAATATCCCGCCCGGGTGGGTTCCTGGCTTGCGGCCACGGCGCGGCATGAGTGCCTGCGCAGCCTGGCGGCGCACAAGAAGGTGGTGCTCAGCCAGGACGACATCGAGCTCACCACGGTTAACGTGTACGAGGCGCCGGTGGACGAGCGGCTGCTGGCCGACGAGCGGGCCCAGACCGTGCGCGATGCGATGTCCCGGCTGCCCGGCCGGTGGCAGCGGCTGCTCGAGATGCTGATGGCCGACCCGCCGGTGGCCTACGCCGACATCTCCGACGAACTCGGGCTGCCGGTCGGCAGCATCGGCCCGACCCGCCAGCGCAGCCTGGCCCGGCTGCGCGTCCTCCTCCAGGCGGCGTGAGCCCCGTGCTTATGAACGCAGTGCCTCCACATTCACCCACCGGCCGCCCGCGGTCTCTACCTCGGGGAAGGCCTCCCGCACCTCGGCCAGCAGGTCAGGGACGAACAGCAGCACCGAATCCGGGCGGCGCGCGGCCAGTTCGCCCGGGGCCGCGACCGGGATGTCCGTTCCCGGCATCCGCAGGCCGTCCTTGGCGGGCGAGGCGTCGATCACGACCGGCAGGAGGGTGCGGTCTGCCTCGGCCTGGCACAGCAGCGCCACGGCCCGGGACGCGGCACCGTATCCGACCACGGTCCGGCCGGCCGACCGCTCCGCCGCCAGCCAGTCATGCAGGTCCCTAGCATGAGCGCTCACATCACGCTGGAGGCCGGCGAAGGCGTCCGGGTCGCACACGCCGGTCCGCGCGTCGTCGGCCAGCAGCGACCGGACCACCTCGTCGGGCCCCGGCCTGCCCTCGCCCTCGCGCTGCGCCGCCAGCAGGACGGTGCCGCCGTAGAGATCGAACCGCCAGGCGGTCCGCGGGCTGAAGCCGGCCGCCGCCAGCATGGCGGTCAGCGCGGTGGTCGAGTAGTAGGCGTAGTGCCCGTGCCGCAGCGCGTTCCACTGCCGCTGGCCGATGATCGCTCCGAGCGCGTGGTACTGCAGCAGCAGCACACCGCCCGGCGCGATCCGCGCCACCCGCTCGGCCAGGGCCTGGCGCTGGTCCGCCGCGTGCATCAGGCCGAAGCAGTCGATGATCAGGTCCGCGGGCTCGTCCTGCGCCAGCGCCATCCCGCGGGCGGTCAGCATGTCCAGCCACGAGCCGCCGTGCGGGCTCCCGTACTCGGCGACCACCCCGTGCCCGGCCAGGAAACCCGCCGCGGCCACCCGTTCCACCGCGTCGGCGGCCTGCGCGACGAGCGCGGCGGGCTCGGTGCCACGCGGCTCCTCCGGCACGGTCGGGTCGGTCAGCAACTGGGCCAGGCCGCACGATGAACACAGCCACATCTGCAGCGGGTACACCGGGTCGGGACCCGGGTCGGCGGCCCGCGGGAAATAGTCACTGGCCGGCTGCCGCCCGAGGTCCAGCACCAGATGACCGGCCGATCCGCCGCACGCCCGGCACGCAAGCTCGTCCATTTACGTCCTTGTTTCCTATACGTCAGTCCATTAGTCAGGTTCCATATGTTAGCCCGGTCATTGGCCGGCTGCGAAGTTGGGGGGTCTTCGAACTCTATGCCGACGTTTAATGAGTGCCGGCTCTGCGGCGCGCCCGTAACCCGTACGTTCGTCGATATCGGAATGTCTCCGCTGTGCGAGAGCTACGTTCCCGAGGATAAACTCGACGATGCGGAAGCGTTCTATCCGCTGCATGTCCGCCTGTGCGAGAAATGTCTTCTCGCGCAGCTTCCCGCCTATGTTCCGGGCGAGGACATCTTCTCTGACTACGCCTACTTCTCGTCCTACTCCGACTCGTGGGTCGCGCACGCGAAGCGGTACGCCACCTCGATGATCGAGAGCCTGCAGCTGACCCCGGACAGCCTGGTCACCGAGGTGGCCAGCAATGACGGCTACCTGCTGCAGCACTTCCAGGCGGCCGGCATCCCGGTGCTCGGCGTCGAGCCGGCCGCGAACGTGGCCGAGACCGCCCGGGCCCGCGGCATCACCACCGAGGTCCAGTTCCTCGGGGCCGAGACCGGCCGCGAGATCGCCCAGCGGCACGGCCGGGCCGACCTGGTGGCCGGGAACAACGTCTTCGCCCACGTGCCCGACATCCGCGGCTTCGCGGCCGGCCTGCGCGCGCTGGTCAAGGACGAGGGCACGGTCACGCTGGAGTTCCCGCACCTGCTCCGGCTGATCGAGCGGCGCCAGTACGACACCATCTACCACGAGCACTTCTCCTACCTGTCCCTGCTGACCTCGAGCCGGGCGCTGGAAACGGCCGGGCTGCGGGTGACCGACGTCGAGGAACTCGAGACCCACGGCGGCTCGCTGCGGGTCTACGCCCGCCCGGCCGAGAGCGCCGGCGAGCCCAGCGCGCGCGTCAAGGCGGTGCTGGCGGCCGAGGAAGCGGCCGGCCTGCACACGGTCGAAGGTCACGAGGGTTTCGCGCCGGCCGTGCTGAAGATCAAGAGCGACCTGCTCGAGTTCCTGCTCCGCGCCGCCCGCGAGGGCAAGACGGTGGCGGGCTACGGGGCCCCCGGCAAGGGGAACACGCTGCTCAACCACTGCGGGATCCGCACCGACCTGCTCGCGTACACCGTCGACCGGAGCCCGGTCAAGCAAGGGAAATTCCTGCCCGGCACGCATATCCCGATCTACGCGCCGGAGCGCCTGGCCGAAACCCAGCCCGATTACATCCTCGTGCTGCCGTGGAACCTGCGCGAGGAAATCAGCCAGCAGCTTAGTTATGTCGGTTCCTGGGGCGGAAAGCTTGTTTTCCCGATCCCAGAATTCGAAATCGTTTCGATGGGGTGAATGATGAAGGTCGTACTTTTCTGCGGTGGTCTCGGAATGCGGATGCGAGACGGAGTATCCACTGCGCCCAAGCCGATGGCGATGATCGGGGAGCGCCCGCTCATCTGGCATGTCATGCGCTACTACGCGCATTTCGGCCACACTGACTTCGTGCTCTGCCTCGGCTACGGCGCGTCGTACGTGAAGGATTTCTTCCTGAACTACGACGAGACCCGGTCGAACGACTTCGTCCTGGAGGGCGACGCCCGGCAGCCGAAGCTGTTCCGTACCGACATCTCCGAGTGGCGGATCACCTTCGTCGACACCGGCCTGCACTCCTCGATCGGCGAGCGGCTGCGCCGGGTGCGGCGGTTCGTCCAGGACGAGGAGATGTTCCTGGCCAACTACGCGGACGTCTTCACCGACGCGCCGCTGCCTGACCTGATCGCGCGGACCAAGGCGAGCAACGCGGTGGCCAGCCTGCTGGCCGTCCCGCTGCAGTCCTCGCACCACGTGGTGGACGTCGGCGACGACGGCGTGATCACGAAGGTGACGCCGGTCCAGGAACTGCTCCAGTGGGAGAACGGCGGCTACTTCGTGATGCGGCCAGAGATCTTCGACTACCTGAACGAGGGCGAGGACCTGGTCCAGGACGCGCTGCCGCGGCTGATCGCGCAGGGCCGGGTGCTGGGCTTCCCGCACAAGGGGTACTGGTCGCCCGCCGACACGGTCAAGGAGCGGGCCCAGCTGGAGGAGATGTACCACCGCGGGCACTGCCCGTGGATGCTCTGGGACCCGGAGCGGTCCGGCGCAGTCAGCCAGGAGGACCTGCTGCCGGGGACGCCCCCGGAGGCCGTGCCGGCGGCGGGGTGAGCCGACGTGCTCTCCCTGCCGCTGACGCCGCCGCCGGGCCGGCCGCTGTCCGTGCTCGCGATCGGGGCGCACCCGGACGACATCGAGATCGGCGCCGGCGGCCTGCTCCTGGGCCTGGCCGAAAGTGAGCTGCTGGCCACCTACGTGGTCCTGACCGGAACCAGCGAACGCCAGCAGGAGGCGAAGGAGGCCGCCCGTTCGTTCCTGCCGGGCGCGGACCTCAGCATCGAGCTCTTCGACCTGCCCGAGGGACGGCTGCCCGCCGTCTGGGGCCAGGTCAAGGAGACCCTCGAGGGCGTGGCCCGGTCATGCTCACCCGACGTCATCATCGCGCCGTCGGCCGGCGACGCGCACCAGGACCACCGCACCATCGGTGAGCTGGTGCCCACCGTCTTCCGCGACCAGCTCTACCTCGCCTACGAGATCCCGAAGTGGGACGGCGACCTGAGCCGCCCCACGATGTACGTCCCGCTCTCGGCCCAGACCGCGCAGCGCAAGGTGGAATTGCTGCACAAGTGCTATCCGTCGCAGCGGGGCCGCGACTGGTGGGACGACGAGGTCTTCCTGGGGCTGGCCCGGCTGCGCGGCATGGAGTGCCGGGCGCCGTACGCCGAGGCCTTCAGGTGCGCCAAGCAAGTAATCGTGCCCGCTGCTGCCCCGCGCGGGCAGCAGCAGAAGGGGAATCAGCCGTGAACATCGTCATCGACCCGGACGTGCCGGGCGATCAGCTGCGGGAGCAGCTGTTCGCCGGGAACCTGGTCATCCTCACTCGCCTGCAGGCGCTCGCCGACTTCGTCGAGTACACCCGCGAGGAGCTCACCGAGCTGTTCAAGCCGTATGACCCCGAGTTCGTGCACGAGCACATCGAGCCGGCCGAGATGGCGAAGATCCTGGGCGTGTGGAAGCCCCGATTCATCCACTCGGAGCGGTCCAAGAAGCTCGTCCGCGCGGTTATCGAGGAGGCGGGTTTCCCGCCCGAGCAGACCCACTACGACCTGCCCAAGCCGCGGACCTCGTTCCCGGTGGGGCACCTGAACACGGGCGTGGCCTTCGCCTTCCCCTGGCACCGCGACGTCTGGTATAGCGCGCCCAGGCAGCAGATCAACTGGTGGCTCCCGATCTTCCCGGTCCGGGAGGACAACGCCATGGGCTTCGACCCGAACGGCTTCGCCAACGCCGTCCCGAACACCTCGGACGGCTTCGACTACTACGAGAACAACGCGAGCCGGCTGACCACCGCCAGCCAGGTGACCAAGGAGCGCCAGTCGCGGCCGGGGGCCATCGACCACCACCCGGAACAGCAGCTCGTCGTCCTGCCGGCGCCGGGTGAGGTCCTGCTGTTCTCCGGGGCCCAGCTGCACACCTCCACGCCCAACACCTCCGGCCGGGCCCGGTACAGCGTGGACTTCCGCACGGTGTTCGTCCCCGACCTGGTGGCCGGGCGCGGCGCCCCGCTGGTGGACGTGCACTGCACCGGCACCGCGATCAGGGATTTCGTGAACGTGGCCGACGAGAGCAGCTTCGACGAGGAGTTCGTGGTCGAGCTGTTCGGCGCGCCGCCCGCGGACGCCATGCTCGTGTTCGGCAGCCCGGAGCAGAAGTAGCTGACGCTTTCGGCCCCCGCTAGCCGGACCGGCTAGCGGGGGCCGAAAGCGTGACGGCGGGATTTACCTGGCCGGGAAGAGCAGGGCGTCCATGGCCTCGAACTGGGCGGCCACCAGGGCGGCCCTGTCCGCGTTGCGCTCGGCGAGCATGGTTCGTACCTGGTCCGCGTTGCTCTCCAGCTTCGTGAACTGCTCGATCAGCTTCGGGACGTCGATCGCCCGGGGGTCCTGGCGGAACTCGGGCAGCCCCATGTCCTCCATCAGCGCCACGTTCTTCTTTCCGTACCCGATCGATATGGTCGGCTTGCTGAGCTGCAGCGCGCAGATCACGTTGTGGTAGCGCGTCGCCACCACGGTGCCGACGGGCGCCATCGCCTGACGCAGCTCCGCGTAAGACGTGACGCTCTCGGCGGCGGCGAGCCGCGCCGGGCCGGAATCCGAGGTGTACTCGCGCAGGTCGCTCAGCACCTGCTCGACCGTAGGCTCGTCGACGGCGTCGCCGTAGAACAGCAGGACCCGGCGCCCGGACTCGAGCAGCCACCGGATGAAAGATTCTACGTTGCCGAGGTAATCGGCGTAGATCTCGTCGGCGCGCTCGCGGTCGTCATTGGAGCCGTAGTAGGCCATCAGCCCGACGCCGACCGTCTCGGGATTCCCCGCCGCGGGCGAAGACGGCAGGCTGAACACCAGGTCGGGGTGGACCGGGTCAGCCGAGGTGTCCAGGCCCTGCTGCTGCAGCGCGTCCCGGGACTGGGCGTCACGGTAGGACCGGTAGAAGGCGAGCCGGGCCGCCCGGATGATCAGCCATCTGGTGGCTGGCCGGCTGATGACGGTGGCCCCGACGCCGATCATCGCCACCTTCGTCCCGAACAGCCGCGCGGACACGCCGAGCTGGGTCATGGTGTACGGCCAGCCCCAGGGATTCAGCGGCAGGTTGGCCTCCAGGACGCCCATGCCCGGCACGATGACCACGTCGTGCCGCCGCACCCAGGCGGCGGTACGGAACGGGTCGATGAGCTTGCCCAGGATCTTGAACCCGGCGGCCAGCGGGCCGGGTACCCGCTCCTCGTAGCGACGGCACCAGAGCAGCGGGATCGCGTCGAAGCCGTACCGGGCCCGGACCTCCTCGGGACCCATGCACATGAAGTCGAGCACGGCGTCGGGGTGATACGCCTCGAGGTAGCCGAGCACCGCGTCCAGGGACGCGTCGTTGCCGACATTGCCCGAGCCGAGGAGGCCGAACAGACCCACCCGGGGCCCGGATCCGGGCCGGCCGCGCCGGCGGCCTGGGCTGCTGCTGACGGTCATGAAAAGCCTCCGTTGTCCTCTTTCGTGTTCCACCAGCCGGTCCGCGGTTTACCCGCGGGCGGCGGACGTTTCAGGCCGCCTCGCTGTGCCCGGACCGGGCCGTAGCTCCCTCGGACGGCCGGGTCCCGGTATTGCGCCAGCTCGAGCGGGCCAGTGCCCGGACCGGGCTGACCCGGCGGCCGTCCTGGCGGCGGGGCCACCAGGAGCTGCCGTCGGGAACCTCCGCGGATTCCCGCATCCCGACGCGCAGGTACCGCCACCAGACCAGCGCGCCGATCCACGCCGCCACGGCGCCGCCCTCGACCGCCCCGGCCGCGCCGTCGACGAAGGCACCGGCCAGGCTGAAGGCGAGCTGGAGGGCCGACGTGATCAGCATCGCGCGCAGGCTGCGGCGGGCGGCCCCGAGGGCGTGCAGGCCCGCGGCCGCCCCGACCTGGAAGCCCGCCCCCATGATGGTGAACGCGAACGGCAGCACCAGCACGTAGGCGTGCTTCCAGAAGCTGCCGAGCAGCAGGGCGCCCAGGCCGTGGGGCAGCGCCACCACCAGGAACAGCCCCCAGGCCAGCGCCATGACGGCGAGGCCCACCCCGACCACGAGGCAGTACGGCTCGAGATGACGGGGTGAACGGCGCAGCACCCGCGCCGCCTCGGGCACCGTGACCAGCGAAATCCCCTGGAGCACGACCATGAACGGGCCGAGCAGCAGCAGGCCGGCCTGCAGGTAGCCGACCGCGGCCAGCCCGGCGATGATGCCGACGCCGTAGCTGCGCAGCTGGCCGGCGCCGCTGTTGGCGGCGTTCTCCGCCATGTAGCGAGGCCCCAGGTCCCGGGTGAGCGAGACCCATGTCCAGCCCTGGGGCAGCCGGGGCCGGGTCCGCGCCTGGAACGGCCCGACGCAGGCCGCGACGGTGGCCGCCACGCCCCAGGCCAGGACGAACCAGAACACGGTGCCATGGTCCGTGAAGCGCAGTATCCCCAGCGCGGGCAGCAGCGACAGCGTCCACACGGTGTCGTTGAGGAAGGCGTGGCCGCCCCGGCCGGCCGCGAAGAACGCGTACCGCCAGCTGTCCTGCAGCAGCAGGCCGGGCAGGACGAGACCGAGGGCGAGGAAGGCCAGCCGGGGCGTGCCGCTCAGCAGCATCGCCGCGGTCATGGCGAAGGCGCCGCCCACCAGGCCGACGGTCAGCGCGGTCCCGGTGCTCTTCGCCACCGCGCGCCGCCACTCGTCCGGCTCGACGTTGCTGTACCTGACCACCAGCGGGTCGGTGGCCAGGCCGCGCGAGACGTTGAGCGCGAACGAGTAGGTGACGTAGGCCAGGCTGAACGCGCCGAACGAGGCAGCCCCGAGCTCGCGCGCGACGTAGAAGCTCACCGCGGCGTTGCTGACGCTCGACATCGCCTGGTCCGCCAGGCCCCAGCCGAACCGGCTGGCGACCTTGTTCAGGACCGGGTTCGCTTTCAGCCGGCTAAACACAGGTCATGCGCTCCTGGCGTGCGTCCATCAGGGTCAGCCAGCCTGCGGCGCGGATCCGCCCGGCCCGGCCGGGCTGGCGGTCCGCTGCAGCATCTCGTCGACGGTCCCGGCATCCAGCAGCTCGCGGATCCGGCGCAGCCGCACGTACCGCGAGGAGTTGAAGTCATCGAGGGTCATGCCGTACTTGGCGTAGGCCGCGGCCAGCTCCTCGATCCCCTCCCGCACGCTCCAGCGCAGCTTCAGGCCGGGGAAGGTGTCATCCAGCTTGGAGAAGTCGACCCGGTAGTTGCGCAGGTCCGGCCCGGCGTCCGCGGCGAACGTGACGGTGGAGCCGGGCACCGCGTCGCGGACCATCTCGGCGACCTGGCGGATCTGCACGTTGTCCACCGCGCGGCCCACGTTGAAGGCCTCGTTGTGGACGAGCTCGCGGGGTGCCTCGAGCATGGCCAGGAACGCGCGGCTGATGTCCTCGATGTGCACCAGCGGCCGCCAGGGGGTGCCGTCGCTCTGCAGCCGGACCTCACCGGTCGTCATGGCCACCGCCGTCAGGTTGTTCACCACGATGTCCAGGCGCAGTCGCGGCGACGCGCCGTAGGCGGTCGCGTTGCGCAGGTACGTAGGACTGAAATCGTCGTCCGCGAGGGCGGAAAGCGCCCGTTCGGCCTGGACCTTTGTCTCGCCGTAGGGGGTGACGGGATACAGGTCCGCGTCCTCGGTGACCGCGTCCGAGCCGGCCGCGCCGTACAGGCTGCACGAGGAGGCGAACAGGAACCGCCCGACGCCCGCCGCCTTGGCCGCCGCGGCCAGGTGCATCGTCCCGTCCAGGTTCACCGAGACCGTGGCGCCCGGGTTGAGATCGCCGAGCGGGTCGTTGGACAGCGCGGCCAGGCAGACCACCGCGTCGTAGCCGGCCAGCTGGCCGGGCGTGACGTCACGCATGTCGCGGACGGCCCGGGTGCTGGCCCCGGACGGGAAGGCGGGAGCCGGCCCCAGGTCACAGCCTTCGTAGAGGCCGAGATCGAGACCTTCGACGTCGTGCCCGGCGGCGCTGAGCAGCGGCACCATGACCGCCCCGATGTAACCGCGGTCACCCGCGACGAGGACCCGCATTATTACCCCCAAGAGTCAGGCTATGAGTTCGATGGTGTGATCAAGCCGCTCATATGACCCGCGAAGGCCCTGTCGTGATACCTACGGTCACAACTTCTCCATCACACCATAACCGTCAGAGACGGAAACACCGGTTTCATGTATCACAGGCACCATCGTTGTGCTCTTGTACTCATGAAGCGCCGGGTACTCATCATCGTGCAGAACCTTCCGGTGCCCTTCGACCGGCGGGTATGGCTGGAATGCCAGGCCCTGGTCTCGGCGGGCTACCAGGTGGCAGTGGTTTGCCCCAAAGGCAAGGGGGACCCCTCTTACCAGGTCCTCGACAGCGTGCAGCTCTATAAGTACAAGCCATACGCGCCCGGCGGCAGCAGCCTCAGCTTCGTCTACGAGTACGTGTACTCGTTCCTGGCGACGTTCTGGCTGACGCTCAAGGCCCGCCGGAA
This sequence comes from Streptosporangiaceae bacterium, assembly GCA_025934635.1. The sequence continues at coordinate 26,448 of JAICWX010000041.1, read as the reverse complement.
GGGCCGGTTCGCCGTGCTGCAGGCGTGCAACCCGCCGGACATCTTCTGGCCGATCGCCGTGTTCTTCCGGGCCCTGGACCGGACGAAGTTCGTCTTCGACCACCACGACCTGTGCCCCGAGCTCTTCGAGTCCCGGTTCCCGGACGGCTCGAAGCTGGCTTACCGGGGGCTGCGGGGCCTGGAGCGCCGGACGCACCGCACCGCGGATCACGTGATCTCCACCAACGATTCCTACCGGAACATCGCCATCGGCCGCAGCGGCAAGGCCCCGCGCGACGTCACCGTCGTCCGCACCGGCCCGGACCCGGACAAGCTCAAGCGCGGCCCGGCCGACCCCGAGCAGCGCCGCGGCCACCGGTACCTGGCCACCTACATCGGCGTGATGGGACCGCAGGACGGCGTCGACATCGTGGTACGCGCCGCCGACATCGTGGTGAACAAGCTCGGCCGCACCGACATCGCCTTCACCCTGATCGGCTCGGGTGACTGCTTCGACGAGCTGGTGGCCCTGCGCGACCAGCTCAACCTGGGCGGCCATGTGGAGTTCACCGGGCGGGCGCCGGACGAGCTCGTCGGCCGCATCATGTCCACCGCCGACGCCGGGCTGTCGCCGGATCCGAAGAATCCGCTCAACGACGTGTCCACCATGAACAAGACGATGGAGTACATGTCCTTCGAGCTCCCGGTGGTCGCCTTCGACCTCAAGGAGACGCGGACCTCGGCCGGCGAGGCCGCGGTCTACGTCACGCCCAACGAGGTGCAGGAGTACGCCGAGGCCATCGTCGCCCTCATGGACGACGAGCCCAGGCGCACCCGCCTGGGCCAGCTCGGCCGGGCCCGGGTGGAGAAGGAACTCGCCTGGCCCCACCAGCGGCAGGCCTACATCGACGTGTACCAGCGGCTGACCGCGGACAGCAAGACCGCACGGCCGGCGGGGGCCTGAGATGTGCGGAATCGCCGGATGCTACCAGCAGGCCGACGGCGCCAAGCTGGTCGACGTCATGACCGAGCGGATCGCGCACCGCGGGCCGGACGCGACCGGGACCTGGTGTCACGAAGACAGCCGGGTCGCCATGCACCTCGGCCACCTGCGGCTCTCGATCATCGACCTGAGCGACGCGGCCAACCAGCCGCTGACCAAGGACGGCCTGACGATTCTGTGGAACGGGGAGCTGTACAACTACAAGGAGCTGCGGGCGGACCTGAAGAGCCGCGGCGTGCGGTTCCGTACAGAGTCCGACACCGAGGTCGCGCTCGAGGCCTGGCGGGCCTGGGGACCTGACGCGCTGCGCCGGTTCCGCGGCATGTTCGCGTTCGCGCTGGCCGACGAGGCGGTGGGCGACCTGGTGCTGGCCCGCGACCCGCTCGGCATCAAGCCGCTCTACTACCTGCCCCGCGGCGACGGGCTGCTGTTCGCCTCCGAGCTGAAGGCCATCATGGCCGCGGCCGGCCCGGAGCTGCGGGTCAACCCCGGCGCCATGGTCGCGTCGATGCTCTATTACTGGGTGCCCGACCAGCAGTGCTCCATCGACGGGGTCAGCAAGCTCCCGCCCGGCTCGTGGGCGCGGATCCTGCCCGACGGGAAGCTGTCCGTCCAGCACTACTGGCGGATCGAGGAGGTGGCGGCCGAAGCCGCGGCCGGCCCGGACCTGGATACCGCCGGCCTGCGCGACATCATCCAGGAGTCGGTGCGCGCGCACATGGTGGCCGACGTGCCCGTGTCGAGCTTCCTGTCCGGCGGCCTGGACTCGAGCATCATCACCGTGCTGGCCCATCAGGCCAGCCAGGCCGTCGACGCCTACACCATCACCTTCCGGGCCGAAGACCAGCGGCTCGAGGCCATGCCCGACGACGCGGTCTACGCCCGCAAGGTCGCCCGCCGGTTCGGCGTCAACCTGCACGAAATCGAGATCGCGCCGGACATCGTCAGCATGCTGCCGCGCATGGTGGACACGCTCGACGAGCCGATCGGCGACCCGGCCGCGATCAACACGCTGCTCATGTGCGAGGCCGCCCGCGAGCGCGGGGTCAAGGTGATCCTGTCCGGCATGGGCGCCGACGAGCTGTTCGGCGGCTACCGCAAGCAGCTGGCCTGCCTCATGGCCAGCCGGTACAGCGCGCTGCCCGCCTTGCCCCGGGCCGGCCTGCGGTTCGCGGTGGACAAGATGCCGGTCAGCGTGGGCGGCCGCGGCCTGCGCTACGCGCGCTGGGCCAAGCGCTTCCTGACCTTCGCCGACCTGCCGGAAGAGCCGCGGTTCCGGCGCAGCTACACGCTGTACGACCCGGATGAGCTGACCCGCCTGGTCGGTCCCGGCCTGGCGGGCCAGGTCGGGCAGGTGATCGGCCAGCACAGCGCGATCTACCACGACAACGCGCTGTCGGACGAAGTCAACCGGATGTGCCTGGCGGACTCGCGGCTGTTCCTGACCGGGCTCAACCTGGCCTACACCGACCGGGCCAGCATGGCGGCGTCGGTCGAGGTCCGCACTCCGTTCGTCGACCTGGTCGTGGCCCGGGCGGCCTTCTCCATCCCGGGCGACCAGAAGATCAAGGGGCGGCAGAGCAAGCTCGCGCTCAAGCAGGCCGCCGAGGCCTGGCTGCCGCACGAGATCGTGTACCGGCCGAAGGCTTCCTTCAGCGCGCCGCTGCGCGCCTGGGTCCGGCAGGACCTGCGCGAGCTCATCCATGACGTGCTCGTCGAGGGCGAGCTCACCAAGTCCGGCGTGATCCGCGGCGAGGCGGTGCGCAAGCTCATCGCCGACGAGCAGGCCGGCCGCGAGGACTACGCCAAGCAGATCTGGCAGCTCCTGTCGCTCGAACTGTGGTACCGGAACGTCCGGTCCATGGGCGTCGCGACCTGACCCGCGCGCCGTAGGCGCATGCGCTTGAACCGAACCACCGACAAGAGGACCTAATGAAGCAGATAGCGCAGAACTACAAGTCCGGGGAACTTACCGTGCTCGACGTGCCGACCCCGGTCTGCCGGCCCGGCGGCGTGCTCGTGCAGTCGCTGTTCTCGCTCATCTCCACCGGCACCGAGATGATGAAGCTGGCCGAGGCCAAGATGTCGATGGTCGGCAAGGCGCGGGCGCGGCCGGACCAGGTGCGCAAGGTTCTCGACACGGTTTCCCAGCAGGGCGCGGTGGCCACCTACAAGAAGGTGATGAACCGGCTCGACTCGTACACGCCGCTTGGCTACTCGCTGTGCGGGGTCGTGGTCGAGGTGGGGCCGGGGGCCGAGGAGTTCCGGGTCGGCGACCTGGTCGCGGCGGCGGGCAACGAGTACGCGCTGCACGCCGAGTACAACTGGGTCCCGTCCAACCTGTGCGCCGTGGTCCCCAAGGGGGTGCTGCCCGAGCATGCCGCCTTCTCCACCGTCGGCGCGATCGCCATGCACGGGGTGCGCCGGGCCGAGGTCCAGCTCGGCGACACGGCCTGCGTGATCGGCCTCGGCCTGGTCGGCCAGCTGGTGGTCCGGCTGCTGGTCGCCTCCGGGGTCCGGGTCACCGGCCTGGACGTGCTCGAGGAGCGCTGCCGGGCGGCCGAGAAGGCCGGCGCCGACCTGTGCGCCGCGCCCACCGAGGACGGCATCAACGCGGTTCAGGAGGCGCTGGGCGAGATTTCGGGCGGCCGCGGGGCCGACCACCTGTTCCTGGCCGCCGGCGGGTCGTCCAACGGGCCGGTCGAAGCGGCCGCCCGGCTGGCCCGGGACCGGGCGCATGTCGTCGACATCGGCAAGACGCGCCTGGACCTGCCGTGGAACGCCTACTACGACAAGGAACTCGACGTCCGGTTCTCCCGGTCCTACGGCCCCGGCCGCTACGACGACCGCTACGAGCTCGACGGCATCGACTACCCGGCCGGTTACGTGCGCTGGACCGAGCGCCGCAACCTGGAGTGCTTCCTCGACCTCATCGCCCGCAAGGAGATCGAGGTGGAAACCCTCATCTCCGGCCGGTACCCGCTGGACCAGGCGTCCACCGTGTACGCCGACATGGCCTCGGGCTCGGTGAACGCGGTGGGCGTGCTGCTCGAGTACCCCGCGCCCGCCGAGGAGGACCGCCCGCGGGAGATCAGCCGGGTCGTCTCGAGTCCGGCGCCTGCCGCCCGCACCGGCAAATCGGGGCGCCTGGCCATCGGTTTCATCGGGGCCGGCAACTACGCCAACTCGATGCTGCTGCCGAACCTGGCCAAGCAGGACAACGCCTACCTCTCGCACGTGGCGACGACACGGTCCCTGTCGGCGGTCAACGCCCAGCGCCGCTTCGGGTTCACGACCGCGTCCACCACCGCGGACGCGGTGCTCGACGACGAGTCACTGGACGCCATCTTCATCGTGACCCGGCATCACACGCACGCGGACATGGTCTGCCGGGCGCTGGAGACCGGGAAGGCCGTCTTCGTCGAGAAGCCGCTCGCGCTGACCGAAAGCGATCTCGAGCGGGTCATCGACGTCATCGCGAAGACCGGCAACGACCGGCTCATGGTGGGCTTCAACCGCCGGTTCTCGCCGCTGCTGGCCAAGCTGCGGGCCGAGTTCGGCCAGCCGCGCAACGCCACCGCCCGCTACCTGATCAACGCGGGCCCGCTGGCCGCCGACAGCTGGTACGTGAACGAGGAGCTCGAGGGTTCCCGGTTCACCGGCGAGGGCGGGCACTTCATCGACACGCTGAGCTGGTGGATGGGCAGCCTGCCGTCCGAGGTCTACGCGCTCGGCGGCCCGGAGAAGGGCGACGTGCAGGCCACGCTGCGCTTCGGCAACGGCTCGACCGCCACGATCAGCTACATCACCGGCGGCAACGCGCGTTACCAGAAGGAGACGCTCGACGCCGCCGGCGCGGGACGCAGCGCGCGGCTGGACAACTTCCGGAAAGCGACGGTGTGGAACGGCCGGAAGGAGAACGCCACCAAGGCCCGGCCGGACAAGGGCCAGGCGACTCAGCTGGAGAAGTTCACCGAGGCCTGCCTCGCCGGCGGCCCGATGCCGATCCCGATCGAGTCGCTGGTGGCCACGACCAGGGCCACCATCGCGGTCGGGGAGAGCCTGCTGAGCAGCCGCCCGGAGCGGGTGTGAGCGGTTCCCCGGTGTCCCGCCTCGGCTGGTACGCACGCCGGATAGCCCGGATGTCGCCTGCCGAGATGGCCTGGCGGGCCCGTGATCAGGCGGTCCAGGCGGCCTGGGCGCGCCGGCAGGTCCGCGACGTCCAGGCCCTGGCCGGCCCGCCGTCGCCCGGCGTGCCCCGGTTCAGCTCGGTGCTGCCCGCGGCCGCCGCCGCGCAGGTACCCGAGCAGGCCCGGGCGGACCTGCTCGACGCCGCGGGCCGGCTGATGAAGGGCGAGTGGGAGGTCCTGGGCGTGACCAGGACCGACCTGATCCAGCCCGACTGGTTCACCGACCCGGTGACCGGACGGCGATCCGACCCCGGCCGCTACAGCTTCCGGGTCGACCACCGCTCCCAGGACCAGACCGGCAATATCAAGCAGGTCTGGGAGATCTCCCGGTTGCAGCACCTCACGCTGCTGGCGACCGCCTGGTACCTGACCCGCGAGGAAGATTACGCCGAACGGGTGGCGAGCCAGCTCCGCTCGTGGTTCCGGGAGAACCCGTTCCTGTCCGGCGTGCACTGGACCAGCGGCATCGAGCTCGGCATCCGGCTGATCAGCCTGGCCTGGATCCGCCGACTGCTCGATGACTGGCCCGGCGCGGCCGGCCTGTTCGAGGACAGCGGCCTGGCGGTCCAGCAGATCCGGTGGCACCAGCAGTACCTGGCCACGTTCCGGAGCCGGGGCTCGTCGTCCAACAATCACGTCATCGCCGAGGCGGCCGGGCAGCTCGCGGCCAGCTGCGCTTTCCCGTGGTTTGGTGAGAGCGAGCGGTGGCGGCGGACCTCGGCCGCGCTGCTCGAGCGCGAGCTGGTCCACAACACCTTCCCCTCCGGCATCGGCCGCGAGCTCGCCGCGGATTACCAGACCTTCGTGGCCGAGCTCGGGTTCCTGGCCGCGGTCGAGGCCGGTGCCAGCGGGCACCCGGTGGGCAGCCTCACCTGGGAGCGGCTGACCGCGCTGGTGGACAGCGCGGCGGCCCTGGTCGACGAGCGGTCGCAGCCGCCGCGGCAGGGCGACTCCGACGAAGGCCGGGGGCTGCTGCTCGATGCTCCGGTGGCCAACCGCTGGCCGGCGGTCTTCGCGCTGGGCGAAGCGCTCGTCGGCCGCCTCGACTGGTGGCCGCCGTCGCCGGCCGGCGCCGAGAGCACCCTCGCGGGCGCCCTGGCGTCCGGTACCCGGAACATCCCGGGCCGGCCCGCCCGGCGCCCCGATCGCTTCGCCGACGCCGGGATAGCGCTGCTCCGCACCGACCCGGAGCACGGGCCCGAGATCTGGTGCCGGTGTGACGGCGGACCGCACGGATTCCTCAGCATCGCCGCCCACGCCCACGCCGATGCCCTGGCGGTCGAGGTCCGGTACGGCGGCGTCGACATCCTCGCCGACCCGGGCACCTACTGCTACCACGGGGACCCGCCGTGGCGGTCCTACTTCCGCTCGACGATCGCGCACAACACGGTGGAGGTGGCCGGCCGGAACTCCTCGACCGAGGGCGGCCCGTTCCTGTGGGTCCGGCACGCCCGGGCCACGGAGATCTCGGCGGCCGACAACGGTGAGACGGCCAGCTGGACGGCCGAGCACGACGGTTACGCGTCGCTCGACCCGGCGGCGACCCACCGCCGGTCGGTCCGGCTCGACCGGGGCACGCGGTGCATCGAGATCGAGGACGAGATCAGCGGCGGCGGTCATGACCTGCGACTGGCCTTCCACTGCGGGCCCACGGTCGAGGCGGAGCTCGACGGGGCCCTCGCGGTCCTGCGCTGGCCGCAGCCGGCGCCGCCCGGGCCGGCCGGCGGGGCCGGGCGGCTCGAGCTCCCGGCGCAGCTGCAGTGGAGCCTGCACCGCGGTGAAACCGACCCCATCCTCGGCTGGTACGCCGTCGGCCTGGGGCGCCGAGTCCCGGCGTTTACGCTGGTCGGGCGCGGGCACACCAGCCCCGGGGAACTTCTCAGGACCAGACTCACGTTCTTCGGTGAGACCGCGGAGCCGATACCGGACACATCCGCACCCGCCCTATCATGGGACCCATCCGCGGCACCGGGGGGGCATACGGACGGGAATCGAGCGGAGGCCACATGAGCGAGCAAGCGCTCGACCTCAGGCGTTCCGCGGCAATCGCGTGGCGGTACAAGACCATCGTCGCCATCGTGGCGGCCTTCGGCTTCCTGCTCGGCGCCGGGTACGCCTCGATCCACCCGGCCATGCTGAGCGCCAGGACCCTGGTCGTGCTGCCGCAGAACACGCCGAATATGGGCACCGAGGTCGTGGTCGCGGGCAGCGACCCGGTCCTGAACAGCGCGATACAGAGCCTGCCGGCCGGTACGACGCTCGTCAAACTGCGTACCGCCGTTCAGGTCAAGACCGTGACGTCCACGGTCATCTCCATCAGCGCGAAGGCGCGGACCGCGGCCGCGGCCGTGGCGATCGCCAACGCGGTCGCCGCCAGCTACCTCGCCTACGTCGGTTCCTCCACCAGCCCGGTCGGTCATGTAGCCGGCCGCGTCCTGGCGCCGGCGGTTACCGCCACCGGCTCGTCGCCGATCGCTCACCTGCTCACCACGGGGCTGATCCTCGCGATCGTCGGCATGGTGATCGGCGTCATCGTGGTGCTCGCCACTCGCCGCCGGGATCGCACGCTCCGTGAGCGTGACGAGATCGCGAACTCCATCGGCGTGCCGGTCCTGGCCGCGCTTCCCGTCGCCCATCCGTCCGATCCGGCCGGCTGGGTGAAGCTGCTCGACGACTACCAGCCGGACGCCGTGGGCGCCTGGCATCTGCGCAAGGCCCTGCAGTACCTGCGTGTCTCCGCGCCCAGCGCGGGGCCGGTCAACGGCAACGGCCTGGGCGGCGCTCACTCGCTCAGCGTCATCTCGCTGTCGTCCGACAAGGGAGCGCTCGCCCTCGGTCCGCAGCTCGCCGTGTTCGCCGCTTCCCTGGATATCCCCACCACGCTGGTCATCGGCTCGCAGGGCGACGTGAATACCGCGGCGGCCCTGCGGACCGCGTGCGCCGGCCCGCCCCCCGCCGCGTCGAAGCGCCAGGCCAACCTCCGGGTCAGCGTCGCCGAGGAGGGGGACCTCGACGGCAGGCCGAAGGGCAGGCTGACCATCCTGGTGACCGTGCTGGACAGCCGGGCGCCGAAGATGCCGGAAACGACGCCCACCGATGCGGCGGTGCTGGCCGTCTCGGCCGGGGCCGCCACCGCCGAGCAGCTCGCGCGGGCGGCTGTGAGCGCCGCCGTCGACGGCCAGGATGTCGTCGGCATCCTGGTGGCCGATCCGGAACGCACCGACCGCTCGACCGGCCGGGTCCCGCGGCTGGTCCAGCCCGCTGCCCGCCGGAAGATGCCCACCCGCCTCAACGGCTTCAGTACGGAAATCAGACGGTGAACGATCCAGACCAGACAGTAATCCTGCCCGCTGTCCCGGACCAGGGGCCCGCTAGCACGGGGTTCCCGGACACGGGGTTCGCTGACCATGGGCTGCAGGAGCAGCTGTGGGCGTATGACGACACCCCCGAACCCCGCGAGAACCTCGACGAAGAGCGTCCCGTTGACGAGGTAACCGGAGGATTCGTCAACCTGGGCTTCATCCGGGCCGCGATCCGGCGCAACCTGCGGTTCTGCGTCGCGGCCGGATTGATCGGGCTCATCGCCGGTCTCGCCCTCTACGTGAAGTTCCCGCCCGCGTCCCAGGCGTCCACCTCGGTCTTCATCACCAACAACCCCAATCAGGACGCGGTCTCGGCCATGCTCACGAACGTGACGCTGGCCGAGAGCCGTCCGGTGGCCCAGGCCGCCCTCGACAAGCTGGGACTTAACCAGACCCCGGCCAGCTTCCAGGCCGCCTCTAACGCCTTTGTCATTACCAACCAGGTCCTTGGCCTCACCGCCAACGCGCCGACCAGCGACGAGGCCATCGCCCGGGCCCAGGCCCTGGCCGCGGCGTTTCTCCAGTTCCGCGCGCAGATGCTGAACCAGCAGCAGCAGCTGGTGGTGAATTCGCTGAACGCCCAGGTCAACAAGGCACAGCAGAGCCTGGATGCCATCAATAAGCAGATCACCACGCTGTCGGCGGAGCCGGTGACGCCGGAGCGGCAGAACCGGCTCAGCATCCTGAACGGCAACCGCACCAAGGCGGAGAACACGGTCGCCGCGATGCGGCAGACGGCGACCGACAATCAGGTGAGCACCCAGGCGACGACGGCGACCATGATCCAGGGCAGCCAGGTCCTGAACGTGGCGACCGCGGCTCATCACTCCCGCCTGAAGGGTGCCCTGGAATACGTGGCCGGGGCGATGCTGGCCGGGCTCGCGCTCGGCGTGGGCCTGGTCGTCATCCGGGCCATCGTGTCGGACCGCCTGCGCCGGCGGGACGACGTGGCGGATGTGCTCGGCATACCGGTCCGGCTCAGCGTCGGCGCCCTGAGTTCCCGGCGCTGGCGGCCGGAACTCCCGGGCCGGGCTAACGTCCGGCGGCGCGAGGCCCAGCGGCTGGGCGCGTACCTGCGCAATGCCGTCCCCCGGGACGCGACCAGCCCGGCCGCGCTGGCGATCGTGGCCGTGGACAACGCCCCGGAAGTGGCCCCCTCGCTGGTGGCGCTGGCCCGGTCCTACGCCCGGGAAGGCAAGACCGTCATCCTGGCCGACATGTCGCCCGGGGCCCCGGCGGCCAGGCTTCTCGGGGTCAAGGGACCAGGGGTCCACGACGTGGCCTCCCAGGACGTGAAGCTGACGGTGGCGGTCGGTGCGCGCGATGACATCGCGCCCGTCGGCCCGCTGCGCCGCGGTAGCCAGGCGCCTCAGCTCGCCCAGCCCAGCCCGGAACTCGTCACCGCCGCCAAGTCGGCCGACTATCTGCTGAGCCTGGTGGTTCTCGACCCGGCGTTCGGCGGCGACTGGCTGCCGACCTGGGCGTCCGACGTGGTGGTGACGGTGACGGCCGGCCGGTCGTCGGCGACCAGGATCCTGGCCGTCGGCGACATGGTCCGGCTCGCGGATACCAGTACCGCCACCGCGGTCCTGGTGCAGGCGGACAAGACGGATGAGACGCTGGGCCTGCCCGCCACCCGGCAGCAGGAACCGGCCGGCCCTGGCCGGAAGGACACGGGCTCATGACGTCGTCGGTCGAAGACCGAACGATCAGCAGCGAGCCGCCGACCACGACGTTCCGGCGGATCTCGGCGCCGCCGGTGGCCAAGAGGCCGCCGGTTCTCCCGCGGACCAGGCGAACCGTGGTGTCTCCAGTGGTCGCGCGCACGCTGCGCATCCCCGCCACCGGGGCGGCCCGCGAGAAGTCGGTGCGGTTCAGGATCGGCCTCACCTGGGCGCTGCTCGTCCTCAACGTGCTGACGTTCTATCCGCACACGTGGAGCGGACAGCCGCTGATCCTGCCGATCCCGTCCATCATCGGCAAGGCGATCACGCAAGGCGCCCTGCCGGGCGCGCTGGTGATGGCCGTGATCGTGAACCGCAGGCTCATCGTCAAGCCGAGCATCTTCCTCGCCCTGATCAGCCTGCTCGTCCTCGAGGCCTTCGTCAACGCCATTCAGGTCAGGCACTTCGGTACCGTCTACCGCAGCTTCCGGCTGGGCGGGTTCATCTTCGCGCTCTGGCTGCTGTCCCCGTGGTGGGGCCGCAAGGACCTGCTGCTCGTCCGGAGCCACGTCATCACGACGACGGTGGTGCTCAGCTTCACGATTCTCGGTCTCATCATCTCCCCGTCCCGGGCCCTGGGCGGGGGCAGGCTCGGCGGCGCGTTCTGGCCCACGCCGCCGCCGCAGGTCGCCGAGTTCGCCGCCGTCACCCTCGGGCTCGTGGTCGTGATGTGGCTGACCGCCCGGTTCAGCGGCTGGGGCACGCTGTTCGTGACCGGCATCGCCGTGCTGATCCTGTACCTGTCGCATACCAGGACGGCCATTCTCGCGATGATGCTCGGCATCTTCGTGGCCGGCCTGAGCATGATCTCCAGCGAAGCCCGGGTGCGGAAGCTGTTCGCCTCGATCGGCATCATCGCCACGATCGTGGCCGTGACGCTGTCCGGGGTGGTGCTGACCTGGCTGACGCGCGGGCAGGGCACCCAGCAGCTGACCGAGCTCACCGGCCGGACGGCCACCTGGTCGGCGGTCATCAACATCCCGCGCGACCTGTTTCAGACGATCTTCGGCTTCGGCCTGTCGAACAAGTCGGTCAACGGCCTGCCGGTCGACAGTAACTGGCTGGCGTCCTTCCTCGACCAGGGCGTATTCGGGGTCGTCGTGTCCGCCTCGGCGCTGCTGTTCGTGCTGATAGCCGCGTACTTCCAGCCGCGCGGGGTGAAGCGCTCGCTGGCCCTGTTCCTCGCCACCTACTGCCTGGTGGCCTCGTTCACCGAGACCGGTTTCAGCGACGCGTCCACGTACCTGCTCGAGCTGACCCTGGCGGCCTCGCTCCTGGTGCCGGCCGGCCTGTACAGGAGACAGGAATGAAGATCGTGCTCGTCCACAACCGCTACCGCTCGGCCGCGCCGAGCGGCGAGAACCGGGTGGTGGATCAGGAAGGCCAGGCCCTGCGGGAGCACGGGCACGAGGTCATCGCGTTCGAGCGGCACAGCGACGATATCGAGCAGTGGCCGGCGGCCAGGCGCGCGGCCCTGCCAGCCCGGGTGGTCTGGAGCCGGGAGGCCCGTCAGTCCCTGACCGCCACGCTCCGCGCGCACCAGCCGGATCTCGTCCACGTTCACAACACCTTCCCGCTGCTGAGCCCGGCCATCTTGTACGCCTGCCGGGACACGTCGGTGCCGGTGGTCGCGACCATCCACAACTACAAGCTGGCCTGCGCCAGCGGCGACTTCTTCCGGGCCGGAGCCGTCTGCCACGACTGCCAGCACGGCTTGCCCGCCCCCGCCCTCCGGCACGGGTGCTACCGGGGCTCGCGGGTCGCCACCGCTCCGGTGGCCCTGGCCATGACCGCGCACCGGCACGCCTGGAAGTCGATGGTGGCGGCGTACATCTTCATCTCGGCCGCGCAGCGCGACTTGCTGAGCGGCCTGGGCCTGCCCAAGGACCGGGTCTTCGTCCGGCACAACCTGATTCCCAGCCGGAGCGTGCCGGAAGCCGGGCGTGAGGGCACCGTGGTCTACGCCGGGCGGCTCGACGAGGCCAAGGGGCTGCGCCTGCTCATGGCCGGCTGGGACCGGTACGCGGGCGGCCCCGGCCGCCCGAACCGGGGGCTGCGCCTGGTCATCGTGGGCGCCGGGCCGCTGGAAACCGAGATCGCCGGGTGGGCCGCGGGGCGGCCCGAAGTCAGCCTGGCCGGGCAGGTCGACGCGCAACGGTGTGCCGAGCTGATGGCGTCGGCGCGCGCGGTCCTGCTGCCCTCGACCTGGGAAGAGACGTTCGGCCTGGTCGCCATCGAGGCCATGGCGCTCGGCGTCCCGCCGGTGGCGGCCGCGCATGGCTCGTTCCCCGAGCTGATCACCCCGGGCACGGACGGTGCCCTGTTCCGGCCGAATGATCCGGCCGCGCTGGCCGCAGCGCTCGCGGACATCGGGGAGCACCCGGAGCGCTACGAGACGTACGGGAAGCAAGCGCGGCTGACCTACGAGCGGCGATTTGACCCAGATTGTAGTATCGAGCAGCTACTGGAAATCTACCGATATGCGACTATGCATCCGACCGGCGCATCGTAGCCGGGAGGAGCGGACGTCGCATGGCGCGACCGGGAAGCGGCCTGGAGCATCGAGCGCACTTGGTGACCTTCAACGAGGAGAAGAAGTGAGCGGACCAGCCCGCCGGGAGGATGCCGCGCGAAGCGGTCACCGGGGAGCGCGGCGTACTCCGTCAGCCGGGATGCGTGCGGGGTCAACCGGGATGCGTGATGGCCGACCTGAATTACGGCGAGCCTGAGCCGCGCTGGTTCGGCCTGAAGCGGCGGCCGCGGGCCAAGACCATCCTGCTGGCGTTCCTGGTCGTCGACGTCGTCGTGGCGGGCAGCCTGATCGCGGCCAACATGGCCAGCGGAGCCAATCAGGCGGAGGCCGGGCCGGTCGCGCAGGTACAGGTGAAGGCGGGCACCGGCCCCTCGTCACCGCCCGCCCGGATCTGCGGGAACGCCTCCGTCCTGGGCGCGGGCCCGGCGTCGGCGCCGGCCGGCGCGGTGACGGTCCCCGCGGGCAGGAACGCCGGCATCGACTTCAGCCGGACCCACACCACCTACTGGTTCGCCCCGGGGGTGCACACCCTGGCCAGCGGCCAGTACACCCAGGTCATCCCGGGCCACGGATCGAAGTACGTCGGCGCTCCGGGCGCCATCCTGGACGGGCGCAAGGACAATCTCTATGCCTTCGGCGGTGATGCCACCGGCGTGACCATCAGCTACCTGACGGTGCGGAACTTCGGCGGCCAAGGCGAGAACCAGGACCAGGGCGTCGTCAACGAGAACTCGATGGCGGGCTGGACGATCGATCACTCGACGATCAAGGACAACGCCGGGGCCGGCGTTATGCTGGGCAGCCACAACACGCTCATCCGCGACTGCCTGGCCGACAACCAGCAGTACGGCTTCAACGCCTACTCGCCGAGCGGCCCGGTCGGCCTGGTGCTGAAGAACAACGAGATCGCCGGTAACGACACGTACAACTGGGAGGCGCATTCTCCCGACTGCGGCTGCACCGGCGGCGGGAAGTTCTGGGACGTGAAGAACGCGGTTCTCGAGAACAACTGGATTCACGATAATCACAGCGTGGGACTCTGGGCCGACACGAACAACCGGGGCTTCGAGTTCAAGAACAATTATATTTCGGGTAACTATGACTACGGCCTGATCTATGAGATCAGCTACAACGCGGTCATCGAGCAGAACACCTTCGTCCGCAACGGCATACAGAACGGGCCGAAGGGCCGCGGTTTCCCCACCAGCGCGATCTATATCTCGGAATCGGGCTCTGACCACCGGGTGAAGGGCAGTTTCAACAAGACCTTCCTCATCGCGAAGAACTCGTTCATCGACAACTGGGGCGGCGTCATCCTCTGGGAGAACGCCGACCGGTTCTGCAACTCGCCGGCTAATACCAGCTCGGGTGCGTGCACCCTGGTCGACCCGTCCGTTGCCACCATCAAGTCCTGCAATGCGACCAATGTAAAAAAGCAGCCGTACCTCGGCGATTGCCGCTGGAAGACGCAGAACGTGCTGGTCCAGGACAACGTGTTCAGCTTCAAGCCGTCGGATATCGGGCCGAGCTGCACGCCGGCCAACGAATGCGGATTCCAGGGGGTGTTCTCCGAGTACGGGACTTACCCGAACTGGAGCCCCTATCACAAGACGGTGGTCGAGCAGCAGATCACGTACAGCCAGAACAATCACTTCCGGGCGAACGCCTACACCGGGCCCTGGATCTTCATGATTTACGAGCAGGGCAACGTCGTGAACTGGTCGCAGTGGCAGGGCAAGCCGTACCAGCAGGACAAGGGGAGCACGCTCAACACGGCGAACGGCTAAGCACGACCCCGGTCAGATGCTGGCCCGGCACCCGCCGTGTCAGGCGTCTTGCTGGAGCAGCTTCGCCGCGTCGGCCAGCGGCAGGGCGCGCTGGTCCCGCTGCGACATGGTGGTGACCGGAAGGGGCCACGGGATGGCCAGCTCGGGGTCGTCGAACGCGATCGAGACGTCTTCGGACGGGTCGTGCGGGCGGTCGATGCGATACGACACGTCGGCCGGGTCGGTCAGCGCCTGGAAACCGTGCGCGCAGCCGGCCGGCACGTACAGCGAGACCTGCTCGGCGTCCCGGAGCTCGAAGCTCTCCCAGTTGCCGAAGGTCGGCGACAGCGGGCGCAGGTCCACGATGACGTCGAAGATGGCACCGTAGGAGCACCGCACCAGCTTGGCCTCGCCGGCGCCGCGGCGTACGTGCATGCCGCGTATCACGCCGCGCACGGACCGGGACAGGCTGTCCTGCGCGAAACCGGCCGGGTCGATCCCCGCCTCCCGCGCGACCTCCGCGTCGAACGTGCGGGAGAAGAACCCGCGCTCGTCCGCGTGCGGGGCGGGCCGGAACAGCAGAGCCCCTGATATGCGTGTGACCTCGCTGACATTCATGCCGCTGTGCCCCGGCCGGTTTCGGTGAGGCCGGGCTCCCTCCCGGGGGGTAATGCTAGCGCGCCGGGGCTCCCCGCCTGGGGACCTGCGGGCCGGTCCCAGGTATCCGGTGAATATTCACGTATCACACAGGGTAGCCCAATGCTCATATGACAGACCTAGGGATACGGGGCCCGCCAGGACAGCCCCGCCACGGACCCGCACGTGCCGGGCGCCTAGGTCGTTGACGGGGCGTTTTCCAGACAGGACGGACAGGAGATGAGAAATGACCTCGGTTCCCCGGCTCAGCATCGGGCTCCCGGTCTATAACGGCGAGGACTTCCTCGCCGAATCGCTCGACTCCCTGCTCGGGCAGACCTACGAGGACTTCGAGCTGATCATCTCGGACAACGCCTCGACCGACGGAACCGCCGGCATCTGCCGCCGCTACGAGAAGCAGGACTCGCGGATCAGGTATATCCGGCAGCCCCGCAACCTGGGCTGCGCGCCGAACCACAACGTCCTGGTCGAGTACGCCCGCGGTGACCTGTTCAAGTGGGCCTCCCACGACGACCTGTACGGGCGCGAGCTGATCGAGCGCGCGATCGAGGCGCTCGACGAGTACCCGCAGGTCGTCCTGGCCAACTGCTGGACCGCGATGATCGACGGCTCGCGCACCGTGACCAAGGCCGTCCGCTACACGCTGGACACCGAGTCGCCCCGGGCGCCCGAGCGGTTCCGGAGCATGCTGTTCGACAAGGGCGGCGACGACGACGGCGGCGTCATCCGGATGGAGATGCTGCGCCGGATCCGCCCGTACCTCAGCCACTATCACTCCGACCGGACCCACGTCACCGAGATGGCGCTGCAGGGCCCGTTCTACCACGTCCCCGACTGGCTGTACTTCCGGCGGGATCATCCCGGTTCGTCGATCCGCGCGTTCACCACGGCGCGTACCAACTGCACGAACCTGGACCCGCGGCGGGCGGACCGGCTGCGCCACCCGGTGATCCGCCTGCTGGGCGAGTACGTCCTGGCGTACGTGACGATGATCCAGCGCGCGCCGCTGTCGGCCGCGGACAAGCGGGAATGCTACCGGCACCTGGTCAGCTGGGCGACCAGCCGGGCCGTTCCCCGGGAAGAAGAGGAAACTTCGGCCGCCCTGGATGCCGTCGTATCGGTCGAGGCCGCCGTGGCCACGGCCAGCCGGGGGAGCATCGGTGAGTAAATTCGCCGCGTCCACCGAGCACACCGCGGCCGCCCACCAGCTCATTCCCGGTGGTGCGCACACCTACGCCAAGGGAGACGATCAGTATCCCGAAGACATGGCGCCGGTGATCGAGCGCGGCGCGGGCTGCCGGGTCTGGGACCTCGACGGCAACGAGTTCGTCGAGTTCGGCAGCGGGCTGCGCGCCAACACCCTCGGCCACGGCTTCGAGCCGGTGGTCCGCGCGGTGCAGCGGTACCTGCCCGACGGGGTCGGCTTCGTCCGCCCGCACCGGCTCGAGCGCGAGGCGGCCGAGCGGATGATCGACCTGATCCCCAGCGCGGAGATGGTCAAGTTCGGCGTCAACGGCTCCGACGCCACCTCCGGGGCGATCAAGCTGGCGCGGGCCTACACCGGCCGGGACATGGTCGCCGTCTGCCGGCAGCACCCGTTCTTCTCCACCGATGACTGGTTCATCGTCACCACCCCCATGTCGGCGGGCATCCCGGCCTCGGTCCGGCCGCTCACCGTGCACTTTGACTACAACGACCTGGCCAGCCTGGAGGCCCTGTTCGCGGCTCACCCCGGCCAGATCGCCGCGGTGGTACTCGAGGCGGAGACCGTCGAGCCGCCCGTCCCGGGCTTCTTCGCCGGGCTGCGGCAGCTCTGCGACCGGAACGGGGCGCTGCTCGTCCTGGACGAGATCATCACCGGCTTCCGGTGGCACGAACGGGGCGCGCAGTACGTCTACTCGATCGAACCGGACCTGTGCACCTTCGGCAAGAGCATCGCCAACGGCTTCCCGCTGTCCGCTCTGGCGGGCCGCCGGGACGTGATGCGCCTCGGCGGGTACGTCGACGACGCCGACCGGGTGTTCCTGCTCTCCCTCACCGCGGGCGGGCAGCCGTGGGCGCTGGCCGCCATGCTGGCCGTCATCGACGCCTACGAGCAGGAGGGCATCGCCGGGCAGCTGCACAGCATCGGCGCGGACCTGCGTGCGAGCGTGGCGGATGTGGTCGCCGCGGCCGGGCTGAGTGACTACTTCCAGCTGCGCGGGCGGGACTGCAACCTCGTCTACGTCGCCCGGGACGCCGACGGACAGCCCAGCCAGGAGTTCCGCACCCTGGTCCTGCAGGAGTTCCTGGAGCATGGCCTGCTGGCGCCGTCGTTCGTGGTCAACGCCGCCCACGACCCCCAGGCCATCTCCCAGGTGACCGACGCGGTGGCCGAGCTGATGCCGGTCTACCGGCGCGCACTCGACGACGGCGTGGGCACGGTGCTGCGGGGCCGGCCGGTCCGGCCGGCGATCAGGCGGCGCGGGTAGGAGCCGCGGGCCGGGCGCCCGGCCCTAGCAGCCCGGCTGCAGGACGAGCGTCTTGAACAGCGCTCCCCACTCATAGGCGACCTGGTAAGGCACGTTGCTCAGCGGCAGCGGGGCGGTGACCACGTAGACCGAGCCGCTGAAGCAGCGTTTCATCCGGATGCGGGCGCGGGTGTCCTGCTCCCGGGTGGTGACCAGGACCACCGAGCGCCAGTGGTACCGCCGGGCCAGCCGGCCGACGTACTGCGCCTCGCCCTGGGTGTTGCCCGGGTCGGGGTCAAAGCAGATGAGGCGCACGCCGGGAGTAGGCGGGGGGCACGGCCCGCCGTAGCCCTGCCAGCCCTGCGAGACCACGAGCGTGCCGGCCCGGTGCTCGCGGGCCAGCCGCTGGGCCACCGGCAGGCGATCACCCGGGCCGGCCAGCAGAACGATGGCGCTGACCTGGGCGGGCATCCCCGCGGCGGGCCAGATGAACAGCCGGGCCGATACCACGCCGAGCGCCACGACCAGGGCGGCCGCGGCCGCGAGTATGCGCCGCCGGCGGGAGAGCCGGTGACGCCGGCTCACGCCGCCGGGAGGCTCCTGGACTTCATGCCGCACCGAGCTTCCGGCCCCATCCCCATCACGCGGCCCGCTCATCGCGGCGCCGCCACTAGCGAGCCTAACAAAGGCTCTGAGCGCCTTTCCCGGCCGCGGCCCGGCGGGCGGATCCGGACCGGGTCCGGCGTGCCCGCCGCGAGCGGTGCGGTGACTCCATTAGGCTCCTAGGTGAGAAACCCATGACCCAGCCCGTACCGGGCCGGCGACACACATACTGAGGCAAGGAGCCGGCGGTGGCCTCCATCGAAGCGATCTATGCCAGGCAGATCCTGGATTCCCGCGGTAACCCGACCCTTGAGGTCGAGGTAGCGCTGGACGACGGGACCATCGCCAAGGCCGGGGTGCCGAGCGGCGCCTCGACCGGCGCGTTCGAGGCGGTCGAGCTCAGAGACGGCGGCTCGGAGTACGGCGGCAAGGGCGTGACGCGGGCCGCGCAGGGCGTCATCGACGAGATCCAGCCCGAGCTGCTCGGCCACGAGGCCGACGACCAGCGGCTGGTGGACCAGGCGCTGATCGACCTGGACCGGACGCCGGGCAAGTCGCGGCTGGGCGCGAACGCCCTGGTCGGCGTCAGCATGGCCGTGGCCCGGGCCGCGGCCGATTCCAGCGGCCTGCCGCTGTTCCGCTACCTGGGCGGTCCCAACGCGCACGTGCTGCCGGTCCCGCTGATGAACATCCTGAACGGCGGCGCGCACGCCGACAACAACGTGGACATCCAGGAGTTCATGATCACCCCGATCGGCGCGGCGACCTTCTCCGAGGCGCTGCGCTGGGGCGCCGAGGTCTACCACGCGCTGAAGGCCGTGGTGAAGCAGCGCGGGCTTTCCACCGGCGTCGGCGACGAGGGCGGCTTCGCCCCGGACCTCGAGCACAACCGGGCCG
The DNA here is from genome assembly GCA_025934635.1 of Streptosporangiaceae bacterium. The sequence goes on along the minus strand of JAICWX010000041.1, from coordinate 7,284 downwards.
CGCTCGACCTCATCGTGGAGGCGATCGGCAAGGCCGGGTTCAACCCCGGGCAGGATGTCGCCCTGGCGATCGACGCGGCCGCCTCGGAGTTCTACGCCGACGGATCCTACAACTTCGAGGGCAAGCCGCAGACGTCCACCGAGATGGCCGCTATCTACGCCGAATGGCTGGACGCCTACCCGATCGTGTCCATCGAGGACCCGCTGGCCGAAGAGGACTGGCCCGGCTGGCAGGAGCTGACGGCCAGCGTCGGCGACCGGCTGCAGGTGGTCGGCGACGACCTCTTCGTCACCAACTCCGAGCGGCTCCGCCGCGGCATCGAGGAGCGCTCGGCCAACTCGCTGCTGGTCAAGCTGAACCAGATCGGCACGGTCACCGAGACCCTGGACGCGGTCAGCCTGGCCCACCGGGCCGGGTTCACCTGCGTGATCAGTCACCGCTCGGGCGAGACCGACGACACCACGATCGCGGACCTGGCCGTCGCCACCAACTGCGGCCAGATCAAGACCGGCGCGCCCGCGCGCGGCGAGCGTGTCGCGAAGTACAACCAGCTGCTCAGGATCGAGGAACTGCTGGGCGACGCGGCGGTCTATGCGGGCGCGGGCGCCTATCCCCGCTTCGCGGCGCGGACCAGCAAGGGCTAATGTCCCCGCCCGCCGCCGCACCCAGGACGACCCGGCTGACCGGCCGGGCTGCGGTGCTTGCGGTGGTGATCTGCGCGATCGCGCTGAGCCTCGCGTACCCGGTGCGGGAGTACGTGACCCAGCGCAAGCAGATCGACGCGCTGGTGGCCCAGCAGCAGGTCATGCTGAACCAGGTCAAGAGCCTGCAGCGGGAGCAAGCCAGGCTCAATAACCCCGCCTACATCGAGCAGCTGGCCCGGCAGGAGCTTGACATGTGCTTCCCGCGCACGACGTGCTACATCGTGACGGGCGGCCAGCGGCAGGCCAGCCCGGCCGCCCGCGCCGCGGCCAAGGCGGGACCGGCACCGTGGTACGACAAGCTGTGGCAGTCGGTCCAGCAGGCGGACGCGAACCCGAAGACGCCGGCGAAGTGATAACGGACCGGGACGAGGCGGTCATCGCCGCCCAGCTCGGCCGCGCGCCGCGCGGGCTGCTCGGCGTGGCCCACCGGTGCCCGTGCGGGCTCCCCGATGTGGCGGAGACGGCGCCGCGGCTGCCTGACGGCAGCCCGTTTCCCACGCTGTACTACCTGACCTGCCCGCGGGCGGCGGCGGCGGTCAGCAAGCTAGAGGCGGCCGGGCGGATGCGGGACATGACCGCGCGGCTGGCCGACGACGAGCTGCGGCGCTGCTACGAAGCCGCCCACCGGGATTACGTCGCGCGGCGGGACACCGCCGCGCGGGACGCGGGCGTCGAGCCGCTGCCGGCCGGCACCCAGTCGGCCGGGGGCATGCCCGGCCGGGTCAAGTGCCTGCACGCGCTGGTGGCGCACGAGCTCGCCGCGGGCGCGGTGAACCCCTTCGGCCGGGAGGCGCTCGACGCCGTGGGCGCCTGGTGGCTGGCCGGCCCCTGCATCCTGGAAGACAGCCTCCTGGAAGGCAGCGTCCCGGAAGAAAGCTGTGGCCCGGGAGAAAACAGCCTCCCGGGAGAAAACAGCATGCCCGGGAAAGCCCGGTGACCAGCCGGGTGGCCGCGATCGACTGCGGGACGAACTCGCTGCGGCTGCTGCTGGCCGACGTCGATCCGGACCGGGCCACGCTGACCGACGTGACCCGGCGGATGGAGATCGTCCGGCTCGGCCAGGGGGTGGACCAGACCGGGCGGCTGGCGCCCGAGGCCCTGACGCGGACCATCGCCGTGCTGCGTGACTACGCGGGCGTCATCGCGAGCGCGGGCGCCCAGGCGGTGCGGATGGTGGCGACCAGCGCCACCCGGGACGCCAGTAACGCGGACGTCTTCGTCCGCATGGTCTCCGAGGTGCTCGGCGTCGGGCCCGAGGTCCTCACCGGGGATGAGGAGGCCGTGCTCTCGTTCACCGGGGCGACCGCCGAGCTCGCCGCCGGACCGGATCCAGGGCCGTTCCTGGTCGCCGACATCGGCGGCGGCTCGACCGAGTTCGTCCTCGGGCCGGCCGGGAAACCTCCGGAGCACGAGCTATCGGTCAACATCGGCTGTGTCCGGCTGACCGAACGTCACCTGCACGGCGACCCGCCGGCCGGCCAGGAGGTCGCGGCGGCCATCGCGGACATCGACGCGGCCCTGGACGCGGTGGCGGCCGCGGTCCCGGTGCGGCAGGCCCGTACGCTGGTCGGCCTGGCCGGCTCGGTCGCCACGGTCGCGGGCATCGTGCTGGGGCTACCCCGCTACGACAGCGCCCTGATCCACCACGCGCGGGTGTCCGCGGCTGACGTGCACGCCGTGGCCAGCGCCCTGCTGACCCAGACCCGGGCCGAGCGCGCCGCCATCGGCCTGATGCACCCCGGGCGCGTCGACGTGATCGGCGGCGGCGCGCTGATCCTCGACCGGCTCATGCAGCGGTTCGGCTTCGGCGCGGTGCTGGCCAGCGAGCACGACATCCTCGACGGGATCGCCTGGTCGCTAGCCCGCCGCGCGCAGGACTGAGGGCCCGGTGAGCGCCGGAGAAGACCGCACGGGACGGCTGGTGCCGCCGGGTGAGTGGCCCGGCGACCCGGCTGGCCCCGATACGCCCGTGGCGGGCAGCGCGACCGAGGTGGCCAGCCTGGCCGCCGGGGCACCCACGCTGGCCGAGCTCATCGCGCGCCAGTCGGTCTGCCGGGCGTGCCCGCGCCTGGTGGCCTGGCGCGAGGAAGTGGCCGTGGTCCGGCGCCGCTCGTTCCGCGATGAGCTCTACTGGGGCCGTCCCATTCCCGGCTGGGGGTCGGCCCGGCCGCAGCTGCTGATCGTAGGCCTCGCGCCCGCGGCGCACGGCGGAAACCGGACCGGGCGCGTCTTCACTGGTGATCGCAGTGGAGATTTCCTTTTCGCGTCGCTTTACCGGTGCGGATGGGCGGAAAAGCCGACCAGCGTGACGATCGATGACGGCCAGCGCCTGATCGGCGCCCGGATGGTAGCCGTGGTTCGCTGCGCGCCGCCCGATAATAAACCCGAGCCCGGTGAACGGGACACATGTGCGCCGTGGCTGCAGGCCGAACTCGGCATGATCGCGACTGACCTGCGCGTTATCGTTTGCCTGGGCGGATTTGCCTGGCAGGCGATATGGCCGGTACTCGGCCGGTACGGATTCACGCTACCGCGGCCCCGCCCGGCATTCGGGCACGGCGCCGAGGTCCGGCTGGAGAGTCCCCGGCCGCAGCATCCCCAGATGCCGTACCCCGGACCGCGGACCCCCCATTCGTCGTACCTTGCGCCGCAGAACCCCCAGACACCGGGCGAAGTGCGGCTCATCGGCTGTTATCACCCAAGCCAGCAGAACACGTTCACCGGCCGCGTCACGCCGGCGATGCTGGATGATATTTTCACCCGCGCTCGGGCCCTCGCGAACCCGGAAACGGACGGCTCGGTTACTGAGAGCTAATGTCGATCTTGTAATTACTACGCTCCGCAATTTGTATGCAGTAAACGCGGCGAGTGGCCAGATAATTGGCAAAGTCTTTTCCCAGGATTGCTCCTTAGGCAATTGCGTCGGCGGTATTATGAATCCGCCCCCGTAGCCCAAGGGAAGAGGCCGGCCCCCTAAAAGGGTCCCCAGTGTCGGTTCGACTCCGACCGGGGGTACTCATTGACGACACGCAACTCTCAATTGTCAACGCCGTCCCAGCGGAAACATTAATATCGCAGATGAACGTGCAGTCAAACGTGCGAAACGCTCATTGCAGACCACGTCCAAAGTATATACCGCTAAATCCCGACATTTCACTTTTGTATACCGTGGGCAATATGTCGATCCGGATAACCCGGACGACTCCGGGCTCCGGGCCTTGGCCCGGAGCCCGACTAGCCTGATGCCCTGGCGATACGGCGGGCAGACCGCCCGATGTCCGGGAGCGGCCATACGAGTCGCCCGCGACGCTGACGCGATGTGGAACCGATCCGGTCATAACCGTCAATGTCGTTACCGTGCCTCGCACCGCTACCCCGAGACACGGCAGGCTGAGTCCAGGCGCGCCACGGGTAACATCCGCGCCACGAGCTCGACACTCACCGCCGAGAGCCGCGCCGCGCCTCATGCCGCTAACGGAGCCGCTGAGGCGAGGGGCGTCGTGCCAGCCGGCCGGCCGGGGCCTTGCCGCACGAGCAAGCCGGCGCGAGCATCCGCCGGGCCGCGCGGACCATACCGGCCCGGCCGGGCTGATCACCGCCATGGACCGAACGAGCTTGGTCGCGAGTGGACCTAGCCGACAGCCCCGGGGACGGCGGACGTTGGCGCCCGGCCGGAGGGGACAGCGCTGGTCACGCGTGGCGGCCACCGCCGCCGGCGCTACGCAACAGTCAAGGGGTAAGCCGCGCCTCACTCGCACCGGGCGGAGCAGGCCGGCCGGGGGCGTAGCTAGGCGCTCGTCAGGCGCTGTTGAGGCGCAGGCGTCGGCGCATCTCGTACTCGTGCACGATCGCGTAGGCGTACCCGCACGAGATGCCCGCGTCGTCGGCGAGCCAATGAGCACGTTCTTCGCGACGGAGGAAGGCGGGACCAGATTCGAGCCGGTGGAACCACTCAGCGAGGCTGCGGCCGGTAACGACCGGAATGCGTGCGATGAGACTAGTGTGCAGATTCGGTGAGTGGGTCAGTGACAACTGGCACCTCCATGGGGAGTCCGCTCTTGACCTGAGCGTGCCTCATCGCAGGCCGCCTGACAACCCCCAAGTCGCAACCAAATGTTCAGCTAAGCCGCTCGAAGATCATCGCCATGCCCTGGCCGCCGCCGACGCACATGGTTTCCAGGCCCATGGTGGCGTCGTGGAACCGCAAGCTGTTCAGCAGGGTACTGGTGATACGGGCCCCGGTCATGCCGAACGGGTGCCCGACCGCGATCGCCCCGCCGTTCACGTTCAGCTTGGCCAGGTCGATGCCGAGATCGGCGGCCGACGGGATGACCTGGGCCGCGAACGCCTCGTTGATCTCCACCAGGTCGATGTCGGAAATGGCCATCCCGGCCCGGCGGAGCGCCTGCCGCGACGCCTCCACCGGCCCCAGCCCCATGATCTCCGGGGACAGCCCGGTCACCCCGGAGGACACGATCCGGGCGAGCGGCGTGATGCCGAGCTCGGCCGCCTTGACGTCGCTCATCACGACGACCGCCGCGGCCCCGTCGTTGAGCGGGCAGCAGTTCCCCGCGGTGACCGTGCCGTCCGGGCGGAACACCGGCTTGAGCTGCGAGACCTTCTCCAGCGTGGTCCCGGCCCGCGGCCCGTCGTCGGCGCTGACCACCGAGTCGTCCGGCAGCGTGACCGGGGTGATGTCCTGCTGCCAGAAGCCGTTGGCGATGGCCTTCTCGGCCAGGTTCTGCGAACGCACCCCGAACTCGTCCTGCTGCTCGCGGGAGATGCCGCGCAACTCGGCCACGTTCTCCGCGGTCTGGCCCATCGCGATGTAGATGTCGGGGATGTTCCCGTCCTCGCGCGGGTCGTGCCAGGGCCCGGCGTCCCCGGCCGCGGACTGCTGGGTGCGCTGCCCGGCCGGGGCGAAGGCCTGGTTGTGGGTGTCGGGCCAGGAGTCGCTGCTGCCCTTGGCCAGCCGGCTCACGCACTCGACCCCGGCCGAGACGTACACGTCGCCCTCGCCGGCCTTGATCGCGTGGAAGGCCATCCGGGTGGTCTGCAGGGAGGAGGAGCAGTACCGGTTCACGGTCGTGCCGGGGATGTGGTCATGGCCGAGCAGCACGGCGATGACGCGCGCCATGTTGAAGCCCTGCTCGCCGCCGGGCAGCCCGCAGCCGAGGATCAAGTCGCCGATGTCGGCCGGGTCGAGCTGCGGCACCTTGGCCAGCGCCGCGCTCACCATCTGGACCGCCAGGTCGTCCGGGCGGATGCTGGTGAGCGATCCCTTGCCCGCACGGCCGATGGGCGACCGGGCGGTGGCGACGATCACGGCTTCGGGCATGGTCGGCCTCCTCGCGTAGGTTCTCCCAACAAGTTAACGCCTGGCCAGAACCAGTACTACCGGCGGGTAGGGATCAGTGTCGGATAGCGTCGCACCATGCAGGTCCATGACTCATTGAGCGAGCTGGTCGGGAACACCCCGCTGGTCCGGCTGCGGTCGGTGACCCGGGGCATCCCCGGCGCCAACGTGCTGGCGAAGATCGAGTACTTCAACCCGGGCGGCTCGGTCAAGGACCGTATCGCGCTGCGGATGGTGGTGGCGGCCGAGAAGAGCGGCGCGCTGCGGCCGGGCGGCACCATCGTGGAGCCCACCTCGGGCAACACCGGGGTCGGGCTCGCGATCGTCGCGGCCGAGCGCGGCTACCGGTGCGTGTTCGTCTGCCCGGACAAGGTGGCCCAGGACAAGATCGCGGTGCTGCGCGCGTACGGCGCCGAGGTCGTGGTGTGCCCGGGGACGGTCGCGCCCGACCATCCTGACTCCTATTACAGTGTCGCGCGCCGGCTGGCCGCCGAGACTCCCGGCGGCTGGCAGCCCGACCAGTACGCGAACCCCGAGAACCCCGCCTCGCACTACGCCACCACCGGGCCGGAGATCTGGGCGCAGACGGACGGCACGGTCACCCATTTCGTCGCCGGGATCGGCACCGGCGGCACGATCACCGGCACTGGCCGGTACCTGAAGGAGGTGTCGGGCGGCGCGGTCCGGATCATCGGCGCCGACCCGGAGGGCTCGGTCTACTCGGGCGGCTCCGGCCGCCCGTATCTCGTCGAGGGCGTTGGCGAGGACATCTGGCCGGCCACCTACGATCCGGAAGTATGCGATGAGGTCATCGCGATCAGTGATGCCGAGTCGTTCGGTATGACCCGGCGGCTGGCCCGGGAGGAGGCCCTGCTGACCGGCGGGTCGTGCGGGCTGGCGGTGGCGGCGGCGCTGCGGGTCGCGGAGTCGGCCGGGCCGGACGCGGTGATTGTCGTGCTGCTGCCCGACGGCGGCCGCGGCTACCTGTCGAAGATCTTCAACGACGAGTGGATGGCCGACTACGGCTTCCTGTCGGCGCAGACGACCGAGCCGCTGGTGGCCGACGTGATGGCCAGGAAAGAACGCAGCCTGCCCGAGTTCGTCCACGTCCACCCGGAGGAGAACGTCGGCGCGGCCATCGCGCTGCTGCGCGAGTACGACGTGTCCCAGCTGCCCGTGGTCAAGGAGGAGCCGCCGGTGATGGCGGCCGAGGTGGTCGGCTCG